>NZ_JBASCI010000261.1:0-15593 GCF_049651565.1 Brooklawnia sp.
CCCCTGGGCTCGGCCCGCCGCGGCCGCTGCTCGATCGGGGCCATCGCGGCCCGCATCGTGGTGGTGCCCTCGGCGTCGGAAACCTCCTCGAGCACCGCGCACGGGAAGCGGTCGAGCAGCGTGGTGAACTCGATCGAACCGCCCTCGTACTCCCGGCTGGTCAGCACGTCGAACCAGCGGCCCTCCGGCAGCACCACGGTGTTGGCGCCGAACCCGCCAGCCGCCTCGATGGGACGCGCCAGCCGGCTGGCCACCACGACCACCTCCTGGTCGGCGCCTCGGGCGAACGACACCACGTGTCCGGACGAACTGGGCAGCGGGCTGTACGCCGCGGCGGCCCCGACAAACGCGTCCGGACGCCGCCGCCGCAGCCGCAGGATCGCCCGGGTCAGGTGGAACTTCTCCTCGGCCAGGGTCTGCGGATCGCGTCGGCGCAGCTCACCGGCCATCGCGGCGAGCGCCTCGACATCGGCCGGACGCCGGTTGTCCGGGTCGACCAGGTAGTTCTGGGTGGTCTCACAGGACTGGAAGTTGTCAGCCACGCCCAGGCAGGTGAGCTGGATCGCCTTGGTCGACAGGATCGTCTCGCGGGCGCAGTCCCGGGTGAACTCGAACCAGTCGGCGAATGCGCCCATCACGTCCTCATCGGCGTAGAGCGCGGCGATGGTGTCGACCATCTGCCCCTCCAGCTCGGTATCCGGGTTGGTCCAGGTCGTCCACAGCTTCTGCTCCCGCGCCGCCTTCACCAGGTAGCGGGTCATCCGGTCCAGCTCGATCGGGCCGTCCTCGGTCCAGGTGCCGGCCAGGGTCTGCCAGAACAGGTTCTCGGTGTGGCCCTCGACGCTGTCCAGCAGCGGATCAAGCTTGGTGATCAGCGCCCGCCACTCGCTGGCGAACTGCGAGATCGTCTGGATCCGGGCCCGGACGTCCTCGGACCGCTTGGTGTCGTGGGTGGTGCCGCAGGTCATGGTGGCCGGCCACTTCTCGGCCATCTGGCCGCACCAGCGGTGGAAGTCGTCGGGAGTGATGCCCCATGTGCTCGGGGACCCGCCGACCTCGTTCAGCGAGACCAGGTGCGTCCACCGGTAGTAGGCGGTGTCCTCGACACCCTTGGCGGTCACGGCGCCGCAGACCTGCTGGAACCGGACGACCAGCTCGGCCCGCAACGCCTGCTGCGCGCGCTGTTCGGAGCCGACCTCGCGGCCGAGCACCAGGTCGACCACCACGTCGAGGGTGTCGTGCAGGTCGGGGTCGAGCCGGGTGCGGGCCAGCGTGGCTGCCTCCTCGATCAGCTCGACCGCCTCGTCGGGAGCCTCCTCGCCCGGTACCACGTAGGCGCGGTAGCGGGGGAATGCGATCACCAGCTCGGTCAGGCACTTGGCGATCCAGCCGTGGGTGTGGTCGCGCAGCATGATGTCCTCGCTGCAGATCTCGTAGGCCAGGTCGGCGATCCGGTGCACCTCGGCGAACAGGGAGGTGGTGATGATCTCCCGCTTCGCGGTGGCTATCACCTCATCGAGCGAGCCGGGGATGTCCTCGGCCAGGTTGTGGGCGATCGCAGCCAGGTCGGCCGAACCGTTCGGGTCGGCGTGCAGGGCAACGATCCGCCAGGCGGCGTCGTAGCCGGTGGTGCCGGCCACTGGCCAGTCGTCCTGCATCTCCTCGTCTCCCTCGAGGATCTTCTCGGCGACGATCCACGCTCCGCCGGTGGCCTTCGACAGCCGGCGCATGTAGCCGCGCGGGTCGGCCAGCCCGTCGGGGTGGTCGATCCGGAAGCCGTCGATGTGACCGGCCCGGAACAGGTCGAGCAGCAACTCATGGGTGGCGTCGAAGACCTGCGGGTCCTCCACCCGGACCGCCAGCAGCGTGTCAACGTCGAAGAACCGGCGGAAGTTCAGTTCTTCGGCTGCGACCTTCCAGAACGCCAGCCGGTAGTACTGCTCGGCGACGCAGATCGGCAGCGGCAGCCCTTCGGTGCCGGCCCGGACGGGGAAGACGTGGTCGTAGTAGGCCAGCACCGGTTGCGGACCGTCGTCCTCGAAACCCGGGATGACCCGTCGCTCCAGCGTTATCTCGTCGTTGGCCAGCACCGTTCCGATCCGGGCGCCGAGAAACGGCATCAGCAGGCCGTCGCCGTCGATCTCGTCGGTGCCGTCGAACCAGGACGCGTACGGCGAGCTGGGGCCGTCCTTGAGTACCGACCACAGGGCCCGGTTGTGGTAGATCGGGGTGGGCACGCCCATGTGGTTGGGCACCACGTCGACGAAGACGCCCATCTGGCGGTCGTGCGCGGCCTGGGCGAGCCGCTCGAAGCCCTCCCGGCCGCCCATCACGTCGCTGATCCGGGTGTGGTCGACGACGTCGTAACCGTGGGTGCTGCCTGGCGCGGCCTGCAGGATCGGGCTCAGGTAGAGGTCGGTCACCCCCAGGTCTTCCAGGTAGCCCAGGTGCCCGATCGCCTGGTCGAACGTGAGGTCGGGACCGAGCTGCAGCCGGTAGGTCGACACCGGTGTGCGTCGGCTGGCGGACGGCAGGTGGCTGAGCACCGCGCCTGGGCCGGGGGCAGCACTGGGGATGCTGGTTGTCTGGCTCATCTGCTATCTGACCTCAACTTCCGCGGTATTCACCGCTCCAAACGTACTCGAGGCTGCCGTCCCCCCGAGCCTTCCCGGGCTTTATCCTCTTCCACCTCCCACGTCGGGAACCGAGTCACTAACGTTGGATCAGTACCCCGCACGAGAAGGGACCAAGGATGGATTTTGGAGAACGGCTGCAGGCTCTGGCCAGGGAAGCCCAGCAACGGGTGAGCCAGTTTGCCGACCAGATCAAGGAGAAGTACGAGGATTCCGAGCTCGACGACAAGGTCGCCGACCTGAAGGCCGAGGTGGGCGAGCGGTACAGCGAGTTCACCAGCCAGGTCAAGGGCCGGCTGGACGAGACCGACCTCGATGACAAGTTCCGGGGTGTCACCCAGTCGATCGGGGACAAGTACCGCGAAGTGGCCGACACCGTGAAGGCCAAGTACAGCGATTCCGAGGTGGACGACAAGTTCGAATCCCTCAAGACCGATCTCGGTGAGAAGTTCACCGACTTCAAGGCCGCCTTCTTCCAGGCCAAGGGTGAGGCCGCCGATGCTGCCGCCGAGGGCGCCGAGAACGTCTCGCAGGCCGCCGAACAGGCTGGCACCCAGGCCAGCGAGACCATCGCCGACGTGCAGGCCGGGGCGGCGGATGCGGCCGCCGGCGCAGCCGAAAGCGTTTCCGAAGCCGCGACGGACGTCAGCGAGCAGGCGGACGCCGCGACCGATGATCCCGCGGTCGGGCGTGACGAGCCGCTGAGCTGACCCGGCGCGGAAACGACTCGGGGTGGGTCCGGTTCGGGCCCACCCCGAGTCACGTCCGGGGCCGGTCCGACCCGGTGGCCGGATTGTGGCATGGTGGGACGCGTGCCCGCTAACGCCGCTGAACTGGTTGACCTGCTCCGACTCGGCCGCATCGGCGAGACCGGCTTCCTGGGCCACCACCCGAAGACCCTCATGCAACGCACCTACGGCGGCCAGGTGCTCGCCCAGGCCCTGACGGCAGCCTATGGCACGGTCCCGGCCGAGCGGATGGTGCACTCCCTGCACGCCTACTTCCTGCGACCCGGATCGGTCGGCTCCGACATCACCTACCTGGTCGACAAGGTGCGCGACGGGGGCACGTTCAGCAACCGGCGGGTGACGGCATGCCAGGCGAAGGAGATCTTCACGATGTCGGCGTCCTTCCACGCCGCCGAGCAGGGCCTGGAGCACAACGACCCGATGCCTGCCGACCTGCCCGACCCCGACGACTGCCCGACCTTCCCTGAGGTGATGCGCGACCGGTTCGGCCGGCACCCGATCTGGCACGAGTGGGACGCCATCGAGCTGCGCTTCATCGGCGACTCGTCGCCCGGTGGTTCGATCAGGCCGGGCCGGCACGTGGCGTCCATGCGCTGCTGGGTGCGCACCCACGGCCAGCTGCCCGACGACCAGCGAATACACCACGCCGTGCTGGCCTACATCTCCGACCTGACGCTGCTCAGCGTCAGCGCCGTCCCGCACCCGGTGGTCTTCCTGTCCGACCAGCTGCAGACCGCGTCGGTCGACCACGTGATGTGGTTCCACCGCGACTTCCGGGCCGACGAGTGGCTGCTGTACGACATGTTCTCGCCGTCGGCGTCGTCAGCGCTGGGCTACTCCTCCGGGCGGTTGTTCCAGCAGGGACGATTGGTGGCGTCCTGTGCCCAGGAGGGGTTGATCCGTCCCGTGGCGCACCGAGAACTGCTCAGCTGAAGCTGCCCAGGAACCAACGAGCCCCGGCAGTCGAGGTGACTGCCGGGGCCCAGGTTGCCTGTGTTATTGGCGGAGAGGGGGTGTCACGCCACCGCTGCTGCGCTCTTCTCCCGCAGCACCACCAGCGCGGCACGCTCGATCTGGCGCACCCGCTCGGCGGTGATCCCCCAGACCTGACCGATGTCGGCCAGCTTGGCCTGGCGTCCGTCGAGCAGTCCGTAGCGGCGCCGCACGACGTCGGCCGACCGCTCGTCCAGGTTGCCGAGCATGGTGTCCAACCGGTCCCGGTCCTCCTGGTTGAGCACGACTTCGTCGGGGCCGGGCGAGGTTTCGCGGGCGATCAGGTCACCCAGCGAGGTGTCGCCGTCCTCTTCGACCGGGGCGTCCAGGCTGACGTGCTCCCGGCTGTAGCGGATCAGGTCGATGACCTTCTCCTCGGTCACATCGAGTTCCTGGGCGATCTCGTGCACCTCGGGCTCACGACCGAGGCTGCGCTCAAGATTACGGCGGACGGCCGAGATCTGGTTGACCTGCTCGGCCACGTGCACCGGGAGCCGGACGATCCGTCCCTGCTGCGCGATGCCGCGGCTGATCGCCTGCCGCACCCACCAGGTGGCGTAGGTGGAGAACTTGAACCCCTTGGTGTAGTCGAACTTCTCCACTGCCCGGATCAGGCCGGTGTTGCCCTCCTGAACCAGGTCGAGCAGTGGCATCTGCGAGCGCCCGTACTTGCGGGCGACCGAGACGACCAGACGAAGGTTGGCCCGTACGAAGTGCTGCATGGCCGCTTCACCCTCGCGGGCGATCAGCTCGAGCTCTTCACGAGACGCGTCGGTATCCGTGCTGGCACGGTCGTCCAGCACTGCCTGGGCGAGCTGTCCGGCTTCGATCAGGCGTGCCAGCTCCACCTCCTGCTCCGCGGTCAACAACGGCGTCTTGGCGATGGATTCCAGGTAGAGTCCTACCGAGTCCTTGCCGTCGATGCCATCGTTGGCGCGTACGCGGGTCTTGGTATCCATGGGCATCTGCCTTTCTTTCGTCTTAAGATGTAACGCACGAACCTGTGGTTTTCCTTCCCGCAAGCTGTCAGAACTTGAATAACCGGCCAACGTGGGGGCATAACGCGACCGGGGTCGCACAGTCCGGCCTGCCTTTGCCCTCCACGGGTCCACCCCACAGGTAGGACGCCGCGCGCTCCTCGTTTGCCGAGCGTGGCAAAATGGATCGAGGCACTGCCCACCCCTCGGGGTGAGCGAACGCCCAAGTGTTTCACAAGGCTTCCGAAAGGTCACTAGTGACGCCCACCGTTGACAAGGCCGCCACCTCTGCTGCGAAGGCCACCCGCTCTCGCAAGACGGCGCAGGCTGCAGAGCAGCAGCCGACCAAGGACGAGGCAGCCGAGACCTCCGCCGCACAGGCTCCTGTCAAGGCACCAGCCCGACGCAGCCGCTCCACCGCCAGGAGTTCCACTCCCAAGGGCTCCACCACCGAGGCCGCCGCCGCATCCGGCACCGAGCAGACCGGCAAGACCAGCAGGACCACCACCCGCAGCCGGTCCACCTCGGCCAAGGGCGCCGTGAAGCCGAAGACGGCCGCCGGTGGCCGGGCCGGCGCCAAGAAGACCGAGCCGACCGTCGCCGAGGCCGCCGAGCAGGTCATCGATGTGCAGGTCGAGCGCGACGGCGACGATGTGGTGCTCACGGTTGGCGGCAAGAAGCGGAACCTGGACGACGTGGACGACTCGCAGTTCGACTCCAAGGAGGCCGAGAAGGACGAGGCCGAGCTCGTCGCCGACGAGCAGGGTTTCAACCTGTCCGACTCCGACGAGACCGACGAGCCCGAACAGCAGGTGGTGTCGGCCGGTGCCACCGCCGACCCGGTGAAGGACTACCTGAAGCAGATCGGCAAGGTCGCCCTGCTGAACGCGGCGCAGGAGGTCGACCTGGCCAAGCGCATCGAGGCCGGATTGTTCGCCGAGGAGCGGATGCTGGAGGGCAACGTCGACGCGGCAGACCTCGATGACTACGAGTGGATCATCACCGACGGCCGCCGTGCCAAGAACCACCTGCTGGAGGCGAACCTGCGGCTGGTGGTGTCGCTGGCCAAGCGCTACACCGGGCGCGGGATGCTCTTCCTCGACCTGATCCAGGAGGGCAACCTGGGCCTGATCAGGGCGGTGGAGAAGTTCGACTACACCAAGGGTTACAAGTTCTCGACCTATGCCACCTGGTGGATCAAGCAGGCGATCACCCGGGCGATGGCCGACCAGGCCCGCACCATCCGCATCCCGGTGCACATGGTGGAGGTCATCAACAAGCTTGCCCGCGTCCAGCGCCAGATGCTGCAGGACCTGGGCCGCGAACCGCTGCCCGAGGAACTGGCCGAAGAACTCGACATGACCCCCGAGAAGGTCGTCGAGGTGCAGAAGTACGGCCGCGAGCCGATCTCGCTGCACACCCCGCTCGGCGAGGACGGCGACTCCGAGTTCGGCGACCTGATCGAGGACTCCGAGGCGATCGTGCCGGCCGACGCGGTCAACTTCACCCTGCTGCAGGAGCAGTTGCACGACGTGCTCGACACGCTCAGTGAGCGCGAGGCCGGCGTGGTGTCGATGCGGTTCGGGCTCACCGATGGCCAACCCAAGACCCTCGACGAGATCGGCAAGGTCTACGGCGTCACCCGCGAGCGGATCCGCCAGATCGAGTCGAAGACGATGAGCAAGTTGCGGCACCCGTCCCGCTCGCAGATCCTGCGCGACTACCTTGAGTGAGCGTGCCGTGAAGGCGGGGCAGTACCAGATCAAGCGGGCGGAGAGCCTGGCCGAGGTTGAGGTCGCAGCCTGGCTGGTGGCCGCCGCCGTTCGGGAGTCCTACCGCGAGATCGTGTCCCCGGCGGTGCTGGAGGCGATGACCAGCAATGACTACGTCATCCCGCGCATCCACAGTTGGTGGCGGGCGACCGTGGACGGGGCACACATCTGGCTGGCTAAGCGGTCGTCCGACCTCAAGGCGGTGGCCACCGCCTACGCCGACGCGTCCGACGACCCGGAGGCGCCGACCGCGCTCGAACTCAGGATCCTGTTCGCACTCGACGAGGCGAAGGGGTCGGGGTTGGCGGACGCCCTGCTGCACGCCGCCATCGGTGACTCGCCGGCCTTCCTGTGGACGCTGTCCGGCAACGACCGGGCGATCGGTTTCTACCGCAAGCATGGTTTCAGGTTGGACGGTGCATCCCGCACCTCATTCCACCTGACGGCCGGCCGCGACGGCGTCGCCGCCCCCACCGAGGTCCGACTGGTCAGGTTGAACTGAACGATGGCTCGCGACCCGCGCGATGTGAACGATCTGTCCCGGATAGTCGACTCGGTTTTCAAGCCCCGCCGGGTGCCGGGCAGCCGGCGCGGCCGGCTGCTGATCGTCTTCGCGCTGTTCCTGGTGGTCGAGGCGGCGTTCGTCATCCAGTTGCTGGCCCAGGGCCAGCCGTTGGGCATCCCGGGCCTGCTGTGGGGGGTCTGGCTGGCGGTCTGCCTGGCCTGGATCTTCGTGCCGCGGTTGGGCGCGGCCGCCGACGCCCCCGGTAACCAGCAGGCCGCCCGCAACATCCTGCTGATCGGCTTGGGGATCGGCCTGCTGACCAGCGCCGCCGGCACGCTGGATGCGGTCAACCTGCCGGGATGGTGGTTGGTCCTGGTGATCAGCCTGGCGGTGGCGGCGTCCGGGCTGGTGCTCGGTGTCCTCGAACTTCGGCCGCAGCCGCCCAGCTGACCCGAAGGCCGATCGGCCCAAGAACCCGCCCTTCAGTCGCTGATGTCGGCCACCGTCGCGTTCAGAGCAGCGATCATCGAGTCGGCGTCCAGCGAGACCGCCACTCCATGCTCACCGGCACCCATCGATATCCGGCGTCCCAGCATGGAGGCGTCGGCGATCACCGGCCAGCTGTGCGTCGAACCGAAGGGCGTGATCGTGCCGCGCTGGTACCCGGTCACCTCGAAGGCGGTCCGGGCGTCCGGCATCGAGAGCCGCTGGACGTCGAGCAGCGCCCGCAGCTTGGGCCAACTGAAGTCGCGGTCACCCGGGACCAGCACGAACAGGAAGTCGTCGGGGCCGCGGCGAACCACCATCGTCTTCACGATGTCGCGAGGCTCGATACCGCGCATCCGGGCGGCTTCGGCAAGCGAGTTCACCCGGCCGTGCCGGGTCACGACCTGTTCCAGGCCCAGCTCACGAAGTGCTGCCAGTGCGCGTTCGGCGCCCATCACGTCCTGCCCATCCTTCGATCCGGCAAATACCCAGCGGCCCGACTCTGGTGAGCCGGGCCGCTGGGAAGCTTGTGAGTGGTCAGTCAGCTGACTCGATGCGTCTCGTCGTGAATCCGCAGCGCAACCTGCCGGAGCTTGTCCTCGTGCTTGCGGGCATGGTGGGCGCAGAAGAGCAACTCACCACCAGAGGGCAAGGTCACGCGGAGGTAGGCCTGGGCGCCACAACGGTCGCAGCGATCGGCTGCGGTCAGGTGCTGGTTGTCCATCACAGTCGCGTTCATCGTCATCTCCTCTGCACCCCGGGGGTCCGGGTTCGGTACCTGCTCAACAAGGCCGTCGTGCTGTTTTGTTCCCCAGGCGTGCCGTTGGTTGTCCCGACAGGCTTCCTGATGGCCACAGCCTACCCGTCCGCTCCGGATAACCCACCGACCACGGGTCACGATCAGATCTCATCCCGGGCCCCTGGTCCGCTGTCTGCTGCTACCGCAGTCGTTGTCGTCGGCTGTCGGAGCGGCCGGGTAGGCTTCACGCCGTGCCACCAAGGTCGAACCCACAAACGTCTGCCGCCGCTCCGGGCCGCGCCTACGAGGCCAAGAACCTGCTCGTCCTGGAGGGGCTGGAGGCTGTCCGCAAGCGTCCAGCCATGTACATCGGGTCCACCGACACCCGCGGGTTGATGCACTGCCTGTGGGAGATCATCGACAACGCGGTGGACGAGGCGCTGGCCGGGTTCGGCGAGCAGATCGAGATAACCCTTGCCGCCGACGGCTCGATCAGCGTCACCGACCAGGGCCGCGGCATCCCGGTCGATGTGGAGCCCCGCACCGGTCTGGTCGGGGTCGAGGTGGTCTACACCAAGCTGCACGCCGGCGGGAAGTTCGGCACCGGCAACTACAACGCCACTGGTGGCCTGCACGGGGTCGGCGCCTCGGTGGTCAACGCGCTCAGTTCCCGGCTCGACGTCGAGGTCGACCGCAACGGCGCCACCTGGGCGATGAGCTTTCGCCGCGGCGTGCCGGGCGTCTTCGACGGCGAGGGGCCCGACGCGCCCTTCACCCCGCAGCACGGGCTGCGCAAGATCGCCAAGGTGGGACGCGGGGTAACCGGCACCCGGGTGCGGTACTGGCCCGACCGCCAGATCTTCCTCAAGGACGCCCAGCTCTCGCTGGACCACCTGCTCGACCGGGCCCGGCAGACCAGCTTCCTGGTGTCCGGACTCGAACTGGGCGTCACCGACGCCCGCAGCGGCGAGCCGGTCACCGAGCGGTTCAAGCACAACGGCGGTATCTCCGAGTTCGCCGACTACCTGGCACCCGACGCTGCGGTCACCGACACGCTGCGCATCCAGGGCAACGAGTCGTTCGTCGAGACGGTCCCGGTGCTCGACGAGAACGGCGCGATGACCGCGACCGACGTCGAGCGCAACCTCGAGATCGACATCGCGGTGCGCTGGGGCACTGGTTATGACACCGTCGAGCGCTCGTTCGTGAACATCGTGGCCACCCCGAAGGGCGGCACCCACATCCAGGGCTTCGAACGCGGGCTGCTGAAGGCGTTCCAGAACGGCCTGGAGGGCACCCGGCTGCTGAAGAGCGGCGACGAGATCACCAAGGACGACGTGCTGGAGGGCCTGACCGCCGTGGTGACGGTGCGGCTGCCCGAACCGCAGTTCGAGGGCCAGACCAAGGAGGTGCTCGGCACCCCGCCGGTCACCCGGCTGGTCGCCAGCGTGGTCGAGGCCGAACTGGGCCGGTTCCTGAACTCCACCAAGGCGTCCGAACGGCCGCAGGCCCGAACGGTGATGGAGAAGGTGGTCAACGCCTCCCGGACCCGGGTGGCGGCCCGCGTCCACAAGGAGAACCAGCGCCGCAAGACCGCCCTGGAGTCGTCCAGCCTGCCGCCGAAACTGAAGGACTGCCGGTCGACCTCGATGGAGCAGAGCGAACTGTTCATAGTCGAGGGCGACTCCGCGCTCGGCACCGCGAACCTGGCCCGCAACTCCGAGTTCCAGGCGCTGCTGCCGATCCGGGGCAAGATCCTCAACGTGCAGAAGGCCAGCGTCGGCGACATGCTGAAGAACGCCGAGTGCGCGGCGATCATCCAGGTGGTCGGCGCCGGGTCGGGCCGCACCTTCGACATCGACAACGCCCGCTACGGCAAGGTGATCTTCATGGCGGACGCCGACTCCGACGGCGCCCACATCCGTTGTCTGCTGGCCACCCTGTTCTTCCGCTACATGCGGCCGATGGTGGAGGCCGGCCGGGTCTACTCGGCGGTGCCGCCGCTGCACCGCTTCGAGCTGACCAACCCCCGCAAGGGCCAGGACAGGTACATCTACACCTATTCCGATGCCGAGTACCGGCGCAAGCTCGCCGAGCTGACCAAGAAGGGGCAGGGGTTCAAGGAGCCCCAGCGCTACAAGGGTCTGGGTGAGATGGACGCCGACCAGTTGGCCGACACCACCATGAACCCCCGGCGCCGGATGCTGCGCCGGCTGACGGTGGACGACGCCGAGGCCGCCGAGCAGACCTTCGAGATGCTGATGGGCAACGAGGTGGCGCCCCGCAAGGAGTTCATCATCGAAGGTGCCTACCAGCTCGACGACGAGCGGATCGATGCCTGAGCGTCCGGCCCGTGGCGCTCATCCAATCTGCAACCAGCAGGCGATACGGTGCCGAGCGTGAGCAACCAGGTCGCCGCCCAGCCGGGCACCGCACTGGGTCAGCCGAAGGACGTATCGCGCAAGCAGGTCATCAGTTGGGCGATGTGGGACTGGGGCACCCAGCCGTTCAACACCGTCATCACCACCTTCGTCTTCGCCGTCTACATCACCAGTTCGGCATTCGGCGACACCAACTCCACCTCGCAGGCGCTGTCACTGTCGACCACGCTGGGTGGGCTGTTCGTGGCGCTGGCGGCGCCGGTGCTGGGCCAGACCGCCGACCGCAGCGGCCGGGCGGTCAGCACGTTGCGGATCCTGACCTGGTTGCTGGCGGCGATCTCGGCGTCGCTGTTCTTCGTCCGGCCCGACCCCGCCTACCTGTGGCTGGGGCTCGGCCTGCTGGCGCTCGGCTCGGTGGTCGGCGAGATCGCCGGAGTGAACTACAACTCGCTGCTCGACGAAGTGGCCGGTCAGGGCAACGTGGGACGGGTCTCCGGCTTCGGCTGGGGGATGGGATATCTGGGCGGCATCGTGGTGCTGCTGCTGATCTATTTCCTGTTCATCCAGCCCGACGTCGGGCTGTTCGGGGTGACCAGCGAGGACGGCATGGATATCCGGGTCTCGATGATCGTCTGCGGGGTGTGGACGCTGCTGTTCACCTTGCCGACCTTCCTGAACCTGCACGACAAGCCCGCAACCCAGCGGGCACCGATCCCCGGTATCGAACGCTGGCGTGACCGCAAGCCACAGTTCGTCTGGCGGTGGCTGGCACCGGTGGTGGCGTCCTACGTCGAACTGGTGAACACCATCAGGCGGTTGTGGCGGGTCAGCCGGCACACCGTCTACTTCCTGATGGCCTCCGCGCTGTTCCGCGACGGGCTGGCCGGGGTGTTCGCATTCGGTGCGGTGATCGCGGCGGGCACGTTCGGCTTCAGCGGGGGAGAGGTCGTCATCTTCGGTGCCGCGGCGAATATCGTGGCTGGCCTGTCGACGATCGTCTTCGGCCTGCTGGATGACCGGATCGGCCCAAGAAGGTGATCCTGATCTCGCTGGCCGCTCTGGTGGCGATGGCCGGGGTGGTCTTCCTCTTCCACGACGGCGGCAAGGTGATCTTCTGGGTCGCCGGTTTGGGGATGTGCCTGTTCGTCGGGCCGGCGCAGTCGGCGTCCCGCAGCTTCCTGGCCCGGCTGATCCCGGTCGGCAAGTCGGGTGAGGTCTTCGGGCTGTACGCAACCACCGGCCGCGTGGTGTCGTTTCTGTCACCGATGCTGTTCGGGCTGGCCATCGGCCTGGGGGCGGCGGTCACCGGCGAGGCGAACACCCAGTACTGGGGCATCCTCGGCGTCGCGGTGGTGCTGCTCGCCGGCCTCGTGGTGATGATCCCGGTCAAGGAGCACCACGAGCACGCGACGGTGCAGTGAGGCGCTGAACGGTCGACCAGGATCCGGTCCGGGTTGCGGCTCAGTCCCGCCCGGCGGGGTCACGGCGGAGCACCTCGGGGATCTCGGGCACCGGGACCACCACCACGTCCTGCATCTTCCAGTCCAGGTCGACCAGCCGCTGCCGGGCGTCCTCCAGGTCGGCCAGCGCGACCGCCTCGTTGCCCCACGGCACCACGAACGCCTCGGTGTGGAAGACGTGACCCATGTCCCGGACCCGCACTTTGGCGTCACTGACCCAAGCCAGCCCGGTCAGCACCCGCTCGGCATCGCCCAGCAGCGGATGTGGTTCAGAGTCGTCGAAGGTGCGGGCACGTCCGTCGGCCAGTCCCTTGACCGCGTGCGAGATCTCGGTGATCCCGTCCTTGCAGATGCTGGTGGCGATCACCAGGGCGGCCCCCGAGTCGGCCCACCACAACCCGATGCCGATCCCCAGTACACCGATGATCGCTGCGCCGGCGGTCATCCAGTCAGCCTTGTTCATCTCGGCGTCCGCGTGCAGCACCTTGTCGTGGAGTTTCTCGCTCAGCGGCAGCTTCATGCGGCCCAGGATCACCGGCCCGACGCCGGTGTAGGCCAGCGCGGCGATCATCAGCCAGCCCGCCCAGAAAGTCACGCCGAACACCCGCACGGTACCGATCGACGGATGCTCGGCGGTGATCAGCACGCTGCCGGAGTCGATGATCAGGAAGAGCCCGACAGCCAGCAGTGCCACCGCGGACGCCAGGTGGGCCGCACCGACCGAACGATGGTAGCCGTAGGGGTGCTCGACGGTAGGCTTCCGGCGCGCCCGATGCGACGAGTAGAGGAACGCGATCGGCGGGATTAGGCCAAGCAGGTCCTCGATCCAGGCTGCCTTCATGGCCTGGGACGACCCCATCACCAAGAAGACGATGATGACCGCGGTCAGCATGTAGACCAACGTGATGACCTCGAGCCGGCGGGCCTTGCCCAGTGCCTCGGCGTCCATCACCCGACCGCTTCGTCCAAGAAGTGCTCGAGGCGAGACAACAGCGCGTTCTCGCCCAGCCGCACCGCCATCACGTGCTTCAGCGTCTTGCCCTCGGGGTCGGTCGACCTGGTGTAGGGCCGGGTGAACGCAACCTTGTTCTGGTACGGGTTCTGCTCGCTGAGTCCGCCCACCATGACGTCCAGTTCACCGGCCTCCATCAGCCGAACCAGTTCCTCCTCGCCGGCGATAGTCCAGGTGACCTCGGCGCCCAGCTGCTCGGCGAAGTCCTCCACCAACCGCACCTCGCTGCCCCCCGGTGGTTCGCCCGCCTGAGCGGGCAGCTCCACCCAGGGCGGCCGCGGCGCAGCCCCAGCCAGCAGGACGCCGGTGTCCTCGATCCGGGCCAGCGTCCGCTCGGGATCGGTCGGGATCGCCCCGCAGGCCACCAACGGCAGTGCAACCGCCAGCACAACCACCCAGCCCCACGTGCGGGCCCGTCCGGAAGCGACCATGGCCCAAGTATGGGACTCATCATCGACCGGCGAACAGTGTTCGCCCAACGCTTACCATCCCCGCGCGGTCGGCTCACTGGGGACGGCGGGGCTGGTCGGCGGGATGGGCCTCGCTCGGCTCCGTCGACGGTGTCCCGGTGGCCTGCTCGGTCGCCCGCGTCATCATGTCGGCTGCCGCCTCCGCGGTCTCGCGTTCGACAGCAACCCGGTCCTCAATCCGGCTGAACAGCCAGGACGCCACGGTGCCCACCACGAACATGATCAGTGCGAAGACGACCGCACTCGCCATGCCGAGTCCCTGCTCGGCCAAGCCGTCCGGTGAGAAGGCCGGGAAGACCACGGTCGGGAAGATGGCGGCCGACGAGCCGACCACCATACCGAGGATGAAGTGGTACATCGCGCCGTAGTAGTTGTCGAACGCCCAGGCGGCGCCCTTGGCGAACAGCAGCACGCAGGCGACCAGACCGATCACCAGTGGGATGATGACGCCCAAGTCGAAATCGGCGATGCCGGCGGCCATCTTGTCGTAGAGGCCGAAGTAGATCAGGAAGTTGGACGGACTCATCCCCGGGACGATCACGCCCAGGCCGATCAGCGCTCCCGAACCGAGCCAGGCTGCGAGGTTGGGGGTGACGTCCAGCGCCACCTGCCCACCGACGAGCATGATCGTGAAGATCACGATCGCCGAGACCAGCATGATCGCCCAGTGCACCGGCCGGCGGCCCTGCTGGCCGGCCTGCCGGAACAGAGAGGGGAAGGTGCCGACCACGAAGCCGATGAACAGGCAGATGAACTGGGCGGCGAAGCGGCCGAACGCCGCCTCCACCAGGATCGAGAAGAAGAGCACTCCTGCCGCCCCGCCTATGCCGACCGGGATGAAGTAGAGCACGTTCTTGACGAAGCGGTGCTGGGGCCTGGACAGGAAGCGGATGATGGGGTCGTAGATCCGGAAGATCACGGCCAGCACACCACCGGACAGGCCCGGCAGGATGAAGCCGATGCCGACCATGAAACCCTTGAACAGCCGGGTCAGCCACGAGCCGAAGCTGTCTGGGGCGTCCAGGTAGCTAGCGTGCGTGTCAGCGGGTCGATTCATTCTCTTCTTTCGTCGGAGTCATGCACGATGCTACCGGCCGAACCCCCGGCCGCCGGAAATGAACTTGGCAACCCTCCTGACCGCTGGTGGCGACGGACACCGTCCGACCAGGCCGGTCGCAGTGCAGTTTCGGGCCCAGGGGACGGCACAATGCCCGCCGAGAACCCTCGGGGCGTGCACTCTTGGTCCACCGGTACCGATCCTGCCCAACAGACCCAGCCTCGGGCAGCGGGCCTAGGAGACTGCTGAACAAGTGCGTGTCTGTGCCCGGGTGGTGGGGCCGGGTGCGGGAGCCTTGGTCGTGTGCAGGGGCGATCGCGGGATCAGCGGGATCTGTTCGATGCGGAGTCGATGGCCGG
>NZ_JBASCI010000262.1:0-3739 GCF_049651565.1 Brooklawnia sp.
ACGTCACACCTGATGTACGTGCAGGACGGGGACTCGGCGGCCTGGTACTCAACAGATGCCCGACCCCACCAGTGGACGGCCGGCTACACCCCCGACCAGGTGGACGAGCGTCCGCTGCTGCCGTACCGGGCCGGTGTGCGATGGGTGGGGGACGCCGCGCACGCCGGGCTGCCCGCCCCCGAGCTGGCCGTCCGGGAGACCCGCCAGACGCCGGACGGCGTCCGGGTCGTGGCCGAGCTGCGCTCGCAGCGGGACGCCGACGTGCTCGTGCTGCACACCATCGGGCCGGCGCTGGAGGTGGTCGCCCGGGCGAACGGCCGAGCGTCCCGACCGGTGCGGCCAACCGGTGACCTGCCGAACGAGATCCGGTTCTACGACCCGCCGGCCGATGGGGTGGTGCTGGAGTTGCTGCTGCCCCGCGAGCAGGCGATGACGGTCAGCGACTACACCGTCGGCCTGGCCGACGTCCCGGGAATGACGACGCGTCCCGCCGACCTGGTCAGGACGCCAGCCCACGATGGCGACCTGGTGGTCGTCGTCGGCCGGTAACAGGACGCCGTCGCAAGCTCCGGCCCCGGGCCATTGCGGCGTCCGGGATCGCCGCCTGTACTTTCGGCCAGATTCGTCCACGGCACGCGTTTTAACGCTTCATCTGACCTGTGAGACTGCTAAGTTCGCGCAATCCGTGCCGCCTTCGACTGGTGAGGGCGCACGGGGGTGACGGGCCGAGGTGGCCCGCGCCGGGCATCCGCCCATCACCCGTCCGGCCCTCGGGGTCGGACACAGCCACATGGGAGTAGCTGAATGATGAGCACAACAAGGCCGGGCGTGCGCCGCCTGGCCGGAATCGCCGTGGCGATTCCACTTCTACTGGGTCCAGGAGTGGTGGCCGCATCCGCCGCCCCCGAGGATCCGCAGCAGCCGGTGCTGGACGCCCGGGTGAAGTCGATCATCGAACACGAGGGTCTGGAGTTCAAGGACCTCAACGACAACGCAACGGTCGACCCGTACGAGGACTGGCGGCTACCGGTCGAGGAGCGGGTGGCCGACCTGGTGGGCCAGATGACCATCGAGGAGAAGTCGGGCCTGATGTTGATTCAGACCCTGAACTCGGGGTGCGAGGGCACCGTGGTCGACCCGGCCACCAACTACATCGAGAACCAGTACATGCACCGGTTCATCTTCCGCAACGTGGTGGACGCCACCCCGACCGCCTGTGGCGCCTCCGGCACCCCGGTGGTCACCCCGGCGCAGGCCGCCGAGTTCACCAACGGCGTCCAGGAGCTGACCGAGGCCACCCGGCTGGGTATCCCGTCGCTGTTCAAGTCGAACGCCCGCAACCACATCGACCACGACGCCCGCGTCGGGATCAATGAGGCCGCCGGCGCGTTCAGCGCCTTCCCGAAGGAGGCCGGCATCGCCTCGGCCGCCCTCGGCGACGACGACTACATGGGCGTGGTCGAGGACTTCGCCGGCGTGATGGGCGAGGAGTGGTCGTCCATCGGCCTGCGCGGCATGTACGGCTACATGGCCGACCTGTCCACCGATCCGCGCTGGTACCGCGTCCACGAGACCTTCACCGAGGACGCCGACCTGGGTGCCGACATCATGGGTCAGCTGGTGGAGACCCTGCAGGGCACTACGGTTGGTGACATCGAGCTCAGTCCCGACACCGACGTGGCGCTCACCATGAAGCACTTCCCGGGCGGTGGCCCGCAGGAACTCGGGCTGGACCCGCACTACGCCCACGGCAAGACGCAGGTTTACCCGGGTGACGGCTTCGAGTATGCGCTGAAGCCGTTCGAGGCGGCCATCGACCGCGGCGTCTCGGCGATCATGCCCTACTACGGCGCACCGATCGACGTGACCTACCAGGGCCGCACATTCCCCGAGACCGGTTTCGCCTTCTCCGACGACATCGTCAACTGGCTGCTGCGTGACCAGCTCGGCTTCCAGGGCTACGTCAACTCCGACACCGGCATCATCAACGACCGGGCCTGGGGTCTCGAGGACGCCACCGTCCCCGAGCGCGTCGCGGCTGCCATCAACGGCGGCACCGACACGCTGTCCGGCTTCGACAATGTCCAGACCATCCTCGACCTGCACACCAACAACCTCATCTCCGAGGAGCGCATCGACCTGGCGGCGGAGCGGCTGCTGACCCCGATGTTCCAGATGGGCCTGTTCGAGAACCCGTACGTCGACCCGGCCAACGCCACCCAGACCATCGGTAGCGACGCCAACCGCGCCATCGCCCAGGAGGTGCAGCGCAAGTCGGTCGTCCTGCTGCAGAACAGCGGCGTCCTGCCGTTGGAGGATGGCCAGACCGCGTTCGTGATGGGCCCGTACAACGAAACCCAGGTCGACGAGTTCGGCTTCGACGTCATCAACGGCAACACTGAGGGCGTCGGGGCGGCAGCGGACGCCGACGTCGCGGTCATCAATGTCACCGCCGCGACCGACCGTTCGGTGACCGGCGCCTACCGGTCGAACTTCGACGACACCGGCTGGTTCAACCCGGCGACCGGTACCTTCAGCGACACCGATGACCCCAGCACCACTGCCGACTTCTACGTGATCGGCGGCATGGACCCAGAGTACGGCGTCAATCCAGTGGTGATGGACGACATCCCCGGCCTCGACGGCAACAGTCCCTGGGGTGCGTCCGACCGCTGCATCCACGACGCCGAGGTCGTCAACGGTGTCAACCAGAACATCAACGTGCCCAACCCCACACCGAGCTGCACCGACAACGGTCTGCGCTTCGGCGGCGCGTTGCCGTGGGAGTCGAACGTCCTCGACTTCACCGGCATGGCTGACTCGCAGTCGTGGCGGATCACCCCGTCGCTGGCCGACATCCAGACCGTGATGGACACCGTGGGCGCCGAGAACGTGGTGCTGAGCGTCTACTTCCGCCAGCCGTACGTGCTGGATGACGCCAGTGGCCTGCAGGACGCCGGCGCGATCGTCGCCGGGTTCGGGGTCACCGACTCCGCGCTGTGGGACGTGCTGTCGGGCAATTTCGCCCCACAGGGCAGGATGCCGTTCGCGCTGGCCAACAACGTGACAGCCATCGAGACCCAGGCTCCGGACCTGCCCGGTTACGACGAGGCCGACACCCTGTTCCCGTTCGGCTTCGGCCTGACCTACGGGTTCAGCGACGTCACCCCGGATATCCAGTTCTACGACGAGATCATGTGGATGGCCGAGCGGGGTATCTCGACCGGGTACCCGGACGGCACCTTCCGGCCATGGAACGAGGTGAACCGGGACGCGATGGCCGCGTTCATGTACCGGTTGGCTGGTGAGCCGGACGTCACACTGCCGGCCGAGTCGCCGTTCAGCGACGTCGAGGAGGACAACCAGTTCTACAAAGAGATCGTCTGGATGTACCAGGCGGGCATCTCAACCGGTTGGGACGACGGCACCTACCGTCCGCTGGAGTCGGTCGACCGCGACGCGATGGCGGCGTTCATGTACCGGCTGGCGGACGAGCCGGAGTTCGACGCGCCGAGGCGGTCGCCGTTCACCGACGTGACCCCGCGGACGCAGTTCTACAAGGAGATCGCCTGGATGCACGACGCGGGCATCTCCACCGGCTGGCCCGACGGCACCTACCGGCCGTGGGATCCGGTCCACCGGGACGCCATGTCGGCCTTCATGTACCGCCTCGACCAGTACCTGCAGGACGCATAGCGAGTTCGTAGCCGACCAGCGGTGGCGCCTCCCCATTCCGGGG
>NZ_JBASCI010000263.1:0-5093 GCF_049651565.1 Brooklawnia sp.
CGCCGTCGCCGCGGAAATGGTCGACCTCGGCCAGCAGGTCGGCCACCGTGGCGGCCTTCTTCTCCTCGCCGCCCAGCTCGAAGATGATCCGGCCCTCATGCATCATGATCAGCCGGTTGCCCAGTGCCAGCGCCTGCTCCATGTTGTGGGTCACCATCAGCGCGGTCAGTTCGTGTCGCGTCACCAGTTCCCTGGTGAGCCGGGTGATCAGCGCCGCCCGCTGCGGGTCGAGCGCGGCGGTGTGCTCGTCCAGCAGCAGGATGCGCGGCTGGGTGAACGCTGCCATCACCAAGCTCAGCGCCTGCCGTTGGCCGCCGGACAGCAACCCGACGCGGGCGGTGAGCCGGTTCTCGAGGCCCAGTTCGAGGATCTTGAGTTCTTCGCGGAACAGGTCCTTGCGCTGCCGGGTGACACCCAGCCGAAGGCGGCGCTTGCGGTTGCGGGCCCACGCGATGGCGAGGTTCTCCTCGATCGTCAGGTGTGGGGCGGTGCCGGCCATCGGGTCCTGGAAGACCCGGCCGACCTGCTGGGCCACCTTGTGGTCGGGCAGCTTGGTGACGTCGGTGCCGTCGATCCACACCGTGCCGATGTCGGGACGGTAGCGGCCGGCCACCACGTTGAGCAGCGTCGACTTGCCGGCCCCGTTGCTGCCGATCACGGTGACGAAGTCGCCGCTGTTCAGGTGCAGCGAGATGTCGCGCAGCGCCACCTTCTCGTTGATGGTGTGCGGGAAGAACGCCTTGGAAACATTGCGAACATCAAGCATTGTTGCGCCGTCCCGCCTTCCTGGCCACGCCCCGGCTGGGCGGCCGGGCGTCACCGGAATCGAGTTCCTCCGGGTCGGGGGTGTCCCACGGCTCAACGACGAACTGCTTCTCGCGAGTTCGGGCGCGGATCTGGTTGAACACGTCCCAGCGCGGCAGCAGCAACGCCACCACCACGATCAGCGCGCTGAGCAGCTTCATGTCGTTCGGGTTGAACCACGGAATCGACAGCGCGGCCTGGATGATCAACCGGTAGATGATCGAACCGGCCACCACTGCGATCGCGGTGATCCAGACCCGGCCGTTGTTGATGATGGCTGTGCCGATGATCACCGACGCCAGGCCGGCCACGATCAGGCCGATGCCCATGCCGATGTCGGCCGAGCCCTGGTACTGCGCGAACAGCGCACCGGACAGCGCGACCAGGCCGTTGCTGAGCGACAGCCCGATGCACTTCATCAGGTCGGTGTTGATGCCCTGCGCGCGGGCCATGCCCTCGTTGTCACCGGTGGCGCGCAGCGCCAACCCGACGTCGGTGGACAGGAACCAGACCAGCGCGATGACGAACAACGCCAGCACGCCGGCCAGGATGCCCGCGGACGCGAACGTCCCGAGCAGCCCGGCCTCGCGCAGCGGGGTGAAGACGGTATCGGCGCGCAGCAGCGGGACGTTCGCCCGTCCCATGATGCGCAGGTTGATCGAGTACAGCGCGATCTGGGTCAGGATGCCGGCCAGCAGCGGGTGGATCTTCCCCCACGTGTTCAGCAGACCGGTGGCCAACCCCGCGAGCAGGCCCACCGCGGCACCCCACGCGGTGGCGGCCATCGGCGACGTCCCCCCGACCAGCAGGACGGCCGCAGTGGCCGCGCCGGTAGTGAAGCTGCCGTCGATGGTCAGGTCGGCGAAGTCCAGGATCCGGAAGGTCAGGTAGACCCCCAGGGCCATCAGCCCGAAGATCAGACCCAGATCGAGCGCTGCAACCATCGGTTAGGAGACCGTCTCGTCCGCGGAATCCAGCAGGGCCTGCGGCAGGGTGGCACCCATCCGCTCGGCGGCCGCGGTGTTGACCACCAGCTGCGGCTCCTTCTGCGACTCGACCGGCATCTCGGCCGGGTCGGCGCCCTCGGTGAGGATCCGGACCGCCATCTCGCCGGTCTGGACGCCGAGCGCGTGGTAGTCGAGCCCGACGGTGATCAGGCCGCCACGGCGCACCGAGTCGGCCTCCCCGGCGATGACCGGGATCTTCTTCTCCTCGGCCACCTGCAGCACCGATTCGAAGTTGTTGACCACGACGTTGTCGGTGGGTACGTAGATGGCGTCCACGTCCATGGTCTGCGCGGCCTGCAGGACGTCGCGGCCCTCGGCGATGGTCTTCTCGACCACGGTCAGGCCCTCAGTGGCGGCCGCCTCCTTGGCCATCTCGACCTGGACGATCGAGTTGACCTCGCCGGAGGAGTAGATGATGCCGACGGTCTCGGCGTCCGGCGCCACCTGCTTGACCAGGGCGATCTGCTCGGCGACCGGGTTCATGTCGGTGGTGCCGGTGACGTTGCCGCCCGGCGTGGCGTTGCTGTCGACCAGTTCGGCGGCCTCGGGGTCGGTGACCGCGGTGAACAGGATCGGGACCTCGGTGATCGCCTGGGCGGCGGCGATGGCGCTGGGTGTGGCGATGGCGAGCACCAGGTCCATGTCGGCATCACCGGCGAAGCGGCTGGCGATCGAGGTCACGGTGCCCTGGTCGGCCTGGGCGTTCTGCTCGTCGTACTCCACGTCGAGGCCGGCATCCTCGAGGGCCTCGACGAAGCCCTCCCGGGCGGCGTCGAGCGAGGGGTGCGAGACGTACTGGGTGATGCCGATCTTGTAGGTCTCGGCGTCACTGGAAGCAGCGCCGCCGCCACCACAACCGGTCAGGGCGAGCGCACCGACGGCTGCCAGCGCCGCGAGCTTGCGCAGGTGGGTCTTCACGTTTGGTCCTTCCACGTCAGGTGGGTACCGCGCCGCGTTGCGGGCGCTATGCAGTGCAACAAACTACCGGCTGCGCCCAGGACAGTGGCACGCGTCTCACCCGGGTCGGCGCACCCGACGACGGGTTACATCGCCCTTTGCCGGGCCGGCCACAGGGCTGCCTCAGCGGCTGCCGGGCGGCTGGTTCCACTGGCCGCCGTTGTCGTCCTCGCGGCCTTCGGAGGTGTACCGGTCTTCGACCCTCGGCGGCTGCTGGGGGCGCTGCGGCCGGTAGTGCCTGGTGGTCGGTGGATGGCGCTGCTGGTGGGTCTTCATCGCCGGTCGGATGAAGATGATGAAGATCCAGAACAGCCAGAACAACGAGCCGCTCGACTGGCTCAGCACGACCAGCAGGAGCAGTGCGACGACCACCCCGATCGCCAGTGTCGGCCCCGAGTTGCGCAGGAACTGCTGCCACGCCGGTTGGGCGGTCGGCTGGTAGGGGCGCGCGGCCGGTTCCGTGCCCTCGTACGGGGCCAGCTGTTGCCCGGCGCTCGGGGCCCAAGTGCGTCCGGCCAGATCGGGCAGGTCGGCCACCAGGTCGTCCAGTTCTCGCCGGTCGTCGGTGCGAAGTGCCACCTCGATGCGCCGGTTGAGCCCGGCCTGGTCAAGGTAGCCGGACGCGTGACTTCGCTGGAGACTCGCGATCACGCGGTCGCGATCGGCGTCATCGATGGGAAGTCCGTCCATGTCGTCAAGGGTACGGCGCTGCGGAAGGCCCGGCGAAGCGGCCGGCCGGGCGGAGCGGAGGGCCCGGCGAAGCGGCCGGCCGGGCGGGGCAGAGGAGGCCCGAGCGGTGCGGAAGGCCCCGGCGGGGGCGGGAGGCCCCTGCCGCGCCGGCCGGCGCAACCTGTGCTGCAACCCGGCCAAACAGCAGGTGATAGCGCCGGTCATAGCGGATAGAGTTGCCCCGGTGCCCCAGCAGACCAGGGGCATGAGGAGGCAGTCGATGACCCAGATGGCACGCGGCCAGCGAATCGTCCAGAAGTTCGGCGGTTCGTCGGTGGCTGACGCAGACTCGATCAAGCGGGTTGCCCGCCGGATCGTCGCCGCCAAGCAGGCCGGCAACGAAGTCGTCATCGTCATATCGGCAATGGGTGATACCACCGACGAGTTGATGGATCTCGCGCTGCAGGTCAGCCCGCAACCCCGAGCCCGCGAACTCGACATGCTGCTGACCACTGGCGAGCGGCAGTCGGCCGCGCTGCTGGCGATGGCGCTGAACGACCTCGGCGTCGAGGCACTCAGCTACACCGGCAGCCAGGCCGGCGTCATCACCACCGCGCAGCACGGCAATGCCCGGATCATCGACATCACCCCGGGCCGGATCGAGAAGTCCCTCGAAGAGGGCAACGTGGTCATCGTCGCCGGCTTCCAGGGCGTCTCCCAATCGACCAAGGACGTCACCACGCTCGGCCGTGGCGCCTCCGACACCACCGCCGTCGCGCTGGCCGCAGCGTTGAAGGCCGATGTCTGCGAGATCTACACCGACGTCGACGGCGTCTACACCGCCGACCCCCGCATCGTGAAGGGCGCCCGCCGGGTGCCGCAGATCAGCTACGACGAGATGCTCGAACTGGCCGCCTGCGGCGCCAAGATCCTGCATCTGCGCTGCGTCGAGTACGCCCGCCGCGAGGGTGTGATGGTGCACGTGCGTAGCTCGTTCAGCAACAGGCCGGGCACCCTGGTGACCGGGATAATCGACAGCCAGGAGGGCAGCGCCATGGAACAGGCCATCATCAGCGGAATCGCGCATGACCGCGGCGAGGCGAAGATCACCGTCGCCGGTGTCCCCGACCAGGTCGGTGTGGCGGCTGCGATCTTCAGGGTGATCGCTGACTGCGACGTCAACGTCGACATGATCGTCCAGAACGTCTCCGAGGTGGCCACCGGCGCGACCGACATCACCTTCACCCTGCCGATGAGTGACGGCAAGAAGGCGGTGGACGCGCTGAACGCCGCCCGCGACCGGATCGGGTTCGCCGAGTTGCGCTACGACGACCAGATCGGCAAGGTCTCGGTGATTGGCGTCGGCATGCGCACCCATCCCGGTGTCACCGCCAAGTTCTTCGGCTCGCTGGCCGACGCGGGGGTCAACATTCAGATGATCAGCACCTCCGAGATCCGCATCTCAGTGGTGGTGGACGCCGCCGACGTCGACACCGCAGTGCAGGCCGCCCACTCGGCGTTCGAGCTGGACGCCGCCGAGGAGGCGATCGTCTACGCGGGTACTGGTCGGTGACCGGCAGGCCTGAACAGTTCGAACCTGAGCGTCCCGCCCGGCGGGCTGCCGAACCCGTGGACCCCGAACAGAGCGGTCTGCAC
>NZ_JBASCI010000264.1:0-7248 GCF_049651565.1 Brooklawnia sp.
GCTGGGATCAACTCGAGCAGGCCTGGATCGAGTGGGGTGCGATGAATGGGCAGGACGGCCTGGTCCTCCTGGACCCTCTGGCGCGTGGGTTGGCCGAGCTGGCCACCCAGTGGGCGGGCCTGCACGCCGCATTCGTGAGGCTGCTGCCGCCCGCGCTGCGTCCCGTGGACCCGGAGGCGTACGACCACCGGGCCGACGAGTACGTCAGGGAGAAGGTGGAAGACCTGCAGGACCAACCAATCCAGGACTACTTCGGCGAACTGCCGCTGGACTGCGACCTGAGGGAGATGGTCGAGGACGTCACAGGGGAGTCGTGGGACTGGCTGCTGGGCCGGGTCATCAGGTGGGGGGACGCCGCAGCCCAGGTTTACGGGCCGGTGCAGCGGGCCGTGCTGCGCTGCCTGCTGCACTGTTGGGAACGCCACGAGCCCGACGAGCAGCCACCGGAGTGCACGATGTGGATCGAAGTGCTCCGCATCCCGGCGCCAGCGACGCTGAATCCGGTCTGGTTGCCGGGGCTGGGCGGCAACCTGGTCAAGGCGGTCGACCCGCGCAACGAGCGCGCACCTGCCAGGCTGCACCTGGAAGAGGAGGTCAGCGGGCTGCCCGTCGACTCACTCGCGCCGCCGCGCTATCCGCTCGGGCTCGACTTCCCGACCTGGATCATCCTGCGCGACCACGAACCGGACTGGTTCCTGCCCGGATCACAGTCGGTGGCGATGCACACCCTCACCGCACTGCGCACCAACCCGGCGTTCATCGATGCGTTCCTGGTGGGACTCAACTCCCAGTTCCTGTCCGAGGCGCGCTGGCGCGGGTTGCAGGCCGACCGCTGGGCCACCCCGCTGCGGATGTTCTTCGGTCCGGCCGAACCGGCGAGCGGGAAACGTGGGCCCGACATCATCCCGATCGGCGAGTGGACCGACGACTCGCCGCTCGGCCACAGGTCGCACCAGGCCGACGCCAGCGTCCCGGGAGCCACCACGTCGGCGGAACGGCTGGTGCTGCTGTTCCACACCCCGCTGTTCCGGCGCTATCCGGGCACCGTCGTCTACCTGCAGCGCAGGCTCGACGACGACGACCTGCAGGAACTGGCGCTGCAGGAGGGGCCGCAGGACCTGCGACCACCCGAGGGCGGCGACCTCGCCACCTGGCTGACCAACCGGACACACATCGCCGCGACGTTCCGCGGCGACATCACCCCCGACCTGGTCTTCTTCGTGTTCGACATCGCCCCAACCGACCTCGACGAATACCTGGTGGTGCTCGACGAACCACCCAGCGAGGTGCGATTCCGCAACGACCTGGGCGTCCAGCTGGACACCTCGGCCGGGCAGGCCGCGAAGGACATCGACCCGCAGACCCGGATGGCCATCGACGGAGCGCACCTCAAGCATCAGGGGAGGAGCGAATGACGCCGCCACCAGATGGACCGCCCGAGGAGTTGGGCGTCCTGCTGCCCCTGCAGCTCGAGACCAAGTTCCGCCAGGACGACCCGGACAGACCCTGGCGAATGCTGCTCCGGGTCATCCCGCAGCCGCCGGCCATCGACAGCCACAGCGACCACCTGACCCCGGACGAGATCGAGGCTGTGCGTTTGTTCCGCGACGCCCTCAACAGCGACGAGGCGCTGCAGCCCGACTGGTTCGGGACGCCGGACCACCGCCGCGCCTTCGCAGAGCTTGCCGAGCGGGTCGGGCCGGCCCGGGCAACCTGGTTGGCCCAGCATGCACCCCGCAGCCCCGGCGAGCAGATCAATCCGGCCGACGAACCGGCAATGGTGCGGGGCCTGCCGGCCCGGTTGCGGGTGGCGGTCTGGACTCACGCCAACGGGGCCGAGCAGTTGCAGTCGATCGGCGACCTGCCGAACGACCCGGACAACCCTGACGCCACCATCGCCCCCGAACTGCCGCTGCCGAGGCTGGACGCCGTCGACTCGGTGCTCGGCCACTGGGTTGCCGACTGGCCGGAGGCGGTCAGGGTCGGGCTCGGTGGTGAGTTCGAGTTGCCCGACGGGCTGGGCCCGGCGGACCTGCGTGGGGTCTGCGTCTGGGGCATCGGCGACGAGGCGGCCGCGACGCTGTTCGAGCACCAGATCTGGACGGGCGCGCTGGCGGAGGCGCCGCTCGGCGTCGCCACCAACAGCGTCGGTGGCGCGACCACCGCCACCTCGCTGGCCGGCCCGGAGGGCCGGTCGACGGCCGATGGTGCACCCGATGAGGAGGCATGGTGGCAGGCGCTGCTGCGGCGCATCGACCCGGCCAACGCCGAGTCCGCCCTGGACCGGGTGATCCACCGGTCATTGACCGGAACGACGGTGCCCAGCATCGCACGCCCTCGCGGCCGGGAGGCGGTGCTCGCCGAAGCCGAGGTCGACGAGAACGTGCTGGGACTGTTCGCCGGCGACGCCGAGGCGATTCGCTCCGCCCGTGCGTCGTTCCCGGCCGGCACCCGGCTCGCCCCGTTGCTGCACATTGCCCTGTGGCCGGCGCTGTGGGGGGCTCGAACCTGGGGCGACCGCTGGGGGCAGGACGGCGACGCCGTGGAACGGCTGGGACACCTCGGGCGGTGGACGCTACAGAACGTGAACCCACAGGGCCCGTTGCCGGCGCTGCGGTTGCACGACGAACCGTACGGGTTGCTGCCGATCACCAGGCTGGACGCCTGGGCGCCCACCTCGGACGACCCGCCGGACCTGGAGTCGCTGGTCGACTCGCTACGGGCGGCCAGGACGAGATTGCATGCCGAGCTGGTCACGGGTGGCACCGTGCGCGGCGCAGACGCCGCCCGCTACGCCGAACTGCTCGGCCGGGGTGGCCGGTCGTTGCGGTTCGGACTCCATCGCTGGATCGATCTGAACACAGTCCGGCCGGTGCTCGCCGACCCTGGACGCTATCGCGTGATGGTGAGCGGCGAGCGGGAATGGCTTGAATCGTCGGCGGTGCCCGACCCGGTCGAGCTGCCGCTGGTGCAGGGCACCTTGTCGACGGTTTGGGGCGAGGACGAGGT
This sequence comes from Brooklawnia sp., assembly GCF_049651565.1. Lineage (GTDB taxonomy): Bacteria > Actinomycetota > Actinomycetes > Propionibacteriales > Propionibacteriaceae > Brooklawnia. The sequence continues at coordinate 3,010 of NZ_JBASCI010000264.1, forward strand.
GGCCCGCCGCGTCCCGCTGCCAGCGCTGCTCGAGACCATCCTGGCCGGCGGCCGAACGCTGATGCCATCGTCCGGAAACCCGATCGTGGACCTCACCGGGCTGTTCAGTTCGGACGAAAGGTACTTCGGCGAGACCGAACATGGTCGATACCGCGCACGCCTGCGCGTCCTGACCGATTCGCTGCTGGCCCGGCTGCTCGTGCAGGCCGGCTTGACGGTTTCGCGGTGGCACCAAGTGGGGGTCAGCCCGCCGCTGGGCGCGGGCTTCGAGGCTGAGGGTTGGCCGGTCGCTGCGCTGCAGGTGGCGGGCATGGTCGACCCGGATGATCCAGCGGAACCGCTTCGGTGGACAAAGCCGGCAGCATGGCTGGCGGTTCCCAACGGCGACCCGACCTACCCGAAGCTGTGGGGCAGCTACCTGCCGGCCATCCCGCCGCCGACCATCGACTCGGCCAGGCGGAAGCGGCTCGAGGATGCCTGCGGCGCGTTACTGGACACCTACACCACCCGCATCGATCCGTGGTTGACCGGGGTGGCCTGGCAGCGGCTGCGGGCCGCGAGCGACGGGCAGGCCCGGCATCGGTTGGGCGCCTACGGCTGGGTGTACGGGCCATTCGAAGGCCGGCCCGGCCCAACCGACTCCGGCCTGCTGCACACCCCCTCACAAGCCCAGACGCTGGTCGCCACGCTGGCCAGGGACGAGTACCTGAACAATCGTCGACACCCGCAGATGAATGAACAGGGCGAGCCGCCCTGGGGCATCGCCCTCACCGGCTCCGCGGTCCGGATCGCCACCGAGCTGGTGGCAGACCTGCGCGACGGCCACCACCTGTACGAGGTGGTGGGACGCGAGGTTGAACGCATCGTCGCCACACCCGCCGAAAGCCCGTACCTGGCCGCCGAGCAGCTGCGGCAGCGGTTCCCGATGTACCCCGACCGGCCGGACCCCCGCCAGGTGTGCCAGGGCGTCGCCGCTCTGGAGAGCTACCTGGCCGGCGAACCGGTGCCGGTGCCGGTATCGACCGGGCAGCTCGACCAGTTGCGCGAACTGCAGGCCGGGATCGATGCCCTGGCCGACATCGCGCTGCTGGACGGCGCGCTCAACTCGTCCTCGCGCCGGCCGGGGCGGGCGGCCGCGTCGATGCGCGGGGTGTCCGGGTCCGGGCCGTTCCCCGAGCCGGAGTACCCGAGGACGCCGGCGTCCGGACGCGAGCTGTGGACCACGGTGCTGTCGGTGATCCCGTGGCGTGAACCCGAGCCGGACGCCACTGCCGCCGGGCTGGCCGAGCCGTCGGTGGCGGCGCTGCTGGAGCAGCAGTTCGGCACCGGGTGGACCTGGCGTGTCGACTTCTCCGACGGTACTCAGGCCTCGGTCTTGCTGGACACCTTCGGGTTGCGGCCCATCGACACCGTAGCCCTCGCCCCGGCCCAACTGCGGCTGTTCGCCGCCGCAGCCTGCGGGGTGCAAGGCGTCCCGACCGGCCGCCAGGCGAGCCTGGGCCCTTCCGGCGCCGGTGAACTCTTCGAACCAACCGAACCGGACGGCCACGCGTCCGCCGTCGTGGTGGACCCACCGGCACTGGCCACGGCGGCCCGGCTGTGCGCGCTGCTCGGCGGACCGGCGACCGATGCCACCTGGGCCACCACAGCGCTGCTCGCCCGCTACGGGCAACTGAAGACCGAACACGACGCCACCGTTTCCCGGCTGCTGGCCGCCACTCAGGCAGGCGCGAGCCACGAGCAGCAGGTGGCTGCGGTCCGGCTGGGCGCCCGATGGGGACTCACCCCGCTGAACACACCGGCCGACACTGCGGCGGTGACCGCGGCGGTCGGCGGGCTGCCGCAGCCGGACGGGGCGACCCCGCTCGCCGAGATCCTGGCCGTGATGGCGGGTGAGCTGGAGCAGCGGGCAGCGGGAGTCGATCCGACCGGGGGAGCCGACAGCATCGCGCGGGCCGTCGCCACGCTGGCCGCGCCGCAGGGCAACCTGCCGGTGCTGGTGAAGTGGCCCACCTCCCGGCTGCTCCAGACCGCCGAGCTGACGTCGCGGGACCCAACCAGGTGGGAAGGGGAGTGGCTGACCGTGGTGGCGCCGACGCGTCCCGCGCTGGCCAGGCTGGAGGCGTACCAGTTGGCCGCCGAAGCTGCCGGCGGAGAGGCGCTCACGGTTTGGGCGAACTCCGGCGACCCATGGCTGACTGAGGAGATCGCCGAGCTGATCGCATTCGGTGGCGGGCTGGGCGGAACTCCACCCGGCTATGCCTGTGCGGTCGGACCCGGCGACGCGTTGGCCGGCGAGGATGTGGCTGTCGGGGTGGTCGACGCCTACGCCGAGGTGCTGCCGCTGCGGCGCAGGGACACCCACGCCGCATTCGGGTTCAACGCGCCACTGGCCCGGGCGCCACAGGCGATCCTCATCGCCGTCCCGCCGAACGCCGGTGACCGGCTCACCGACGATGACGTCGCGGTCATGCTGACCGAACTGCGTGCGCTGTTGGTGGCCCGCGCGGCCACCGCGTCCGACCGGGTCGACGAGGTGCTGCCGACCGGCCTGCCCTGGCTGGGCGCCGACGAGGCCGTCCGCCTGTTCGATCCAGCGACCCGGTTCATGGACCTGTGAGGAGGGAACCCGAATGCCGCGCTACTTCGCATTGAGCCTGACGCCGCTGCCGACCGCCGACTGGGCCTACGCGGCCAGCGGCACCGTGCACGACTCGCTGTGGTTCCTGACCAGGCAGTGGCAGCTCGGCGAGTTCCAGGGTGAGAACGCCAGCACCCCGGTCCGCGCCGAAGTCATCACCGAGACCCGACCGCTGACCCGGCCGGGGTCGGACGCGTCCCTGCGCGACGTGCCGCCCGAGCCGCTGGTGGAGTCCGAACTGGATGACTGGTGGACGCCGGGCCGGCGGCTGCGGGTGGGGCGACTGCTGGCCGCCGACCTGGCCCTGCAACCGGAAGCCGGCTGGCTGTTCGCCGATCCGCCGCCGCCCTACGACCAGGTCACGCCGGCCTGGGACGGGCTGGCGATGTGGCGGGCCGGGCTGCGTCCAACCGATCCCGCTCTGCTGCCTGAGGTTCCGCCGGATACCGCTTCCGCCTGGGTGGCCGACCAGTTGGTCTACCAGCAGGACGACGCGTTCGCCGCCACCGGCGTCCGGCTGCATCTTCGACGTCATCGTGGTGGCCGGCTGGACTGGTACTCGGTGGACGCCGAAGCCCCCGCCGGCCTGCCGCCCGGTGATCGTCCCGGGGAACCCAGCGTGGTGGTGCCGGCACGGATCGAGTACGCGGGCATGCCACGCACCGGCATCTGGGAGATCGAGGATCCCGCCGCTGACGTCGGCGCGTTGGCGCCGGACGCCGCGCACACCGCCACCGCGATCATGACCGCGCTGTTCTTCTCGCACCGCGACGAGTGGTTCGACATCCCGGTGCCGGCCGAGGCCGGACAACTGCTGCGGATCGCCGCGATCGCGGTGACCGACTCGTTCGGCGAGACCTACCGGTGGTGGTTGGCCGACGACGGCTCCCCGCAGGGGGAAACTGGCCTCGGACCGCCCACCGACCTGGTCGTCACCGCCCAGGGCAGCCTGGCGTGGGGGGTCTTCCGCAGCCAGGGGCTGGCGTCCGGCGAGCTGCTCCTGTGGCAGGCGGTCGACCGGCCGCTGCAGGGTGAGGTCATCGAACGCGTCCAGTTCGGGGTGGACGACCAGTCCAATGTGGTGTGGGCGGTCGAGCGGCGGCTCGACCAGCGCGACCCGCAGCCCACCGTCCCCGAACCGCAGCCGGTGGACGCCGCGGTGCTGCCGCCCGGCGACCTGACCCGCGGCCAGGCGTACCGCTACCAGCCCAACCAGGGGGCCGCCGAGCACTGGATCCCGTACACCATGACCGATGACGACCAACGCCGCCTCGAGCAGCGCCGGCTGGTCGACTTCGCCGACGGGCAGCTGCGAGACCTGCCACCGGCCCGGGCGGCGGTGCTGCAGGGCCAGGCGGCCATCCTGCCCGAATCGCTTATCCCGGCCGACGGGTTCCAGGTCGAGCGGCGCTGGATGCTGGCCCGGGACGCCGCGGGCCGGCCGCACCTGTGGATCCAGCGGCAACGCGGCCCACTGCTCGCGCCGCCGGCCCGGACGCTGCGCTTCGACGTCCCCATCCCGGTCGACCCGGATTGAGCTAGCGGGGCAGGTCCACCTGCAGGACGCGCAGCCCCTCGGCGCCGGTGATGACCAGCAC
>NZ_JBASCI010000265.1:0-16943 GCF_049651565.1 Brooklawnia sp.
CGGTGCCCTCGTCCATCGTGGTGTGGTCGAAATAGCCGCCTTGGTCGAGAGCAATTGGTTCGACTCCTGGCGTGATCGGGTTTCGCAGCAGGAAGAACTCGATCTCGGGGTGGGTGTAGAAGGTGAAACCCAGGTCGGCGGCCCGCTTCAGCGCCCGCTTCAGCACGTGCCGGGGGTCGGCCATCGCCGCCGAGCCGTCCGGCATGGTGATGTCGCAGAACATCCGCGCGGTACCGGCCTGGGTGCGCCAGGGCAGCAACTGGAAGGTGCTGGGGTCGGGGTGGGCGATCATGTCGGCCTCGTAGACCCGCGCGTAGCCCTCGATCGCCGAGCCGTCGAAGCCGATGCCCTCGCTGAACGCGCCCTCAAGTTCGGCCGGGGCGATCGCGACCGACTTCAGGAACCCCAGCACGTCGGTGAACCACAGCCGGATGAACTTGATGTTGCGGTCCTCGACGGCGCGGAGCACGAACTCGGTCTGGCGATCCATGCACCAAGTCTGCCAGCCGCCGGGCAGTCGCGCGCCCAGCCACTCGCCCAGTTGGGCGGCGGGCCGGGCGCCGGTGCCGCATATGATTCATGCCATGTCGATGCCTGGGTGGTATCCCGATCCGGCCGGGGGTCAGGGCCGGTACCGCTTCTGGGACGGCAACGCCTGGACCAACCACACCACGCTCGATCCGCGGCAGCCGCCGCCACGCCCCGAACCCCGCACCTCATCCGGACGCCGGGGCAACCTGAACTGGTTGTGGATAGTCGGTGGGGTGGTGCTGCTCACCGTGGTGGCGCTGCTGATCTGGGTCTTCATGCCCGGTGGCCGCGGCCCCGGCGGCTTCGTCCCGGTCCCCGAGGACACCAACTCGGCCAGCCCGACCGTCGAGGGCTGGGACGAGACCTCCCGGCCCACCCCACCCCCGACCACGGCCGCCGACCTGGTCACCTGCCCGTACACCCTCAACCAGGACCAGACTCGGCAGCACAACGACGGCCGGCTGCGCGGCGGCGGCCTGGTGGTCGACAAGATCCAGGGTTGGCGGGACGCCGAGATGTACCTGCAGTGGGTGAGCGACTTCAACACCCAGATGGACACCGTCCGGCCCGGGTGGGTAAGCAACATCGGGGTCGGGCAACTGAACGCCGAGGACGGCTTCCTTGACCCGCAGACCTCCGCCCGGCAGTCGATGGAGTGCTTCGCCTCGTCCGGCTACTACCTCAACTTCACCGAACGGATCGACCTGGTCAACGAGGCCACCACGGTCAGCGGCTACCCGGCCTGGCGGATCCGCGCGGAGGTGCGCATCGAGTCGGCGGACATGCCGGAGATCGAGGGCGACGTGGTCGACATCATCGTGGTCGACCAGGGCGACCCGGAGCGGATGGGCATCTTCGTGTCCAGCGTCACGATCGGCGACGAGCGTCGCCAGCGGCTGGTGGACGCGGTGATCGACAGCCTGGCCGTTGAGTGAGGCCGTCTAGAATCGACTGGGTGAGCCAACCGATCAAGCCCTACCCGATCAGCCCGATGCGTCCGGTGCCCGCCAGTGTGCCGCGTCCGCCCTACGTCGGCGAGCTGGGTGCCGAGCACTACGACGGTTCGCACGTGCAATCCACGGAGGTGATCGAGGCGATGCGGGAGGCCGGACGGATCGCCGCCGATTCGATCCTGGTCGCCGCTGCCGAGATCCGGCCGGGCGTCACCACCGACCACCTGGACGCCGTCGCCCACGAGTTCCTGTGCGACCACGGCGCCTACCCGGCGTCGCTGGACTACCGGGGCTTCCCGAAGAGCATCTGCACCTCGGTCAACGAGGTGATCTGCCACGGCATCCCGGACGCCCGGCCGCTCGCCGAGGGCGACATCGTCAAGATCGACTCGACCGCCTACGTCAACGGCGTGCACGGGGACAACTGCGCCACCTTCTACGCCGGCGAGGTGTCGGAGGAGTCCAGGCTGCTGTCGGAACGCACCCGGGAGGCGATGTACCGGGGAATCAGGGCGATCAAGCCAGGCCGGCCGCTGTCGGTCATCGGCCGGGTGATCGAGGCTTACGCCCGCCGCTTCGGCTACGGGGTGGTGCGGGAGTACACCGGCCACGGCGTGCACACCGCGTTCCACTCCGGCCTGGTAGTGCTGCACTACGACGAGCCGATGAATGACACCATCATGCTGCCGGGCATGACCTTCACAGTGGAGCCGATGCTCACCCTGGGTAGTGCCCGCACCCGGCAGTGGGACGACGGCTGGACGGTGCTCACCCAGGACGGCTCCCGTTCGGCGCAGTTCGAGCAGACCATCGTGGTGACCGACACCGGCAGCGAGATCCTCACCGTGCCGAGTTCCGGCGAACTGATCATCGGCGGCGACCCCACCAGGATCAACCTGGCCGCGCAGGTGTCGTGAGGCGGCGCTGGCCGTGGCTGGCCGGCGGGCTGGCGCTGCTGGTGCTGGTCAGCCTGGCCGTGAACCCGTGGTTCGCCCGGCAGCGGTCGCTGCTGCTGATGTCCAGTTACGACTGGTCGTTCGAACGCGGCTCGGTGCCCCGGCAGACCGGGGTGGCGGTCGAGATGCCGCTGCGCGGCTCGGGGCTGTACCCGCTGATGATCACCTTCAACGCCGACCGGCCGATGTCGGACTGGCTCGGTGCCGAGGTGTCGTTCACCGTCGAGTTCACCTTCGCCGACTTCGCACCCCGGCAGGGTCACAGCAGCATCTTCGATCCTGGCCACCCGCTGTACGGGGCGTACGTGGGCAGCTACTACCTGCACGGGCTGGGGCGTCCGCTGAGTACCGCTGAGGTCGCCCGGGTGGCCGAGTTTGACCAGCGGATGCTGGCACTGCCGGCGCTCGGCCTGCGCTTGGCCGACAACCGGTTCGAGGTGCTGGCCACCTCGACGCGTCCGGTGGGCTACGCCGGCCTGAACTGGACGAGCCGCGATGCCACGGTGCTGACCAACTGCCCCGACCACTCCCCCGACGGCTTCTTGCTGGCGTACCTGCAGTTCGGCACCCCGCCGCGAACCGACCGGCACTACCCGGTGTGCGAACTGGCCGCCCGGATCGACGTCGCGTGGCTGCCCGAGCACGACTTGAGCGTCGGCACCTACATCATGGCGGCGACCGGCGCCGAGGTCGACCGGATGAGCGCCCAGGTGGTCCAGCAGGCCACGGTCAGCCGGGGTTGACCGCGACCGGCTCGCCGCGACTCCCGGCCCGGCGGCGCAGGACGCCGCCCAGCATGATGGCGAGGATCGCCAACAGGATCATCACGACCAGGATCGCGAAGGCGTTGCGCATGAACAACGCCTGCGGCAGGTAGTTGATGATCGGGTCGGTCCGCGGGTCGAAGATCCACAGCTCGTTGTCGAAGGCGACCTGGTGGAAGACGACGAACGCCCGATCGAAGTCGATGGCCAGCGGGATGGCCAGCACGACCGGAGTGGCCAGCGCGATGATCGCGCCGGCGGTCAGGTAGCCGGACGACCGGTGCCGGCGCCAGAGCCAGATGCCCAGCACGACAGCCACGACCAGTGCGATCAGCCCGCCCTGCACGAAGAGTTGGAAGATGGCCTTGGCCTCGGCGAAATGCTGGCGGCCGGCGTCCGACATCGGCAGGGTCTCGAAGTGCAGTTCGCGCACCCATGGGAACAGGCTGTACTCGATGACCCGGTCGTAGTTGGCCTGCATCTGCGCCTTGGTGAGCTGGTGGCTGTTGTACAGGCCGGCCGAGAACCACGGGTAGCTGAACCTGGCGGCAAGCACGGCCGTCACCGAGCAGCCCAGGATGGCGGCCGCGACGGCGATGCTGGCCAGCGCGCTGACGGCCGGTCTCATCGCCGCTGCCCGATCGCACTCACTCGATGGCTCACTGGTTGGCCGAGCGCCACCACAGCTGGTGGCGGTTGCGCATCTCGGTGGCCGATGGCATCTCGTAAAAGGCCAGCTCGCGGCCGTTGCCGTAGTAGAACCCGCTGCCGGTCTTGACCGCCCGGTACGGGAACTCGATGGTCGGCAGCCGCTCCACCATCTTGGTGGTCTTGCCGGGCACGGTGACCGCGGTCAGCGACTCGCGCAGGTGCGGGATGTTGTCGTACGGCAGGTTGCCGACCGCACCGCGGTGCGGGTCGGTGGCCAGCTCACCGATGCCCAGCTCGGCGAAGGCCAGTGCCGGGAACGAGACGAACTTGGATGGCCGCACGGTGATCGACTCGTAGAACTCCTTCGGCGGCAGCGAGGACGCCACCAGGCTGCTCACCGGGGCCAGTTCCTTGTACAGGTGCAGTCCGTCGATCTGGTCCGGCCCGCCGGTGCTGCGCGGCAGGCCGAGGGTGGCGCCGTAGTCGGTGACCAGGTACAGGGTACCCAGCGCGCTGACCGGCACGTGTTCGACGACCCGGTAGGTCGACACGTACAGCGAGTTCTTGGGCCGGCCGTCGGGGTGCGGCGCCAGTTGGGCCATCGCCTCGTCGAGGGCGAAGTAGCCGTTGCGGAAGCCCGGGTCGATGTCGAAGAAGATCGCCTTGCCCTTGGAGCGGCGGGCATGCCCGGTGGCGTAGTACTGCCCGAACTGCTCGGGGGTCAGTTGGGAGGCGATCAGGGCTTCCGGGATCAGCGAAAGATAGAGATGAGCTTCCATGATGTCTCCCGCTACTGCCAGGACCGTTGCGCGTGCGCCTTGCCGCCGATCCTAGCCACCTGAGGCCCATCACCACAGGCCGGATCGACCGGCGGCTATATTGCTTGGCAGGCGATCAACTTCTCGCCGCAGCACAACTCCATGCAGATTCACAGCCGAATCAGGAGCGTCATGACTTTCACCTTCGGCGCTGGCAGCATCGCCATCATCACCGTGACCGCCGTGCTGGCAGTGCTGGCCCTGATCACCGCGTGGGGGCTGCGAACCTGGGTGCTGAAGCAGGACGAGGGCACCCCCGGCATGCGTGGCATCGCCGCGGCGGTGCAGGAGGGCGCCCAGGCCTACCTGGCCAGGCAGATGCGTACGTTGGCGCCGATCGCCGTGCTGGTCTTCGGGTTGCTGTTCGTCCTGCCCGGTGACTGGGACCTGCGGATCGGCCGGTCGGTGGCCTTCCTGCTTGGTGCGGCGTTCTCCGGAACCATCGGCTACCTGGGCATGTGGCTGGCGGTGCGGGCCAATGTGCGGGTGGCTGCGGCGTCCCGGCAGCCTGACGGCAAGAGCACCGGCGCCCGGATCGCGTTCCGCACCGGCGGCGTGGTCGGCATGTCGGTGGTCGGGCTGGGACTACTGGGCGCCTGCCTTTCGCTGCTGCTCTTCCAGGCCGACGCGCCGGGGGTACTGGAGGGTTTCGGCTTCGGGGCGGCCCTGCTGGCGATGTTCATGCGGGTGGGTGGTGGCATCTTCACCAAGGCCGCCGACGTCGGCGCCGACCTGGTCGGCAAGGTCGAGGTCGGCATCCCCGAGGACGACCCCCGCAACGCCGCCACCATCGCCGACAACGTGGGCGACAACGTCGGCGACTGCGCTGGCATGGCGGCCGACCTGTTCGAGTCATACGCGGTGACCCTGGTGGCGTCCCTGGTGCTGGGCAAGACCGCGCTCGGCGAGCAGGGCATGATCTTCCCGATCCTGGTCTCCGCGGTCGGGGTGCTCGTCGGCCTGATCGGCATCGCCGCGACCCGGATACGCGACGACGAGCCCGGCCTGCGGGGCATCAACCGCGGCTTCTACATCGCCGCCGGCTGCGGCCTGCTGCTGTCGGTGGTGGCCGCGTTCGGCTACCTGCCGAACAGCTTTGCGGGTATCAACGGGGTGGGCCCCGAGACGCTGGAGCACGCCGGCGACCCGCGGCTGGTGCTGATCGGCGCGGTGGTGGTGGGGATCGTGCTGGCCGCGGTGATCCTCGGGCTGACCGGCCACTACACCGGCACCGAGGCCGGCCCGACCCGGCGGGTGGCGGCCACCACTCGCACCGGCGCGGCCACGGTGATCCTGTCCGGTTTCGGGCTCGGCCTTGAGTCGGCGGCACTGACCGCCACCGTGATCGGTGCCGGCATCGTCACCTGCTTCCTGCTGGCGGGCGGTGCGACCTGGCTGGCGCTGTTCCTGATCGCGCTGGCCGGCTGCGGCCTGCTCACCACGGTGGGGGTGATCGTGGCGATGGACACCTTCGGGCCGGTCTCGGACAACGCCCAGGGCATCGCCGAGATGTCCGGTGAGGTAGACCATCAGGCCGCCCAGATCCTGACCGACCTGGACGCGGTCGGCAACACCACCAAGGCGATCACCAAGGGCATCGCGATCGCCACTGCGGTGCTGGCGGCCACCGCCCTGTTCGGCGCCTACAACGACGCGGTGTCCCACGGCCGGTCGGGCTTCGACCCCGGCTCGATCTCGGATGCGGTGGTGCGGGCGATGGGCGACTACGCCATCGTGTCGCCGCTGACCCTGATCGGCTTGGTGCTGGGGGCGGCGACGGTCTTCCTGTTCTCCTACTTCTGTATCGACTCGGTCACCCGCACCGCCGGCACCATCGTGTTCGAGGTGCGCCGGCAGTTCCGCGAGATCCCCGGCATCATGCAGGGCACCGCGCGTCCGGAGTACGGCCGGGTGGTCGACATCTGCACCGCTGCCTCACTGAAGGAGCTGTCCACCCCGGGCCTGCTGGCGGTCTTCGCGCCGATCGCGGTCGGGTTCGGGCTGGGCGTCGGTCCGCTGGCCGGCTTCCTGGCCGGCGCGATCGCCACCGGCGTCCTGATGGCGGTGCTGCTGGCCAACTCGGGGGGCGCCTGGGACAACGCGAAGAAGATCGTCGAGGACGGCCACTTCGGCGGCAAGGGCTCACGTGCCCATGAGGCAGCGATCACCGGCGACACCGTCGGCGACCCGTTCAAGGACACCGCGGGCCCGGCGATCAACCCGCTGATCAAGGTGATGAACCTGGTCTCGCTGCTGATCGCACCGGTCATCGTGATGCTGGCCGAGGGCGCCGACGCGTCCGGCCCGCTGCGCATGACCATCGCGGCGGTGGCGGCAGGGCTGGCGTTCACGGTGATCTTCCTGGCCAAGCGGCGGGCCAGCGGTGTGGTGCAGGAGGAACTGGCCGAGGTCTGACCGGACCTACCGCAAGCCACCTACCTGCTCGCCGGGCAGCTCGGCGCGGGTCGGCGAGTACGCACCCGAGTGTGTCACAGTGATGGCGGAGGTCTGGATCGCCCGGTCGATCGCCGGGCCGACCACTGCCCAACCGGCCTGCCGCAGCCGGTCGCCAGCGTCCGGGCGACCCAGCAGCCCGGCGTCCAGCAGCCCCGACAACAGGCCGGCCATGAACGAGTCGCCGGCGCCCACGGTGTCGACCACCGGAACTCGCTGCGCTGCGGACTCGCGCGGAGCCGGCTCGGTGGCGAACCATGTCAGCGACCCCACCGCCCCGCGGGTCACCACCACCAGGGCAGGGCCCCTGGCCAGCCAGCGGGCTGCGGCCTCGACCGGCGGGACGCCGGGGTACAGCCATTCGAGGTCCTCGGAGCTGGCCTTCACCGCATCGGACAACCCGACCAGCTCCTCGATCCGGCCCAGCACGTCGGCGGCGGCGCCCATGATCGCCGGCCGGACGTTCGGGTCATAGCTGACCGTGGCCCGACCATGCAGCTGGCGGGCCAGTGCCAGCACGTCGTCCGCGCCCGGGGGCAGGGTGGCGCCGATGCTGCCCAGGTGCAGGTGTCCGCTCGACTCGGTCGACGCCATCGGTGGCAACTGCCAGTCGAGGTCGAACTCGTAGCTGGCCTGGCCGTCGGCGTCCAGCCTGGCCAGCGCGGTCGAGGTGCGCTCGGCGCCGTCGCTGCCGGCGACCACTAGCAGACCGTGGTCGGCAGCGTGCCCGGCGATCCGCCTGCCGCGATCGTCGTCGGCCCACCAACTGGCGAACGAAGTGGGGTGCCCGAGCCGCGCCAGTCCGCAGGCCACGTTGAGCGGGCTGCCGCCGACGTACTCCCTGCTGCCCGAACCGCGCGACACCACGTCGATCAGGGCCTCGCCGACACAGAGCACGGCGGCAGTCGATTCGGTCATAACGTCCTCCCTGGCCTGTTGAGTGGGTACCAGCGCACGCTGGCGTCTCCTTGAACCTGCAGAGTCCGCTGATCGCCGCGGCTGGCCACGGACACCGCAAGCACGCCGGCGGCGCTGAACACCTCGACCACCGGGCCGTCGATGACGATCCTCAGCGGCGGCCCGTCCGGCAACAGCGGCATCTGCCACACCCCGGCCGGGGTGGCCGCGGCCAGCAGTCCCTGCCTGGCCGTCAACTGCAACGCGCGGTCGCGGCCCCCAGCACTCAGTGCGAGGCCAGCCGACGCGTCGGGTGAGTCGAGGGACCACTCCAGGTCGGCGGCCTGCGGCACCGTGGTCGCCCCTCGGTGCAGGGTTTCGGCGGGAGCGCCGCGCATTGTGGTCAGGTTCGGGTGTGGTGCGGCGACGATCCGGTCGGTGACCAGCTCAAGCACGTGTGGCAGCGAGTGGGCGCCGGCCCAACCTCCGGCGGGATCGGCGACCCCACGAAGCCAGTGGATCAGGCCCCGCCGCCCGTCCCGGTCGAGGAAGGTCGAGGCGGCGTAGTGGGACGGCCCGTAGCTCAGCCGATGCCAGTGCTGCGGGATGAAGCGCCGGTCGTGGCAGTCGCCGACAGCGTAGGCGACGTAGTGCGGCCCCGATCGGTCCCAGACCGAGACCACCAGCACCCAGCGGTCGCCCAGCGGGAACAGTTGCGGGCACTCCCAGGCCTGGCCAACCCAGATCGGGTCGGTCTCGGAGCTGTGGCGGTCGGTCAGGACGCCGTCGTACCGCCATTCGGTGAGGTCGTCGGACGAGTAGCCCAGGGCAGCAGCCCGGCCGTCGGCGAACCCGGCGCCCATCAGCATTCGCCAGGTTGATCCGTCGTGGAAGACGTACGGGTCGCGGTAGGTCGTAAGACCGAGGCCCGGCTCCGCCGATGCCACCACCGGCCCCTTCTGCCATCGCGTCCACTGGTCATCAAGCGGCCGGGCGATCCGGCTGGCGGCCACGTCCAGGTGTGGCCGCCGGGCCGAGGTGTAGAAGATGGCGGCGGGGCCGTCCCTCGGTACCGCGATGGATCCGGACCAGATACCGTCGTCGCCGTCGCCCGGGGACAGCACCACCGGCTGCTCGGTCCAGCTGAGCAGGTCCGGGCTGGTCGCGTGCCCCCAATGCTGCGCCAGGTGCCAGCTCAACTGCCCGGGAACCGCCTGGTAGAACAGGTGGTACTGGCCGTCGTGACAGGTCAGTGCGTAGGGATCGTTGATCCACCCTGCGCGTGGGGTGAAGTGCAGCAGCGGACGGCCCGGATCGGCCTGGACCGGCTGCCCGGCATCGACAGTCATCTTCGGGCTCCCCTCCAGCCTGGCTCGATAACCGACGAAGTCATTGCGACTGCCATGAGCCCGGAATCAGGTCGGCCAGACCGCCGCCGAGCAGGTCGTCGCAGACCCGCAGGCCGCCCCGCTGGTCGGTCGTGGTCAGCGTGGCGCCCGGCTCGGCGAAGTTGACGTCGAGGCAGGCCCGATGCTGCCCGTGCCGCCAGTCCAGCGTGATGCGCCGGTCGTCACCACCGATCGCGCAATCGCCCTGAAAGGCCGGGTGGTGGCGGCGCAGCCGCAGCAGATCCAGCAGCGCGCTGACCAGCGGGTCGGCCAGCGCCGCGTCCACCTCCTCGCGGCTGTAGAAGTGGCGGTTGATGTCGCGGCCGACCCCGGTGTGGGCCAGCAGCTCCATGTCGTTGCGGCCACCGAGCAGACCCACGTAGTAGATCTGCGGGATGCCTGGGGTGAACACCTGCACCGCGCGGGCGATCAGGTACGCCCGCTCGTCACCGCCCAGGGCGTCCAGGTAGGTGCAGTTGACCTGGTAGATGTCCACGTTGGACGCCGCCCAGCCGGTGGCCAGCCGGGACTGGCCGGCGGAGCGCTGGTGGATGCCCTCGATGAGGACGTCGATCTGTTCCTGGGTCAGCAGACCCGGCCGGTGGGGTTCGATCTGGTCAGGCCCCACGTCGACTACTCCGATGCCGTCGTGGGTGTCGAGCACGGTGACGCAGTTGGTCGGGCGGATCAGGAGCCACCGCCGCAGCGGGGCCGCCTCACCGGTGTGCAGCGCGTAGAGCACCAACGGCGGCAGTGCGAAGTCGTAGACCAGGTCCACCCTGGCCGCGACCTTGAGCTGCAGTTCGTAGTGGCCATGGATCTCCACCAGCACTTCGGCGCCATGGGACCGGGCGGCGGCGGCCAGGTCGTCGATGAAGTCGAAGGTGTCCGGTGTCATGAATGAAGAGGTGCCTCGCGTCTTGACGCTGTAGCCGACCGCGTCCAACCGCACCATCGCCACCCCGCCGTCGGTGAGTGCGCCCAACACTCGCTCCAGGTAGGCCTTGCCGGCGGCGCTGCGCACGTCGACGTCGACCTGCTGGGACGTGAAGGTCGTCCACAGCAGTCGCCGCCGGTCACCGAGCGTCATCGGGGTGAAGGGCAGGCCGGGCCGGGGCCGGTAGATCCCGGCCAGGTCGGCCTCGGTGGCACCATCGGGGTAGACGGTCGACATCTTGAGGAACATGTCGAAGTACTCCGAGCGATCACCCTTCGCCAGGACATCGGAGAATTCGGCCGATGACGCCGACACGTGGTTGACGATCATGTCGGCCATCACGCGATACCGCTCGGCCAGGTCCTTGACGTCGCGCCACGTCCCCAGCCGGGGGTCCACCGCGGTGTGATCGACCGGGTCGAAGCCGGCGTCCGCACCATCGAAGGGGGTGTAGAAGGGCAGCACGTGGACACCGTCGAAGATGCCCGCGAACGGGCCGTCCAGCAGGCTTTGGAGACCTTTGATCGACCCGCCCAGGCGGTCGGCATAGGCGATCAGCTGGGGTCCTGAACTCATGGCAGTCAACCTTTTCGTCGTCGGGACTTGGCCGGGTCCGGCGCCAGGGCGCGCACCGATTCCCGGACGATAAGCGGACACTCCAGCTCCAGGACCTGGGGAGTCGAGCGGGGGTCCCGGACGCCCAGCACCAGCTCCATCGCGGTCCGGCCCATCTCGTGGTGCGGCAGGCCAACCGTGGTGAGGGCGGGGTCGATCTCGGCGGCGATCAACGCCTGGTCGTCGAAGCCGATGATCGAGACGTCCGTGGGGATGTGCATGCCGTGCCGCCTGGCTGCGATGTAGGCGCCGCCGGCCATCCGGTCGTTGAAGCAGAAGATTGCGGTGGGCCGATGGTTGACCGGCAGCGCCAGCAGCCGGTCAACCGCCGCCCTGCCCCCGAAGGAGTCCGACACCCCTTCCACCTGAAGCGCAGGATCCGGGTCGATCCCGGCCTCGTTCAGGACGTCCAGGTAGGCCGTCCGTCGAAGCCGCGACGCTATCGGATCTGGGTCCTTCTCGTCGGTGTCGACGAAGGCGATGCGCCGGTGACCGGCGTCGACCAGGTAGCGGACCGCCGAGCGGGCGCCGCCATAGTCGTCCGGGACGACGGTCCGGTAATCGCCGGCCCGGGCCAGGCAGTTGACCAGCACCGTGTCCGGGGGCAGCCGCTCGGGGACGTCCACTTCCCGGTACGCCATGGACGCGTAGATGATGCCGTCCACCTGCTGGGCCTGCAGCGCGCGCACGGCGTCCGCCTCGACCGCAGCTGAGCCGCCGGTGTTGACCAGGAAGAGTAGCCACCCTTGATCCTGCGCCACGGACTGGGCAGCAGCCACGATTCCCGATGCGTAGGGCGTGGTGGCGATCATGTCGGAGATCAGCCCGACGGTGTGCGTTCGGCCGCTGCGCAGCCCCCGCGCCAGCATGTTGGGCCGGTACCCCAGCCGGTCGGCGGTCTGCTGAACGTGCTTGCGGGTCGCCTCAGGGAAGCTGCCGGCATCCCGATCGTTCAGGATGCGCGACACCGTAGCCGTCGACACACCCGCCTGCCTGGCCACCTCTCGAATGCCCACTCTCGCCACCACGCCTCCCAGCCCAGTCAGCCGCCTGCATCCCAATATGCCAGCGCTCCCGCGCTCGGTTCAGGGCTCAGCCCTTCACCGATCCGGCCGTCATGCCGCGGACGAAGTACCGCTGCAGGAATAGGAACACGATCAGCGGGAGCGACATCGAGATGAAGGCCCCCGGCGCGAGCAGGTCCCACCGCTGACCGTACTGGCCGATCATGCTGGACAGCCGAAGCGTCACCGTCTCGTTCTGGCCGGCACCCACGAACAGCAGCGCCACCAGCAGGTCGTTCCACACCCACAGGAACTGGAAGATTGCGAACGACGCCAACGCAGGCACACTGATCGGCAACAGCAGCCGCCAGAAGATCTGGAAGTGCGACGCCCCGTCGATCTGCGCCGACTCCAGGATGGAGTGCGGCACCGTCGTCATGTAGGTGCGCAGCAGGTAGATCGCCAGCGGCATCCCGAATCCGGTGTGCGCCAACCAGACCGCCGGGAAGGTGCCGACCAGCTGGAACTGGCCGAACAGTTGCAGCAGCGGGATGAACGCCACCTGCAGCGGGACGACCAGGAGCCCCACGACGACCAGGAAGATGATGTCGCGACCCGGGAACTTCAGGAAGGTGAATGCGTACGCCGCCATGGCGGCGATCAACAGCGGGATGAGGGTGGCCGGCACCGCGATCACGATGCTGTTGAGGAATGCGTTGCCCATGCCGCCGTCGAGCACCTCGGCATAGCCCTGCAGCGTCCAGGTGGCGTCGAAGGGATTGAAGGCTGCGTTCCACCACCCGGTCGAGGTCGAGTCGACCCGGGGCCGGAAGGATGTCACCAGCAGCCCGATGGTCGGGATCAGGAAGGCGATGACGACGAGCACCACCACGATCCGGGTTGCCCAACCCGCCCGGCCCTGCTCCACGTTTGCCCGGCGTCGCCGCCTTGGGCTGATCCCGGTGGGCGCCACCGGGGGCGTCGTGACGGCGCTCATTTGGCTATCCCCTCTGCCTTGAAGCTACGAACCTGGTAGATGATCACTGGGATGACGGCAAGCATCAGCAGCACGACGATCGCGGCGGATCGTCCGCTGTGGCGATAGGTGAACAGTTCCTTGAAGAACGCCAGCGCGACGACGTTGGTGTCGTAGTTCCCACCGGTCATCACGTAGACGATGTCGAAAACCTTCAACACCCCCATCAGGATCGTTATGAAGACGGTGAGGACGGTGATCTTGATCTGCGGGACCACGACCAGGAAGAACAACTGGAACTCGTTGGCGCCGTCCACCCGGGCCGCCTCCAGGGTGTCGGACGGCACGTTCTTGATGGCAGCCGACAGCAGCACCATCGCGAAGCCGACCTGCAGCCAGATCAGGATCACCATGAGCAGGAAGCTGTTCAGGCGTCCGCTGGAGATCTGCATCCAGACCTGCGGCTGGCCGCCGATCGCCACCCACAACTGGTTCAGCAGGCCGATCTGCTCCTGACCCTCCGGACGCCACTCGTAGACGAACCGCCAGATCGTGGAGGCACCAACCATGGAAATGGCCATCGGCAGGAAGATCAGCGACTTGCTCACCTTCTCGCCGCGCGACGACAGCCGGTCGGTCAGCACCGCCACCAACAGGCCGATCGCCACCGAGATGGCAGGCACCACCAGGATCCAGAGCAAGGTGTTCAGCATGGTGCTCTGGAAGGCGGGATCTTTCAGCAATCCGACGAAGTTGGTCAGCCCGACGAAGCCTTCGCCCTGCCGATCCGCGAAGGACAACACCAGGGTTCGCACGGCCGGGTAGATCAGGAACAGGATGATG
Source organism: Brooklawnia sp. (assembly GCF_049651565.1). Lineage (GTDB taxonomy): Bacteria > Actinomycetota > Actinomycetes > Propionibacteriales > Propionibacteriaceae > Brooklawnia. Next base: position 13,788 of record NZ_JBASCI010000265.1, read on the forward strand.
AAGAAGAGCGCGGGCGCCACGAAGACCCAGGGCTTCAACCGTCGCTCCCAGCGCTCGGGCAGCCGCTCCACAATGGCGTTGCTGACCCAGAACAGGAGCATGAAGAACCCGACGCTGCCGACTACCGCGATGATGCCATCGAAGATTTTCAACATTTGGACCCTCCTTGGGGTCGGCGGCGCCCGGCAGGTGGCCCGGCCGGACGCCGCAGCACCGTTAACGGTCAGTCAGTGGGCCAGGCGGCTTCGATGTTGTCCAGAGCGGTGTTCAGGTCCTGCTGACCGCTCATCCACGCCACCATCTGGGTCCAGAAGGCCCCGGTTCCGATCTCGCCCGGCATCATGTCCGACCCGTCGAATCGGAAGGTGTCCGCCCCGGCGACCAGGCCGGCGATCTCGGCGAGGATCTCGCTGTCGTACCGGCTGGTGTCGAAGTTGGTGTATGGCGACATCATCTCCCGCGCCGTCGCCCATGCGTCCGGGAACTCCGGCGAGGAGATGCCCTCCAGCACCCGCAGGACGTTCTCGTTCTCGGCGTCGAAGACCGCGGCGAAGTCACCGCCGCCCAGGATGGGCTGGCCGTTGTAGCCACCTTCGTACGGCGGCAACAGGAACACCCCGACGTTGCTCTCCAGGTCGGCCTGGACATCCTCGGGCATTACGCCGGTGATGAAGTTGCCCTGGCGGTGCAGGTAGCAGCCGGGCGGGTCGGCCACCAGGGGCAGGACGGCATCGTTCGAGTTCGTCGCTGCGATGCCCTGTCTGCCACCGAGCACGTTGCCCTCGGTCAGCAGCAGTTCCTCGATGGCGGCGCCGGCCTGCTGCACGACGGGATCGTTGAAGGGGATCTCGTGGTTGACCCACTGGTCATAGACCTCGGGTCCGCCGACCCGCAGGACGTACTCCTCGAGCCAGTCGGTGGCCGGCCAACCGGTTGCGGCGCCGGACTCGATGCCCACGCACCAGGGCGTGACACCGTCACCCTTCATCTGGTCGGTGAGGGCGTTCAGCTGCTGGGTGCTGGGCGGCGCCGAGTAACCGGCGCTGTCGAACTCGGGAACCGGGTACCAGACCAGGCTCTTGACGTTCATCGAGACCGGCAGGGCGTACACCGAGCCATCCTGGGTGACGGTATCCAGCAGACCCGGAACCAGGTCCTGGTTCTTCGCATCAACGTCGATGGCGTCATCCAACGCCTTCAGCTCCCCGGCCCGGGCGAGGTCGAACAACAGGCCCGGCTGGGGGAAGATCGCGATGTCCGGGCGGTCGTTGCCGGTCACCCGGCTCTGGATCACGGTCTCGAAGTCGGGCAACGGGGTGTAGGTGGCCTCGATGCCGAGCTGCTCCGAGAGCACTGCAAGGTCCTCGCTGAAGGCGTCGGCCGACTCGCCGGTGAAGGCGCCGACGATCTCTACCGCCTCCTGCGTACCGCCACCCCCTCCCGTGCCGGATGAACAGGCTGTTACGGCCAGTAGCGCTCCTGCGAGCAAGGCGCCTGTGCGCAGTGATTTGCTGAACTTCATGTGCGGCTCCCTTGCCAGTTGGGTTCGGCGGCCGGCCCTCACCGACCACCAGGTTGGCCAGACCAGCGCCCGCCGGCTTGACCGCCTGGCCACCGGGCTGGACGGTCCAGTAAACCGTTTAACCAGACGTTCGCTACGCTATCGACCGATTACGGTGCGCGTCAATAGGGATCGGCCTAAGAAATCAGACACACAAAGGATGGACTCATTGCCACTCGACCAGGGACTCTGACGCAATGGGGGGACGAGCCGGCCTGTAAGCCGGATTCTGTGGCCCCTGACGGGCCGGTGATCATCCATCTGCGACCACCGTTACCGGTGGCCTTCCCCGGAAGCTCGCGCGTCCGGCGTGCAACCTACCCGGAAGCTCGGGCGGACCGCCCTCGAACGCTTCCGCAGACGCCGTGGCGTCCTCTTGGTCTTGCTCCAGGTGGGGTTTGCCGTGCCGCGACTGTCACCAGCCGCGCGGTGGTCTCTTGCACCACCGTTTCACCCTTACCCGAACCTCTCCCCCACCGGGGACGGTTTTCGGGCGGTCTGTTCTCTGTGGCACTTTCCCGCGGGTCACCCCGGGTGGGCGTTACCCACCACCTCGTCCTGTGGAGTCCGGACTTTCCTCGGCGCTGCTGCGCCGCGATCACCCGGCCGACTCGTCCAACGGGCAATTCTACGTCAGGCTGGGTTGAACAGCACCCGGCCGGTCTGCGGCACCGCTTCGGCCAGTCGCAGCCGCCGCTCCTCGCCGAGCCGCAGCCCCGGGCCCTCGACCGGCGCCTCCACGGCCACCAGCGGGATGGAAGCCTCGCCCCGGTCGCGGCCCCGGTCGTCGACCTCGATGATGGTGCCGGCGAAGTCGCTGCCCTCGTGGCCGTGCAGCACCAGCGCCTCGACCCGGTTGACGATGCCGCGCTCGAACGCCTTGGCCCGCCGGTCCGACTCGGCCATCAGCTCGGGCAACTGGGCAAGACCCGCCAGTACCCACTCGGGAGCTGGACGACCAGCGCATAGCTCCACGCACAGCGCACCTGTGTAGCGGTCGACCAGCCGCCGCAGCGGCGCGGTGGTGTGGGTGTAGGACGCCGCCAGCGCCGCGTGCTCGGCGTTCTGTTCGGGTTGGCCGGGGTCGATCACGGTGTACGCAGCGCCCCGAAACAGCAGCGTGCAGGCATTCAGCATCGCCTGGCCGCGTGGCTCGCCAGGGTCGAGCGACCGGACGAACTCGGGGTAGCTCATCGCACCCGGCCAGCGCAGATTCAACGATTTCGCGATCCGGCGCAGCCTGTCCACGTCGTACTGCCGCGACGGCGGCAGGGTGCGCAGCACGCCGACCCCGGCGTCCAGCATCAGCCGGGCGGCGCAGCTACCGGTGAGCAGCGAGACCTGGGCGTTCCAGCCCTCCACCGGCAGCAGCCCCCGGAACTCCAGGCGCCAGTCCCGCCCGTTGGCCACGACCTCCTGGTCGGGCAGGTTGAGGCTGACCCCGCCGCGTTCGGCTTCGAGCCGCTGCCGGGCCAGCCCGACCTCGCGCAGCAACTGCAGCGGTTCGGCCGCCCTTCCGGCGTCCAGCTCGGCCTGCACCTGCTGGTAGCTGAGCCGCCCCCGGTTGCGGACCATCGCCCTGACCACCTCGGACC
>NZ_JBASCI010000266.1:0-16869 GCF_049651565.1 Brooklawnia sp.
CGGTGCCCTCGTCCATCGTGGTGTGGTCGAAATAGCCGCCTTGGTCGAGAGCAATTGGTTCGACTCCTGGCGTGATCGGGTTTCGCAGCAGGAAGAACTCGATCTCGGGGTGGGTGTAGAAGGTGAAGCCAAGATCAGCGGCCCGGTTGAGGGCTCGTTTGAGGACATGGCGGGGGTCTGCCATCGCAGGTGAGCCATCGGGCATCGTGATGTCGCAGAACATGCGGGCGGTGCCAGGCCGAGCTCGCCAGGGCAGCAGCTGGAAAGTGGCAGGGTCGGGGTGGGCGATCATGTCTGCCTCGTAGACCCGGGCGTAACCCTCGATCGACGAGCCATCGAACCCGATGCCCTCGCTGAACGCACCCTCGAGTTCGGCCGGCGAGATCGCCACCGACTTCAAGAACCCGAGCACGTCGGTGAACCACAGTCGAATGAACTTGACATCGCGATCCTCGACAGCGCGCAGCACGAACTCGGTTGGGCGATCCATGCATCACAGTGTGCCAGCCCTCCGCGCAATCGAGGTGTTCGGCACCGCGTCGTCCTACGATTCGCACCATGACCGATCGTGGCTGGTACGACGACCCCGATGGCACTCCTTTTCGATTACGCCACTGGGACGGCGAGCAATGGACCCAACACCTGGCGCCGGCCGGCAGCGAGCCAGCTCCAACTGCCGCTGACCGGCCTCGGTCGGGCGCTGGGCTGAAGGCGGCCCTCATTGGGCTGGCGATCCTGACTGCGCTGGGCGGGCTGTACACCATCGGCGTGCTGGCCGGGGTGGTCAGTGGTCCCGGCGCGCCGCCAAGTGGCCGACACCCCGGCCACTTCGACAGCCCGAGCGCCGGCTCGACACCGGTCCTCTACTGTCCGGGCTACTTTTCCGGCGAGCGGGCCGAGACCATCACCGGCGATCCAGAGCGGGTCTACGGTGGTCAACTGTCGATGACCCGGCCACCCGACGCCCAGAGCGAGCCCGTCAGGCTGGCCTTCGCCGACACCCAGGAGATCATCTACTTCGAGGTGCGCGAAGGTTGGATCGCGCCAGCGACCTTGGGCAGGGTCATCGAGGCGGACGGGTACACGGACCTGCCCACAGCCGCCGCCCTGGTGATGCACTGCTTGATTCACGACCCCATGCTCTACCCCGACGCCACCGATCGCATCGAGCTGCACAGTGAAGCCGTGACCGTCGACGGTCACCCAGCCCACCAACTGCGCTACGAAGTGCAGGTGGCCCAACCCGAGCATCCTGAGCTGGCCGGGGACATCGTCGACGTGATCATGGTCGATACCGATGATCAATTCGGTTACAGCTTCTTCTTCGGGGCCTGGCCGATCGACGACGCAGCCATCGAGCAGAGGATCACTGATCTTGCAGACACGTTGCGCGTCGAACGTTGAGTCGCGGGCCAGGCCGTCCCCCCAGGTCCGCATAGACTCGGCACCATGACTTTGCCCGGGTGGTATCCAGACCCGGCTGGCACTGCCGGCCGGTTCCGATTCTGGGACGGTGACTCCTGGTCAGAACACACCACCAACGACCCGGGCACCCCACCACCAGGCCGGTCAGGGCGCCGTGGCCGAGATGGCGACGGTGGCCGGGGCTGGACGTGGCTGATCGTTGGCGTGGCTGCCGTCGCGGTTGTCGCCCTCATCGCCTGGTTGGTCTTCGGCGGCCGCACCGGCGTCAACAAGCCGTTCGAGCCAGCGCAGGAAGACTCCAATTCGTCCACCCCCACCGTCCAGGGCTGGGACGAGACCTCCAAACCCACTCCGCCCCCGACCCAGCACGCCAGTCTCGCCGATTGCCCGATCACTGCGGCCACCGAAGCCACCGATCAGACCAGCGATGGCCGACTGCATTCGGGCAAACTGTCGGTCGAAATGATCAACGGCTGGAGCTACGACAACAGCTTCTACCTGCAATGGGTCTCTGATATGCACACGGTGATCGATCCGGTGCGACCGGGCTGGATAAGCAATATCGGGGTCGGGACGCTCAACGCCGCCGATGGCTTCGTCAGCCCCGAGATCTCTGCCCGGCAAACCTTGGAATGCTTCGCCTCGTCCGGCTATTACATGAACTTCACCAACCGCGTTGACCTGATGGACGAAGCAACCACGATCAGCGGCTACCCGGCCTGGCGGATGCGCGCCGAGGTGCGCATCCGGTCTGCAGACATGCCCGAGATCGAAGGTGATGTGGTCGACATCATCGTGGTCGACCTGGGTGACCCGAACAAGATGGGCCTGTTCGTCTCCAGTGTCACGATCGGTGATACTGCTCGACAAACGAAGGTGGACGCCGCAATAGACACCTTGCGGGTGGGCTGAGCTTTGGCCTCCTATAATCCGCATTGATGTCACCTCAACAACTGACCCCTCGGCAACGCCAGCGGCGTGCGACCATGCAGGCGATCGTGCAATCGGCCCGCCGTCGACTCAACGATGACGATGAGTTGACTATGCGCGCAGTGGCCTCCGACGTGGGGCTGACCGGCCCGGGCCTGTACCGCTATGTGAACTCGATGACCGAGTTGCGGCTGCTGATGGTGCACGACATCATCGGCCAGGCCCGTGACTATCTCGACCGCGCAGGCGAGCGCCACGACAACAGTCTCGCCAAGATCATCGCCGGGGCGGTGGCCTTCCGCAGTTGGGCGCTGCAGTACCCGGCCGAGTTTCGGCTGGCATTCGCCAGCCCCGGGCTGCTGAACAGCTACTCCAGCCAAGAGTTCGCCGACCTGGCCGAACGGACAGCCGCCGAGCGGCTCAATTCGCCGGGGTTGATCGGCGAATACTTCAACCCGTTGCTGAATGACCGGCAGGCGGCCAGCTCGGTGCGATGGCAGTTCGATCCGGCGGTTGTTGGCGCCTTTGAGGCACAGGCGGCGAGCTATTCGACCCAGCTACCGCACTACGCCTATCTGAGGCAGGCCGACAGCCCGGCCCAGGTCTGGGCCTACCTCTACCTGTGGGCCAGGCTTTACGGAGTGGTCGCCTTCGAGGTCTTCAACTACGCCGAACCCGAGACGATCACCACGGGTCTGCTGTTTCGCAACATGATGCTCGAGATGGTGGCCATGGCCGGGGCTCAGCTCGACCTGAAGCGCATCAATGCGCTCATCGATACCGAAATCGCCTTGTCTGGCAGCAACTGATGGCCAGGTTAGGGCTGGCCTAGACTCGATCAGGTGAGTGAGCCGATCAAGCCCTATCCCATCTCTGCCATGCGTCCAGTACCCACCTCGGTCGCCAGACCGCCTTACGTGGGAGTGATGGCCGCCGAGCAGTACGACGGTCCGGACGAACAGTCAGCCGAGGTGATCGAGGCGATGCGCCATGCCGGCCGGATCGCGGCCGACTCGATTCTGGTCGCGGCCGCCGAGATCGCACCCGGAGTGACCACCGACCACCTGGACGCGGTCGCCCACGAGTACCTGGCCGACATGGGCGCCTACCCAGCGTCGCTCGACTATCGCGGCTTTCCCAAGAGCATCTGCACTTCAATCAATGAGGTCATCTGCCATGGGATCCCAGATGCCAGACCGCTGCGCGATGGCGACATCATCAAGATCGACTCGACGGCCTATGTCGACGGCGTCCACGGTGACAACTGCGCCACCTTCTATGTCGGCGAGGTCACCGAACCAGTCCGCCTGCTGTCAGAGCGCACCCGCGAAGCGATGTACCGGGGCATCAAGGCAGTCAAACCCGGGCGTCCGCTTTCGGTGATCGGCCGGGTGATCGAGGCCTACGCCAAACGCTTCGGCTATGGCGTTGTTCGGGAGTACACCGGGCATGGCGTGCATACCGCGTTTCATTCCGGGCTGATCGTGTTGCACTACGACGAACCGGCCCTGAACACCATCATGACCCCGGGCATGACCTTCACGATCGAGCCGATGCTTACACTGGGCAGCGCCCGCACCGCCCTGTGGGATGACGACTGGACAGTGGTGACCCAGGATGGCTCGTGGAGTGCCCAGTTCGAGCAGACGATCGTCGTCACCGACCAGGGCGCTGAGATCCTCACCGTGCCCAGTTCTGGGCAGCATCCTGGGTGGCGATCCGGCCATGATTGATCTGTCGACCATGGCGCAGCCGAGCCAGTGAACGACAGGACGGTGCGGCGGGATTGTGGCCGCACCGTCCTGCGCATGATGTGGTACCGAAGAATGGGGAGGACCACACCCAAGCGGAGGGAGATTCCGCGTAACAATTGTTACGCATCGAAACGGTTCAGTCAACTTGAAAGCGAACGGATATCGGACGAAATGCCCAGTGGAACCGATTCGCGGTGGCGCCGCCGACGATCCGTCGGGCTGCTGCTGGTATTGATCGTGTTGATCAACCTGGCAGTCAATCCGTGGCTGGCCAGGTACCGTTCGCTGATTGTGATGAGCGGCTATGACTGGTGGTTCGAGCGCAAGTCGCTGGCGCACGATGCGGGCGTCCATGTCTCGATGCCGCTGGCCGATGGCGGGCTGTACCCGCGACTGATCACCTACAACTCCGACGCGGCCATGTCGGGCTGGCTGGACGCCCCCGTTCGGTTCACCGTCGACTTCAGCTTCGGCGACTTCGCGCCGTGGCAGGGTCACAGCGTCATCTTCGACCCCGCGGACGAACTGTATGGCAGTTACGTGGGCGCCTACTACCTGCAGGGGCTGGCCGGCCCACTGACGACCAGACAGGTCGAACTGGTCGCCGAGTTCGACCAGCGGGTACTGGCCCTGCCGGCGCTCGGGCTGGCCGCGGCCGATGCCGAGTTCGAGGTGCTGGCCCGCAGCGGCGGGCAGTCGGTGGCCTTCGCCGGCCGCCAGTGGGTCAGCCATGAGGCCCGCCTGCGCACCAACTGTCCCGACCACTCCCCCGGCGGATTCAGCGTCACCGATCTGCAATTCGGCCGACCGCCGGCCACCGCCGCGCACTATCCCAGTTGCGAGATGGCGGCCCGCATCGACGTGACCTACCTGCCTGAACCCGATCTGACGATCGGGCTGTTCATCATGGCCGCCAGCACTGAGACGGTCGACCGGCTCAGCGACCAAGTGGTCAGGCGCGCTGAACTCGTCGAGCGCTGAGCCGGCGTCCGATGACGATGGCAGCCACGGCGAGGGTGATCATCAGCGCCAGGATGGCCAGGGCATTGCGCATGAACAGTGCTTGGGGCAGATAGTTGATGATCGGATCGGTGGCCGGGTCGAAGATCCACAGGTCGTTGTCGAAGGCGATCTGGTGAAAGACGACGAAGGCCCGGTCGAAGTCGACCAACAGCGGGATCGCCAGCACCACCGGGGTCGCCAGCGCGATCAGCGCGCCGCCGGTCAGGAAGCCGGCGCTGCGATGGCGCCGCAACAGCCAACTGCCCACCACCAGCGCAATTACCAGGGCCATCAATCCGCCCTGTACGAAGATCTGGAAGATGTCCTTCGCCTCGGCGAAATGCTGGGCACCGGCCGCCGACATCGGCAGATGCGGTATCACCAACTCGTCCACCCATGGATACAGGCTGTAGTCGATGACCGCGTTGTAGTTGGCCTGCATCTGCTCAGCGCTCAGCGAGTGGCTGTTGACCAGCCCGGCCGAGAACCACCGATAGCTGAACTTCGCGGCCAACACTGCGGTGACCGAGCCGCCCAGGATCGTCCCGGCCACCGCAATCGCTGCGACCACACTCGCCAAGCGCTGCAACTCCAGTCTAGCCACCGCCCAGACTCTACCCGCGGCGCTTGCGCGCTGTTTCCACCAACCGCCAGATCATCGGCGTGAAGATCAGTTGCATGGCCAGTTCCATCTTGCCGCCGGGCACCACCAGCGAATTGGCCCGCGACATGAAAGAGCCGTCCAGCATCGACAACAGATAGGGGAAGTCGATGCCGCGCGGATTCTTGAACCTGATCACCGCCATCGACTCGTCCGGTGTTGGGATGGTACGGGCGATGAACGGATTCGAGGTATCAACCAACGGCACCCGCTGGAAGTTGATGTGGGTGCGCGAGAACTGCGGGCAGATGTAGTTCACGTAGTCGGGCATCCGCCGCAGGATGGTGTCGGTGATGGCCTCGGTGCTGTAGCCCCGCTTGGTCTTGTCGCGGTGGTGCTTCTGGATCCATTCGAGATTGATGGCAGGCACCACTCCGATGCACAGGTCGACATGGCGGGCCACGTCCACCGACTCGGTCTGCACGGCACCATGCAGACCCTCGTAATACAACAGATCGGTGTTCTCGGGCAGATCGACGTAGTCGGTGAAAGTGCCAGGTGGGCCACCGAACTCGACGGCCTCCTGTTCATCATGGATGTACTCCCGGTACTGGCCGGTACCTGTCTCGCCGTAGCCGCGGAACAACTCCTCGAGTTCGTCGAGCAGATTGGCGTCCGGCCCGAAATGACTGAAGTGGTCATTGCCCTCGGCGGCGGCCCGCGCGAAGGCGTCCTTCATGCCCGCGCGGTCGTAGGCGTGGAAGGAGTCACCGTGAATGATGGCTGGGCGTACACCTTCCCGAGTGAAGATGCCCTGAAAGGTCTCGGTGACCGAACTGGTGCCAGCGCCGGACGACCCAGTGATGGCGACGATTGGGTGTTTGACAGACATGTGGCTTCGACCTTTCAGTCAATGAACAGGCTGCGATGGTGGAACAGTGGGTAGGCGACCTCGGCGTCGAGGCCCTTCTCATGGTCATCGATGTAGCCGATCAGGCGTTCGACCTCGACGGTTTCACCGAGGTACATCGGCACGCGCTCATCCAGCGCGGTCGGCACCCGATCCAGCAACCGAGCCGTACCGGTGGTTGCCGTGCCGCCTGCCTGCTCGGCCAGGAAGGCCATCGGTGCGGCGGTGTACAACAACGGCGCCAACCAGGTCTGCGGACGTTCGGTTGGTGGTACCAGGAAGATGCCGCCACTGTTGAGCATCCGGAAGACTCCGACGACCGCCGAGGCATTCCAGCGCATCACGTACTGGTGACCACGCGGCCCGTCGGCGCCGAGCAGGCACTCGTCGACGAAGCGGCGCACGGGCGCTGGCCAGAACTTGGCCTCGGACGCGTTGATCGTCAGCACATGGGCACCGCCGGGGATCTGCATGTCCGGATGGGTCAACACGAAGTTGCCGACTTCACGATCGAGGGTGAACCCCTGGACGCCCGCCCCCGTGGTCAAGACCAACAAGGTACGTGGGCCGAACAGGACCAGACCAGCGCAGACCTGCTGCGAGCCGGGCTGGCAGAAGTCGCCCGCAGTGATCTCGGTCTGGCGGGGTTCGAGTTGCAATAGCGAGAAGGTGGCGCCCACCGAGAGGTTGTCGTCCAGATTGCCCAGACCATGCATGGCATCGACCAGCAGGAGGAAACGGCCGCCGGTTGAAACCTGGTTGATGTGTGGCCGCCCAGCCACCGAAACCGCCGCCAACTCGGGCAGATCGGCCACTTGGGACAGCAGGACGTCGGTGGCGCTGTGCCGTAGAGCGCGCTTGTACTCGCTGGCCGTGGGCGCTGGCGCCTTGGTGTGGCCCTGGACGATCAGTGGTCCCCGGCTGACCGCGGCCGCGGTGATCTTCATGGCCACGGCCACTGCGCTGAGGATGCGCGCATGATCCTGCTGGTCGGGAGCGCGGCCCACGCCCAGCAGGTAACGCGTCAACGTCGGTGCAGGCATGAGCGCATCAGCCTTCCAGCCGGTCCCGCCAGCCGGGGTACAGCCGGTCGGCGTCAGCAGGGAAGGAGACGAAGGCCCGAGCGAAATCGCGATGGGTGGTGGCCCATTCGATCGGGTCGGCCCCGGCCTGCCAGCACTCGTATGCCTGGCGCAGGGAGCGCGCACCGGCGCTGGGGCCGTCGATGTGACCGTAGGCCCCGCCACCAGCGGTGTTGATGAAGTTCGCATGCCCCAAGTTGTCGAACAGGCCAGGCAGCCGCAGCGCATTCATGCCACCGGAGATGATCGGAACCGTCGGCTTCATGCCGTACCAGTTCTGGAAGTAGACCGGCCCCTGATATTCGTCGCGCTCGCAGATGTAGGACACTGCGCGGTCATCGCGCTCGCCCTCCATCTTTCCGAAGCCCATGGTGCCCACATGCATGCCAGAGGCACCCTGCAGTCGAGACATCTTGGCCAACACGTAGGCGGTGTAGCCGCGCTTTGAACTGGGCGAGGTGACCATGCCATGGCCGGCCCGGTGGTAATGCAAGAACTGCTGAGGGAAGGCGCGCCGCGCGGTGGTGACCGCGGTGGGACCACCGACGAAGCCGTCGACCAGGAAGGCCACCTTGTCGGCATCCGGGCCGAAGGCCTGCAGGATGAACTCACCTCGGGCGACCATCTCGTGCGGATCATCGGCGGTGATATTGGCCGAGAAGAGCTTGGCCTCGCCGGTTTCGTCCATCGCGCGCTTCATCGCGTCATAGACCAGCGGGATGGTGGTGCGCATTGGCGCGAAGACCTGGTTGCCCTGCGGTTCGTCGTTCTTGATGAAGTCGCCGCCCAGCCAGAAATCGTAGGCCGCGTTGGCGAATGGCTCGGGCCGCAGACCCAACTTCGGTTTGACGATGGTGCCGGCGATGTAGCCGCCATCGACCACCGGACGCCCAAGTGTGCGCCACATATCGGCGATCCCATGGCTCGGCCCGTCGAACAACTCGATGGCGCGCCGTGGCATGTAGAAGTCGAACATCTTGGCGTAGGCGATATCGCCCATGCCCTGGTTGTTGCCGATGGTCAAGGTCAGGAACGACACCAGCATCATGCGACCGTCGGTGATGTTGCGGTCGAACAGATCAAGTGGGTAGGCGATGCGAATCTCTTCGGACGCCTCGTCGGCGTGGTAGACCAATGCGTCGACGCCCTTGGTGAAGTCGTCGGTGGTCGAGACCTCGACATTGGTGCCGGTCGATGATTCGGCGGCGAAGTGGGCGGCAGCCTCGAGATAGCCGGTACCGGCCTTGGGCGCCATGTGATAGGCGCACAGGATGTGGCGGCCATCAGCAATGAGTTGGGCCTCGCCGAGGGCAAGGTCTACGTAGCGAGCGGTCTGGTCCATCAGTGCGTCTCCTCTCACGCCAACGTCAGCGCGGGTCGCCGACGGGCAACGCTTCGATGTCAACTGTCGGAGTACTTCTTCGGTTCCTGAGTCCATCCTAGGGGAGGCTGCACGTTTGAACATAGCCGCTGCACGAACGTGCAGGGGCTGCGGCCATTGCTGGTCTGATGTGGGGACTAGCCGGGTTTCACGTCTGGGCGTGAATCGTGTGACCGCCTGTTGAGACTGATCGCCAATAGGCACGATTGGCTCGCACAGGCCAAGAATGCCGACTCACCGAAGGGTGAGGAACTTCGATCAAGCTCGCCGACACCCCTTGGCCTGAATCCACGGATGCTTGCCGTGACGAGCGGCACCAGACGGGTGGTGGCAAGGAGCGCCTCGCGAAGGCAGACTGGACCTCTGCCGAGCGGGGACGACGCACCCAGCGTGCCCAACTGGGGACGCGCAGTAGGCAATGATCGCCTATTTTCAGGCTTAGGTCAGCAGGGCTGCAGTAGACCTCTGGTGGCCCCGGATGAGTTCGTCTTCGCATCCCGAGTAGCTATCCGCGCTTCAAAGGTGGTCACCAGAGGGCTGACCGCACGCAAAACATCCACTGTGGAGCTCGGGATGTGATACTCCCGAACAAGCTGGTCAAACGGGATTTCCACATCCAGTTCCAGCACCTCGATGCCAACAGCGACGTTGAACTCGTCCAAGTCAACAAGCACGCCGCGTGACACATTCACGGTGCTCGCAACGGCGCCATCACCGAGCCGCAGGTAGGCAGCGTCCGCGTCACGGTCGATGGTCAGCACAGCATTGGTCATGGTCACTCCCTCCAAGCCGTTGACTTAACAACGATAGTAGACGCTGGTGGCCAAGGTGCGACCACCCAAACAACCAAGATCCCTTGAGCAAGCCGCCGTTCCAGCCGGACGCTGCGGTGGCTCGGATCGTCGGTGGCCGAATCAGGTTGGACCAACACCTCAGCCACGTTCGCATCGACGATGTGTCGCTCTCTCATCCGATCGCGTGCGTGGCTGGTGAGTTTGAACCGCATTTCTCACCCGACGGGCACGAACTCGAAAACTAGCCGGCGAACTTGTACGCCATCGAGGTAGATCAGGATCTCAGCTTCCCCGTAGGCGCCTGGGGCCATCTGCGTGTTGAAGGCGAGCATTGCGTGGCTGCGACCATCGCCGTATTCGGTGTGCAGCGCGGGCTCAACCTCACTGACCAGTTCCAGTCGCATCCCACCCGGCGTGGATACGACGAGCTTCATCTCGGCGCGCCGGGCGCCGTCTCGAAATCTGATCCGGCCAGCGATGGCAAAGTCGACCGGTAGTGCCGGGTCCATGATGACGAGGCGAAGGAAACCGGCGTCAAGGATGGTGAGGGTTCCATCTGCGTTGATTCGCGCAAAGGTGGCGAGAGTTGCGTAATCGAGTTCGGCATAGCCGCCCTCTGCCAGGTCAATCTGTTTGGCCACCGCTGAATCCTCCTAATCGGCTTGTTCGCGTGATTGTTGAATCATGGCCTTGATGTCTTGTTCCCATCAGGTCGCCCAGATTTCGCACCTCGCATAGTGAGCCGACGCCGCCGGAAACACCCATACGACTTTCGCGATTCTAGAACACGAAGTAGGAATAGAGCCGAGCACACACCAACGCATGGAGGCCTGACTAGGAGAATCGAAATGAAACGGGCCACTTGCGGGTTCGTTTGGTTGCTTCCTGGTCTGCCATCAATGACCGGCTTGCGCGCCGCACTTTCCGAACTCACTCCTGCAAACACAAGTCCAAACGATCAACATCGACGCCAACAGGAGGCTAAGGAAGGACGAGCCGGCCTGTAAGCCGGATCCTGTGCCTCGAAGAGGCGGTGATCATCCATCTGTGACCGCCGTTGCCGGCGGCCTCCGTCAGGGGTTTGCACCCCGGACGTGCGACCTACCCGAAAGCTCGGGCGGGCCGCCCTCAATCGCTTCCGCAGACGCCCGCAGGCGTCCTCTTGGTCTTGCTCCGGGTGGGGTTTGCCGTGCCGCCGCTGTCACCAGCGCGCGCGGTGGTCTCTTACACGCACCGTTTCACCCTTACCCTTACCAGCACCCGTGGGCGCGGTTCGGGCGGTTTGTTTTCTGTGGCACTTTCCCGCGGGTCACCCCGGGTGGGTGTTACCCACCACCCTGCCCTGTGGAGTCCGGACTTTCCTCAGCTTGCGCCGCGATCACCCGGCCGACTCGTCCAACCAGCAATTCTACTTCAGGCGGGCACAAACAGCACTTTGCCGGTTCGAACGTCGGCCCGTTGCAGGCGCAGGATCTGCTCGACACCCAGTTCGAGACCAGCTCCGGCCACCGGCGCCTCCACCGCGAGTCGTGGGATCGAGGCGACTCCACGGTCACGGCGGCGCTCGTCCAGGTCGATGATGGTGCCGGCGAAGGTTCTGCCCTCGCGACCCTGCAACACCAGTGCCTCGACCAGATCGACCACTGCCCGTTCGAACCGCTTGGCCCGGCGATCGGATTGGGCCATCTGCGCAGGCAGCTCATCGAGAGCCGCCAAGACCCACTCGGGGGCGGGATCGCCAGCAGCCAATGCCGCACACAGCGCGCCGACATAGCGGTCGACCAGGCGTCGAAGCGGAGCCGTGGCATGCGCATAGGGGGGCCGCCAGTGCGCCATGGACGAGTTGCTTGCCCTCTTGGCCATTGATCACGGTGTAGCTCGCCCCACGAAACAGCGTGGTGCTGGCATTCAGCATCGCCTGCCCGTCGGGTTCGGACGCGTCCAGTGACCGAACAAACTCCGGGTAGCCCATGACTCCCGGCCAATGCAGATGCAGCGATTTCGCGACTCGGCGCAGCCGCTCGACGTCGACCTGCCGCGCGGGAGGCAGCGTGCGCAAGACCCCAACGCCTTCGGCCAGCATCAGCTGAGCGGCACTGAGCCCGGTGAGCAGCGAGATCTGGGCATTCCAGCCCTCCACCGGCAGCACGCGCCGAAACTCCAGGTGCCAGTTCTGGTCGTTGGCAACCACTTCCTGGTCGGGCAGATTGAGGCTGACCCCGCCACGCTCGATCTCGACCTGTTGGCGCGCCAGTCCAACCTCGCGCAGCAGTTGCAAGGATTCGGACGCTGCGCCAGCGTCCAGATCGGCCTGCGCCTGGGCGTAGCTCAGCTGGGCGGCGACGACAACATCAGCCTTGAGCACCTCCAGATCGACCACCTCACCGGCTGCGGCCAGGTCGATGCGCCAGACCACGGCTGGCCGCGCCGTCTGGTCGGCCAACAGGCTGGCCGCTTTCTCGCTGAGAGCAGGTGGGTGCAGCGGGACGCGCCAGGTGGGCCCGTAGAAGGTTTGGCCGCGACGTTGGGCCTCCAGATCGATCGCCCCACCCGGCCGCAGCCAGGCAGCCAGATCGGTGATGGCATACCAGACCCGAAAGCCAGCGCCCCGGCGTTCGATGTGCAGCGCCTGGTCCAGGTCGGTCGACCCGGGCGGGTCGATGGCGATCAATGGCAATTTGGTCAGGTCGGTGCGCACCGAACGGTCGATCGGGCCGGTACGGGCCAACTGATCGGCCTCGGCGAGCACATCGGCCTCGAAGTCACCTGGCAGGTTCAGCTCGTCGGCCAGCTTCTGTAGACCGGCAACCAGTTGGGGTGGTGCGTCCGGCACCTGGACGTGGCGGATCGGCATGCATCCGAACCTAGTCGGTCGATGCACCGCCTGGGGCATGTCCAGCCGCGACGAAACCGGCATAGCGTCCGCCCTGGGCGATCAACTCGTCGTGTGCCCCGATTTCGACGATGCGGCCGGCCTCGAGCACCACGATCTGATCTGCTCCGCGCAAGGTACCCAACCGATGGGCAATCGTGAGCGTGGTGCGGCCGACCGCAAGTTCGTCCAGGGCGGCCTGCAGTTCGCGTTCCGTTGCCGAGTCGAGGGCGCTGGTGGCCTCGTCGAGCACCAGCACCCGCGGATTGCGCAGCAGGGTGCGGGCCACAGCCAACCGTTGCCGCTCTCCCCCACTGAATCGATGGCCGCGGGCTCCCACGATTGTGTCCAGCCCGTTGGGTAGTTCGGCCACCAACCCATCGATGCGCGCGGTGGCCAGCGCCTGCCAAAGCTCGGCATCGGTGGCCTGCGGATCTGCCTGTAGCAGGTTCGCGCGCAGAGTGTCATGGGTCAGGTAGGTCTCCTGGCTGACCACGCCGACGACCGCAGCCAGATCGACCGGATCGAGATCGCGCAGATCAATGCCGTCGATGGTGATGCGTCCGCTTGTCGGATCGGCCAGCCGCGAGATCAACGCCGCTGCGGTCGACTTTCCCGAACCGGTGGCCCCCACCAGCCCCACGCTGCCCCCGGACGGCACCTCTAGCTCGAAGTCGACCAAGGCTGGCGCCTCGGCGTCGGGGTACTGATAGCTGACCTTGTCGAAGTGGATCTCGCCAGCTACCCGGGACGGGTCGATCTTGACCGGGTTCGTGGGTGCCGGCACGCCAGGCACCAGGTCGAGATAGCCGAAGACCCTACTGAACACAGCCATCGAGGCCACCCATTCGGCGCCGATGTTCAGCAGCCCCATGATGGGCCGGAAGATCTGGGTTTGCAGGGTGGTGACGGCGACGACGGTGCCGATGGTCAACCCGCCCGACGCCGGGCCGAGCCCGGCCGCCAGGTAGATGATCGCGGGCAGGGCGGCGAACACGATACTCATGGTGGCCATCCGCCAGCGGCCAGCGAGCTGCGAACGCAGATCAAGGTCGACCAGCCGATCGGAAACATCGCTGAAGCTTTGGACCCGAGCCTCGGCAGCACCCAATGTCTTGGTCAACAGCGCCCCCGACACGCTCAGCGATTCGTCCACCTGACCGTGCATGGCAGCCAAGGTGCGCTGCCGAGCGCTGGTCAGATCGCGGCGGATGAGCGCAACCCGACGGGTTGCGAGAATCGCCGGTGGCAGCACCAGCAGACTGATGATGCTCAGCCGCCAGTCGAGCAGAACCATTGCGATGGCCGTTGCCACAGCGGTGGTGAAGTTGGTCGCCACTGCGGTGGCCGTGCTGGTCAGGATCGATTGCAGGCTCGCGATGTCGTTGACCAACCTCGACTGGATCTCGCCGCTTCGGGTGTGCTTGAAGAAGTCCATCGATTGGCGCTGTACGTTGGCGAAGACGTCGACGCGCAGTTCGTGCATGACACGCTGCCCGATTGAACTGGCCCACCAGGTCTGCAGGACGCCACCGAAGGCGGTGAGGGTCGCGATGCCGATCATGCCGGCAACGGCGGCCACCAGCAGCCGCTGGTCGCGATTGGGCAGGGCATCGTCGATCACTGCGCGCAGCAAGAACGGTTGGCCCATGCCGATCGTGGCCACGGCCACGATGAGGCCCAGCAGCACAACGAGCCGCCACCGCTGGCGGGCGAACAGAGCCCCCAGCCGAGCCAACTTGACGGGTGATTCAGCCAGTTGAGCCCGGTCTGCCGGATCAATGCGCCTGGGGCCTCTAATGAACCCGAGATCATGGGTGACCGTCATCTGGTGACCTCCTCACCCTACGATATACTGTGGTTACCTTATTGAGAGGTTACCTCAGCACTTTCAGGGAGGCAAACCGTATGGAAGCCGCCGAGCACCGCCGGATGACCGAGATCGACGACCTCGGCGAGCTGTTCTCACGGGTCAGCCGCAGGTTTCGGCGCGCCACCCTGGCCGCCCTTGAACCCTGCGGCATCAATCCTCACCAGGCGCGGGCACTGCGCATGGTGATCCGACACGGACCGTTGCGTCCCAGCCAGCTTGCCCAGATTCTGGGCATCGCGCTGCGCTCGACCACCCAGGTCGTCGACGACCTGGTCGAGTTGGGCCTGCTCACTCGCGTGGCCGACCCCGTCGATCGGCGGGCAGTGCTGGTCAGTGCCAGCCCGGCCGGGATCCAGCGGGCCGAGCAGATCAGCGCGATCAGGGGACAGCAGGCGCACGAACTGCTGGGTGGCCTGAGCGTTGACGATCGGGCCGAGCTGCGGCGGCTACTGCTGATCCTCGAAACCGGGCAGGCTGCCCGCTGACCCGAATCTAAAGCCCCGATTGGTCAGTGCGCACCAGGATGCGTCCGCATTCCTCGCAGCGCAGCACCTCGGCTGGCGTGGCGTTGGCATGACGGTTCAGTTCTGCCACGTCGAGTTCCAGCCCACAACCGGTGCAGCGCCTGGCCCGCAGTTCAGCCGCCCCGGTGCCGTTGTTGCGGGCCGCGATCTTGTCGTATAGCGCCACCAACTCGGACGGCAACCCGGCCACCAACTGGGTGCGTTGCAGATCGAGGTTGCTGATCTGGCCGTCGAGGTCACGCCCGGCGCTGTCGCGGCTCGCCAGAAGTTCGCGCATCTGCTGTTCGATGGTCGTCTTCTTCGCGATCAGCTGATCGCGAACGGCGGTCTCGTCCTCGACCGTCTGCATGATGTCGAGTTGGTTGTCCTCAAGCTTGGTGATGCGTCCGCGCAAGTGTGCAGTCTCGTCGATCAGCGACTGCAGCGCCTTGGCGTCGACGCCACCTTCGTCGATCAGCTTCTGGTTACGCTCGAGCCGCGCCCGCGCCGGTTCGAGGTCGGACTCGACTCGCTCCTGCTCGGTCTCAGCATCGCCGAGCCTGGTCTGGCTCGCCACCACCTGCTCGCCAAGCTGGGCGCGCTGCGCGGCCAAGGTGGCCAGTTGGGCGTGCTCGGGCAAGGTCTGCTTGCGGTGCTGGAGTTGGGCCACCTGGGTTGCCAGGTCGGCCATCAGCAGCAACGCGCGCTGGGCGCTGGGGTCAGCTTGCATCGATCTACCTCCGTTAGGCGCAGCCTAGTGGGGCCGACGCAGCCAGTGGCAGGGGTGCGCATATCGACCTGCTCGCGTTTCCGGGACACGCCCGTCCCGCCGGTTGAGCCGGGACGCGTCGCGTCCCGTGTCGAAACCTCTGTTGTTTGGTCACCTGGTTTCGACGCGGCGACTGCGTCGCCGGCTCAACCGGCGTTCTCTGACGCGGGCGGCTCAACTGTCGTGAGCGCGCGGTCAGCGTCCAAGCACCCAGTCGGTGAAGACTGCCACATCATCGAAGTGCACATCGGACTGCCCGATCAGTTGCCGCCGCGGGTTGCGGGCCCACAGCACCAGGGCCGACCGCACCCCAGCTGCCTGCGCGAGCTGCAGATCATGGGCGGTGTCGCCGACATAGACCGTCCGGGCCGGATCAGCGCCCATCTGTTGCATCGCGGCGATCAGGCCATCGGGGGCGGGTTTCGGCTCGGCAACCAGATCACCGGCCACCACAGTGCTGAAGTAGTCGACCAACCCCATCTCGGCCAGGATCACCAAGGCCGGGCGCAACGCCCTGGCAGTGTAGATGCCCAGCCGAAGACCAGATTCCTGCAACTGCCCCAGCATCTGCGAAACGCCAGCGATCGGCGGCACGGCAGTAAGGGTTTGGGCCTTCAAATGGTCGAGGTACAACTGCTCGTCGGCCACCGTCAGCGGCCGCTCGATCATCGCAGCGATCACATCGAAATCAGGTGGCCCGAACCGGTCGGACGCGTCCTCGGCGCTGAACTCGCGGCCAGCCAACCGACTGGCCACCTCGCGGATGCCTTCGGCCAAGAAATCCATCGAATCGGTCAGGGTGCCATCCATGTCGAAGATGACGGTGTCAGCCTGCACGGCTACCTCCTACCCGAGTTCCGCAGTTGGTGGGCATTCGGGCGGGTCTGAGCGAGCATTGATGCTTGTCACAGGGTTTCGGGGGTCCCGGAACGGCTGAAAACGGTGGGCACACGATTTGTCGTGTCGGGCTTGT
>NZ_JBASCI010000267.1:0-23762 GCF_049651565.1 Brooklawnia sp.
CAACTCCTCCTCCTCGCTGCGGGCCCGCAACTCCTCGGCCTTGGCACGCTGCTCGGCCGCGTGGCGTTCCTTGCGCTGCCGGCTCGTCAACACGTAGACGAGGATGGCGATCAGCACCACCGCGACAACCGCGATGGCGATCCAGATCAGGGTTTGATTGTCCATGCCCCGCTGTTACCCGGCCCGCCGGGCCGGCATGCGCCTAGTGGGCGGGCTCAGCCGGCTCCGGCCGGCTCATCCCTGGCGGTCGGCGCGTTCGATGGCGGCCCGGGCGGCTGCGGCGGCATCGACGCCGTCAGCCACGAAGTCGCTGAAGTCGCCTCGCAAAGCCTTCAGCGCGGTGCGTTCCACGTCGATCTCCCGGCGGGTCCGGACACCGAGCCGGCGGATCACCCAGATCGGCGGGCACCAGCCCTGGATGGCGTGTTGCAGGAGGAACGCCGGCACGGCGGTGCTGAGGACCAGCCACTTGCGGGTGTGCAGCCTGGACAGGGCGAGACTCAGCAACATCAGCGAGGAAGCGTTCAACTCCAGCACGCGTTCCACATCCCAGCTGTGGTCGAGTTCCCTGATGTGCTGGGAGATCACCTCAGGCGAAGCACCGACCAGGGCGGTGACCCGCGAGAGGCGTTCCTGATCGAGGCGGCGGTTCACCCCGGAGTCGGTTGCGCCACGGACGCGGTCAGCGGTTTGCATTGCGGTTTCCTTTCTGCAGCGGTTGCTCTCTTCGCAGTACGAACAGGTAGGGCTTGCGCATGCCCCGCAGGTCCATGGCACCCAACAGGGTGTCCTGGTCAACGGTGCGGAGGGCGTCGTTGATCGGCTGGGCGTCGTAGACCATCGTGGCGGTGGTGCGTCCCCGGTACTGGGTCATCCGCAGCCTGGCCGCCGGCCGCCGGGTCTGCAGCAACGGCCTGATCACCCCGAACAGACCGGCCAC
This sequence comes from Brooklawnia sp., assembly GCF_049651565.1. Taxonomy (GTDB): domain Bacteria; phylum Actinomycetota; class Actinomycetes; order Propionibacteriales; family Propionibacteriaceae; genus Brooklawnia. The sequence continues at coordinate 941 of NZ_JBASCI010000267.1, forward strand.
CACCCGGTTGGTCAGCAGCGGCGCCAACCGCACCACCCACAACACCGGCACCCGGGCTGGATCCAGGGCGACCAACCGCGTCCAGCGGCGTCCCCGGAAGACCAGCGGATGCACCACCTCGGTGCTCTCGAACCGCTTGCCGTACCATCCCAGCAACTCCATCAGGCCGGCCAGCCGGTGGCCGGTCGGCAGGCTGGTCCCGCACCAGGTGCCGAGCAGTTGCTCAAGATCAGTAGTGGGGAGCGAATCGTAAAACTTCAGCCCCTCCGCGGTGGTGCACCCGCGTTCAAGCCGACTCAGCGCCGCCCGGCGTCCTGCCTCATCCATGAAGCCACGCTACTTCGCCTGCAGCCAGAACGGACCATCCCAGCGCCGACGTAGCATGGGAGGGGATTACGGAGGAAGGCGATGATCCCATGATCCAAGTCGAACTCGCCAGCATGGCCGTGGATTCCCGCGGCCAACCAGTCGTGATCCTGAGGCCGAGCTTCCCGCAGCCGCAGCCCTACGTGCTGCCGATCTGGATCGGGGTGCAGGAGGCCAGCGCCATCATGTTCGCGCTGGAGGGCGTGACCGCCGCGCGTCCGATGTCGTACGACCTGATGGTGCGGTTACTGGACGCCATGGACGCCACGGTGCAGCAGGTCGCGGTGACCAGGCTTGAGGAGGGCACCTTCTTCGCCGAGATCACCCTGGTCACCCCCGCCGGCCGCCGGATCATCGACGCCCGCCCGTCCGACTCGATCGCGCTCGCCATGCGCACCGAGTCGCCGATCTACATCGCCGAGGAGGTGCTGCGCGAGGCCGGGGTCTCGGAGAGCCAGCTCGCCGAGGCCCCCGACGAGGAGGCCACGATCGAGGAGTTCACCGAGTTCCTGGACACCGTCGACCCGGACGACTTCCGCGGCTGAGCATGGGTTGGCCGACCAGCCAGCCCGGGGGCGGGACGCCTGGGGGTCAGCGAGCCTCCGCTTGGTCATGGCCAGCCAGCCCGGGGGCGGGACGCCTGGCTGGCGCGGACGAAGCGCCCTGCGCCCGGCCGTCACATGTTCAGCCGCTTGGTCAGTTCGTGCTGGATCTCCGCCCCGCGCACCAGCGGCATGATCATCAGCATCAGGAAGCTGAGGGCAACCGAGATCCAGGAGGGCAGCGGGTTGGTCACCCAGCCCAGGGCGATGAACAGCCCCGGCACCACACCCATCAGCCCGGTCAGCCACGAGTAGACGATGTAGTCGCCGGGCGACATCCGGGCCACCCGCGCGGCGATCAGCAACCCCACGATGGACGCGCTGCAGGTGATTGGGATCACGAACGTGGTCGACCAGCCCTGCCAGCCGTCCAGGTAGTCGCCGTAGAGGCTGAGCAGCGAGACGATCACCACCAGGTAGACGATCGACTTGGCAAGGTTGCGACGCTTGCGCACCGCGATGATGGCGACCAGCCACAGCGCCGCCAGCCCGAACGCCACCACCCGCAGCCCCTCCAGTGGACCGGGGAAGAACAGCCGCAACGCCACCAGCCCGCTGACGACCATCAGCACCGACACCACCAGCAGCGCCCGGAACAGCTGCCGGGTGTCGAACCGCAGCGGGATGTCTGGCCAGGGCGCGGGAACCACATCGCCCTCCTCGACGAAGGCCAGGCACAGCGGGCAGTGCTGCCAGTCGCCGCGCAGGTCCATCCCGCACCGGGCGCACCGGGTCATGCCTGCTCACCTGCAAGTTCGTAGGTGGTCACCCGCGACACCGCCGCGGCCACCGGCACCCCGTTGGCGGTCAGCGTCCGGATGAATGCCCGTTGCACCTTCGTCTCGATGAACGGTGAGGTGAACGTGATGGCCAGCCGATCGCCATGGCTGATCATGCAGAACTGGGGACGCGCCGCCGAAACCATCAGGAAGACCATCTCGACGTGCCTGGCCACGGCGTCCGGCAGGTCGGCCCGCCCCAGGTTGGAGATCGCCACGGTGAGGCTGCGGTTGTTCAGCCGGTTGATGCCGCCGAGCAGCACGTCCTTCAACGGGCGCGGCACCACCCGGATGGCCGGGTTCAGCTCGAACCCGATCAGCTTGCGCAGCTTCGCCTCCAGGGCCGCCGGTGTGGTCTGGATCAGCAGCTGCTCTTCCAGCGACCGGCAGATCCCGGCCAGGCTGTCGTCCACGGCGAAGTCGTGCTCCAGGCGGGCGGTGGCGAAGAAGTTGCGGGCCGAGTTGGACGGGAAGCGCTGCCGCAGGTCGACCGGCATCGACACCGCCATCCTCGACTGCCCGGCACCGGGCTCCGCCTGGCGGATCGCGTCCAGGAACAGCGCGGTCAGGTAGATGGTCAGCGACACCCCATGCTGCCTGGCCAGCCCGAGCACCGGGGTGATCGGCATGTCGAGTTCGATGACGCGGGTGCGGTGGTCGGGAGTGAGGGTGCCGCGAACCCGGTGGATCCGCCGCCGGCCACCCCGCGTCCTGCCGGCCCCGACGACCGGCGGCGGACGCAGCCCGGCGTCCTGCGTCACCTGGCCGGTGCTGCCCCCGGCGGCCAGGGACGCCGACCGTGCGGCCTCGGTGAACTCCTGGCGGCGGGTCTGCTTGAAGTAGTGGGTGAAGCTGTCGCGCTCCAGCGGCTGCTTGACCGGCGGCGGGGTGGCGCGCTTGGGGAAGTCGTCCGGGTTGCGCAGCGCCACGTACTCGGCGACCAGGTCGCGGAAGACCTGCATCGCGCCGCCGCCGTCGGACAACGCGTGGAAGACCTCCAGGCTGATCCGGTTGCGGTGGTACACCACCCGGAACAGCAGCTCGCGACGGTCGAAGTGGTACAGGTGGTCGCAGGGCGGCAGCCGCTCGGGCGCCACCTGCGGACGCAGGTCGCTGTCCTCGAGGTAGTACCAGAAGATGCCCCGGCGCAGCACCGAGTGGTAGAGCACGTACTGGTCGAAGACCCGGTCGAGGGCCTGCTGCAGCAGGACCGGGTCGACGTCGTCGAACAGTTGCGCCGACAGCCGGAAGACCTTGGAGTCGACCGAGCTCATCGCGGCGAGGAAGATGTTGGACGCGTTGTCCAGCCGCACCCAGGTGCGTCTACTCACGGCCGGCCACCTGCGGGGCGGCCGCCCCCAGCCAGTCGTTGATCACCTCGTGCAGGCGGACGACCGGGTTGGCGAACCTCGGCAGGGTGAGGAAGCCGTGGTAGGTGCCGTTCACCCGCTCGATCCGGACGGCGTTACCGGCCGCCTCCAGGGCGTGCCCGTAGGCCTCACCCTCGTCGCGCAGCAGGTCGAACTCGGCGCTCACCACCAGGGTGGCCGGCTGGTCGGACAGGTCGTCGGCGAGCAGCGGCGCGATCAGCGGTTGGCGGCGGGCCTCGGCCGACGGCTGGTACAGCTGCATGTACTGCTGCACCTCGAGCGCGGTCAGCCGCAGACCGGTGCCGTACTCGCGCACCGAGTCGAACGGCGAGGTCGCCGGGTCATGGTCATACCAGGTGGCGGGGTAGAGCAGGATCTGCCGGGCCGGCATCGGCAGCCCCAGCTCGCGCAGCCGCAACGACACCGCAGCGGTCAGGTTGCCGCCGGCCGAGTCGCCGATCAGGACGATCTGGGACGCGTCGGTCAGGTCGAGCAGCCCGGGCTCGCGCAGCAGCACCTCGGCCACCCGCAGGCAGTCCTCGAAGCCGGCCGGAAACGGGTTCTCGGGGGCCAGCCGGTAGTCGACCGAGAGCACCACCCGTCCGGTGGCGTCCGCCAGCGCGGCGCAAGCCGGGGTGTAGCTCTCGATGTCGCCGGTGACCCAGCCGCCACCATGCATGAACAGCAGCACATCGGAGTGCAGCCGCTGCCTGGGCAGCTGGACCCGCACCGGGATCTCGTGCGACTCGTCTCGGGCCAGGATCACCTTGTCGAGCACCTGGTAGCGCCCGGTCGGGCCGGCCAGCAGCCGCTGGAACCGCCGCACCTTGGGGTAGTCCTCCTGCATGTTCAGCCGGGGCGCCGCGAACAGCCGCAGGAAGGCAGCGAGCAACGGGTTAGGCCTGCCTTCACCGGGGGCGTCCGCACTCATGGGCCAACTGTACGTGGGACGCCCAGCTGCGCGGGAGCCCACGACGTGTGCCGGCCGGACACTGTCAGGCCGGAGCCTGGGTCCGGAGTCACCAGCATGTCCCCGGTCAGCAGGACGTCACCCGAGTCAGTCGATCTTGACGTCTGCCTTCAGGGCCTTGGCGGCGGCGTCCTCGGTGGACTTGGCGTTCTGGGTGGCCAGCCGGCCCTCGTCGTCCATCAGGTGCGCCCGGATGAACCACTGGTACTGCTCGAGCTGGGCGACCTGTCCGATCAGCAGGTCCTCGGTCACCGGGTCGACCTCACCGGCCTGCTCGATCGCCTTGCGGTGGTCCTTGATGACGCCGGTGTAGACCAGGTCGAGGGCGCCCAGGTGCTCCGCCGCCTGCCCCAGCATGATCGGGTAGTCATCCCACGTCCGCTTGGCAACCAGGTCACCGGGCAGGCCGTTCGGCGGGACGCCCATCGCCGCCATCCGCTCGGCCAGCGCGTCCACCATCTCACGCACGCCGTCCACCTGCGGGTCGAGCATCTCGTGCACCCCGATGAACTTCGGGCCGACGACATTCCAATGGGCGTGCTTCAAGGTCAGTTGCAGGTCGTTCAGGGAGTGCAGCCGGATCTGCAGCGCCTGCGCCAGCTCGCGGCCCTGCTCGGGATCGACGCCGGGGACGGTGTGGACGGGGACGGGTCGGGACTCGGTTGCCTTCTTCTTGTCTGTCGTAGCCATACCCGCCAGTCTCCGCCAATTGATGCGGCGATGTCGGGGGTTGGCGCCGAAATCTGACCATGGCACCACTTCGTCCGGTAGCCGGCTGTGGCCAAGGTGCCGCCGCGGCGGGGAGGAACCCTGATAATGGGTTACCGACCCATACCCGGGACAACCGAAGGCGGATCTCATGAGGGACAGCTACCGGCACAAGCTCACCGAAGTCGTCGACGACGTGTTGGAGATGACCCGGCTGGTCCGCACCGCCGTGCAGCGCGCCAACACCGCCCTGCTGGACGCCGACCTGGCCGCCGCGGAGGCGGTGATCTCCGGCGACGCCGTCCTCGACTCGTGGTACGACGATTTGGACGCGCGCTGCCTGACGTTGCTGGCGCGGGAGTCGCCGGTGGCCGGTGAACTGCGCACCCTGACCGCGACCGTCCGGATGTGCGCCGACCTGGCGCGGATGGGTGACCTGGCGGTGCACGTGGCGAAGATCGCGCGGATGCGCTACCCGGCCAGCGCCGTCCCCGACACGGTGCGGCCCAACATCGAGCGGCTGTGCCAGATCGCCGAAGACATCGTCGGGATGGCGCTGTCGGCGCTGGAGCAGCGGGACGAGTTCGACGCCCGGATGATGGCCGAGTACCACGAGGAGGCCGACGCGCTGCGCGCCCAGCAGTTCGACATCATCCTCGCCGACGATTGGCCTCACGGCGTGCAGGCGGCCGTCGACATCGCGCTGCTCGGCCGCTACCTGGAGCGGATCGCCGACCATGCCGTCCTGATCGGCAGCCGGGTGATCTACATCGTCACCGGCCTGTACCCGAAGGGTGAGCAGTGGACGATCGCCTGAGCCCCGCGCGGCGGTGATCAGGGGTGGCCGGGCGCCGATCACCAGGCGTCCGGCTGGGGTCGCCCGACCGGTTTGGTGCCGGGCCAGCGGGCTCAGGCGTCCTCGTCGCCGGCCGGGCCGAATGAGTAGACCGTGCTGGCGGGCTTGCGCCGCAGCCAGGCCGGCAGCACCCACCACAACCCGACACAGACCACCGCCGCGCCCAGGCCGGCGATCAGGGCGGCCAGGTCGTCCAGCAGGAAACCGAAGACCAGCGCGGACACGCAGATGACCGTGACCGCCAGCAGCGCCAGACCGATCCGGGCCAGCCGGTCGCCCACCCGCACCAGCACGTCCTTGCGGTGGCTCTGGAACAGCGCGCGGTGCAAGGCCACCGGCGCCAGCACGAAGAAGATCGACCCGGTCGCGGCCACCACCGCGGTCAGGTAGACCGCCAGCAGTTCATCGCCCAGGTCGCCGAAGCGTTGCTGAAACGGCATCACCAGCAGGAACCCGCCCAGCAACTGGATGCCGGTCTGGGTCACCCGCAGCTCCTGCAGCAACTCGTTCCACTGCCGGTCCAGCCGTTCACCGGGGGTTTCGCGACGCTCCGGCGGTTCGCGGGGTTGCTCCGGGGTCTCCGGGCGGCGTTCCTCCGCGGGAGGTTCCCGGGGTGGTGCCGGGGCGTCCGGGCCTTCCTCCGCGAGAGGTTCCCGGGGTTGCGCCGGGGCGTCCGGACCTTCCTCCGGCGGTGACTCAGCCGGCATGGCTCTCCTCCAGCCAGGCCAGCACGTCGGCCGGGGTGCGCGAACTCGTGCCGCCCTGCATGTGGGTGAACCCCGGGTAGGTGACCACGGTGCAGTCTGGGATCAGCTCCGCGGTCTGCTCGATGATCTCGGGTGAGAAGAAGATGTCTTCCCCGGCCGCCAGGAGCAGCACCGGCGCCTGGATGCGGCCGGCGGCCTCCCGGCCGTCGAAGGCCAGTTCGGCGTCCAGCTCGACCAGCAGGTCGCCGGGCGGCACACTCGTCGGCGCGAACACCCGGCCGGCCAGCCATGCCAGCACCCGTCGCACCGGACGCCAGCGCTCACCCGGCAACATGAACTCCAGACCGGCCGCCCCGGCGTCGGTGTGCCGGCCCTCAGCGGACGCCCTTGCGATCCGGGCGTCCAGGTCCTTGCCGGCGTCGGTGACGGTGGCCGCGGAGAAGGCCAGCACCACCCTGCCCACCAGGTCGGGGTGGTTCGCTGCCAGGTACAGGGCGATCATGCCGCCGTAGGACAGCCCGTAGACCACATCGACCCGCCCGCCCATCTGCTCCCGGATGAACCTGGCGTAGTCATCGGCCATGTCGGCGACGGTGTGGCCGGGGGGCATGTGGCGGGCCCGAGTCACCTGCCAGACCTGGTAGCCCGCCCGCAGGTAGGGCTTCATTCCGGCCACCATCAGGCGACGCATCCACCCGCCCTGGATCTGGGAACCCGGGCCGCCCTGCAATTGCAGCATGGTCTTCGGGCCGGCCCCGGCGACCCAGTACTCGATGCCGTTGGCGGATGTGCCGGTCCGCTGCTCGATGCCCGCGATGCCCGCCGACTTCATGCGACGGACGATGAGCGCACCGACGGCCGCGGCGACGCCGACTGCGAGGACGCTTGATATCGACCTGGCTGAAGGGGTCTTCATCCTTCGCAGCCTAATGCGATGCCGCGTCCCGGACATCCCACCGAGGCATGGCCACCCAACCGGCTGCGGCAGAACGCGCCTGTGCTGACAGCGCCACCTGATGACAGGTCACCGCCCGATACCCACACGGGCCACCCGGAACGGGTGATGGATTCACCGATGTCTTCGCGCAGGCTGAAATGGCCACAATTCGGGGTTCCATCAAAGGGGTGCTTGATGAACGGGGTACTCGCCTTTGTCATCGTCATGGCTGTCTGGACCTTCAGCGACTTCGTCTCGAAGAAGACCAAGTCGCTGCTCTCGTCGCTGTTCATCGCATCGATCATCTTCTTCGTCGGGTTCCTGACCGACATCTTCCCCGATGACCTGCTGCCGGCTTCCGCGCTGCTCGGGCTGGGCGGGGTGGTGGTGGGGTTCATCATCGTCCACCTCGGCACGATGATCAGCATCGCCGAGTTCAAGAGCCAGTGGAAGACCTTCGTGATCGGCGTCGCCACCGTGCTCGGCATCGGTGTCGCGTTGTGGGTGGCGGGGCTGGTGGTCGGCGGCGGACGCCGGCGTGAGGTGTACGAGGGTGTCGTCCAGGCGATGTACTTCGTGGTGGCCGGCATCGGCTCGTTGAGCGGCGGCACCATCTCGGTGCTGATCATCCAGGAGGCCGCCCTCGGCGTCGGGCTGACCACCGTCGCCTTCTTCCCGGTGCTGATCGCCGCCCTGCAGGGGCTGATCGGCTTCCCGCTGACCTCGCTGATCCTGAAGCAGGAGGCGTCCCGGTTGAGCGCCGACTACCGAGCTGGCAACCTGGCGCCGGTCGAGGTCACCGAGGAGGTGCAGGCGGTCGAATCGAAGATTCCCGAGCCGTTCCGGACCACGCCCGGCACGCTGTTCGTGGTCGGCGCGGTGGTGCTGGTCTCGATCCTGATCAACAACATCACCGGTGGGATCCTGAACACCTTCGTGGTGGCCCTGATCCTCGGCATCGCGCTGCGGGCGTTCGGGGTGTTCAAGCCCGGCATCCTGACCGGGATCGACGCCTACGGCCTGATGATGCTCGCCATCCTGATCCTGGTCTTCGGGCCGCTGGCGACAGTTGAGCCGGCCGACGTCGCGGCGCTGGCGGGGCCGCTGGTGATCGCCTTCGTCGTCGGCCTGGTCGGGATCGTGCTGTTCGCCAGCGTCACCGGCAAGCTGCTCGGCTACACCATCCCGATGTCGATCGCCATCGGGTTGACCTCGCTGTACGGATTCCCCGGCACGATGATCCTCTCCCAGGAGGCCGCCCGCGGCGCTGGTGAAACCGATGAGGAGATCGCGGCGATCGAGGGTCAGATCCTGCCGAAGATGATCATCGCAGGGTTCTCCACGGTCACCATCACCTCCGTCGTCGTGACCGGCCTGATCGCCGGTCGGATCGGTGCCTGAGTCACCGGCCGCCGCACCCCGCGGCCGCCGCACCCCGCGGCCCCCGCCCCCGGTTCGCGCTAGCCGCACCCGGTTCGCGATTGCGGAGTATTGCTCGCCGTAGTAAGTAGCCGACTGATCTTCCGCGTTGTGCTGATCGAGAGTCGCAAGCGGCGGCAGCCGGAGCCGCGCGCATACTGGACGCCATGGTGGGATGGAACGCTGCCAACACCGCACATGGCGACCCGAGGGCCGTCACCATCATCGAGGGCTCAACCTTCTGCGTGTCGGCGTCCTCCGGCGACATGTACGCCGACTCGTCGCACGGCTGGTTCTATCGCGACACCCGCGCCATCTCCCGCTGGAACCTGCTGGTGGGCGGCAGCTACATGGAGCCGCTGGACGCCTACACCCCGACCGCCGACCAGGCCACCTTCATCGGGCGCGCCTCCCACCCGGCCGGCCGCGAGAGCACCCTGATCATCGAACGGAACCGGACCGTGGGTACCGTGCTGCAGGAGTCGGTGACCCTGCGCAACTACGGCATCGAGGACGAATCGTGCACCCTGCTGCTGCAGGTGGACAGCGACTTCGCCGACCTGTTCGACGTGAAGGCCGGCCGTGAAGGAGTCGTCGGCAACCTCGGCCGCGAGCACACCGAGTCCGGGATCGTCCTGCACTGCACCGACAGCCACTTCACCCGTCGGGTCGAGGTCACCTGCCCGGACGCGGTCGTCCGCCGCAACGGTCTGGCAGTCAGCCTGCGACTGCCCGCGAAGGCGTCCCAGGCAGTGACCTTCACCGCCCGGCCGTTCGGGAACCCGTCCGCGCCCAAGGTGGCCGGCCTGGGCAAGCAGCGGCTCCGCCAGGAGCGCCAGGAGTGGTACGCCCGACTGCCGAAGATCGTGCTGGAGCAGGAGGAGATCCAGCAGGTGGTGCGGCAGTCGGCCCGAGACCTGGCCGCGCTGCGGATCGATGACCCTGCGCACCCCGGGCAAATGGTGGTGGCCGCTGGCGCGCCGTGGTTCATGGCGCTGTTCGGCCGTGACTCGCTGTTCACCTCGTACATGGCGATGCCGATCGACCGCGACCTGGCGCTCGGCACGCTGAAGGTCCTCGCCGCCCTGCAGGGCGCCGAATTGGTGCCTGAGACCGACGAGGAGCCCGGCCGGATCCTGCACGAGGTGCGCGGCGGCCGCGCAGCCCAGCAGGCCCTGGGCGGCGCGACGGTCTATTACGGCACCGCCGACGCCACCCCGTTGTTCGTCACCGTGCTCGCCGAGTTGCTGCGCTGGGGCGGGCTCGGCGCGGATGAACTCGAGCGCCTGCTGCCGCACGCCGACCGCGCCCTGCAGTGGGTCACCGAGTGGGGCGACCGGGACGGCGACGGGTTCGTCGAGTACCAGCGACGCAGCCGGCACGGGTTGATCAACCAGGGTTGGAAGGACTCCTGGGACGGCATCAACTTCGCCGACGGCACTATCGCCAAACCCCCGATGGCGCTGGCCGAGGTGCAGGGCTACGCGTATCGGGCCTGGTGCGACCGGGCCAGCATCGCCCGCCACCTGGGCGACGACCGCACCGCCGCCGAGTGCGACGACCGGGCCGAGACGCTGAAGCGGGCGTTCAACCAGCGCTACTGGCTGGCCGACAAGGGCTGGTACGCGGTCGCGCTGGACGGCGACAAACGCCCGGTCGACGCCCTCACCTCGAACATCGGGCACTGCCTGTGGAGCGGGATCATCGACCACGACAAGGCCCCCGATGTCGCCCGACACCTGATGTCGCCACAGATGTTCTCAGGCTGGGGGGTGCGCACCCTGGCCGAGGACATGGGCGCGTTCAACCCGGTCAGCTACCACAACGGTTCGGTGTGGCCACACGACAACGCCGTGATCGCCGACGGGTTGATGCGCTACGGCTTCGCCGACGAGGCGCGGCAGGTCGCGTCCGGCATGCTGGCGGCGGCGGTTCGGTTCGCCGGACGGCTACCCGAGCTGTTCTGCGGGTTCGGCCGCGACCTGCACCCCGAACCGATCGCCTACCCGACCTCGTGCTCACCGCAGGCCTGGTCGGCCGCGACCCCGCTGCACCTGCTGCGCGTGCTGTTGCGGTTCAACCCGGACGTGCCCGACCGCACCTTCCAGCTCGAACCCGCGTTGCCCGAAGAGCTTGGGTCCCTGAGGGTGGAGAACTTGCGCCTGGGTGGCGGTAGCCTGACGTTCAGCGCCAGGGAGCAGGACGTCCTGGTCGACGCCAGCCCGTCGGCTCTCAAACGTCAGCGACGAGGGGCGCGCTAGACAATCGAGGCCTTCGCCACGAGCGGGAGGTTTGGATGCGAATCGGTCTGATCGCGCCACCCTGGGTGCCGGTCCCACCGGTCACCTACGGCGGAACGGAGCTTGTCATCGACGAGTTGGCCCGGGGGTTGCAGGCGGTCGGCCACCAGGTCCTGCTGGCGGCCAGCGCCGACAGCACCTGCCCGGTGCCGATGGTGCCCGGCGTCCGGGAATCAGACTTCGGCGCCCTGAACGACGCCACCTCGCTGCTCAGTCACCTGATCGTCAGCTACGCGGCGATGCGGGACGTCGACATCATTCACGACCACACCCTCGGCGGCCCGCTCTACCGGGGACGCCCGCCCGCCATCCCGACCGTGGTCACCAACCACCTGCCGTTCACCGACGCCACCAACGTGTTGTTCCGCGAGCTCGACCGCGACACCACGATTGTGGCGATCTCGCAGAACCAGGCCAGCCACGCGATCGGGTTGACCGTCGGGGCGGTGATCCACCACGGCATCGACGTCGCGAGTGTCCCGGTCGGAACCGGTCAGGGTGGGTTCACCGCGGTGCTGGCCCGGATGAACCCGTCGAAGGGCATCGTCGAGGCGCTGCACATCGCCCAGGCAGCCGGCGTACCGCTGCGGATCGCCGCGAAGATGCGCGAACCCGAGGAGCTCGACTACTTCAACTCGGAAGTCCGGCCGCTGCTGACCAGCGAGCACCAGTACCTCGGTGAGTTGTCGACCACCGACAAGCTGGCCTTGCTGGGCGAGGCGTTTGCTCTGCTCAACCCGATTCAGTGGTCCGAACCGTTCGGGCTGACCATGATCGAGGCGTTGTCGGCGGGGACGCCGGTGGTCGGCACCCCGCGGGGCTCGGCGCCGGAGATAGTCCGGCACGGCCTGACCGGCTTCCTGGCCAACACCGACGAACTGGTCCAGCTGCTGCCCAAGGCGGCCGAACTGGACCGGGCCGTCTGCCGGGCGGAGGCCGAGTCCCGATTCACCAGCCGGCGGATGGTCGACGACCACATCAGGCTTTACTCCAAGATCCTGACCGGCGCCGCCGGCCAACCACCCCTGAGGAGGGACGATGCAGTCAGTGTGGTTCGCCACTCATCCGATCAGCACCAGCCCAACCGGTGACTTCGTCGCCGGGGCCCACGCAGACACGGTGATCGCCGGCGCGGGCCTGACCGGCCTGGCGACCGGCGTCCTGCTGGCCAGGTCGGGTCAGCGGGTGGTGATCGTCGAAGGACGCCGAGTGGGGGCGGTCACCACCGGCAACACCACGGCGAAGCTGTCGTTGCTGCAAGGGGTGACGTTGTCGCAGATCGCCAGGTTCCACTCCAAGGACGTGGTACGCGCCTACGTCGAGGGCAACCTGGAGGGTCAGGCCCTCCTGGTGCACCTGATGACCGAGCGCGGCGTGCCGTTCCAGCGTCGCGACGCGTACAGCTACGCGTCCACCCGCAGCGGCGCGGACGACCTGCGGGCCGAGTTGGAAGTGGCGAACGAGGCCGGGCTGCCGGTGGAGTGGACCGACCAGACCGAGTTGCCGTTCGCGGTGGCCGGCGCCATCCGGCTTGCCGACCAGGTCCAAATTCATCCGCTGGCGGTGCTCGACCTGTTGCTGGCCGAGTTCGCCAGGCGCGGCGGGGTGCTGTTCGAGGAGACCCGCGTCACCGACGTCGACAGCGGGTCGCCGGTCACCATCACCACCTCGCGCGGCGAGATGACGGCCGACCGGCTGGTGCTGGCCACCGGCAGCCCGATCCTCGACCGGGGCGGCTACTTCGCCAAGCTGGTGCCGCAACGCTCGTACGCCACCGCGTACCGGGTGCCCGGCGCGCCCGACTCGCTGCCGAAGGGCATGTACCTGAGCGTGGACGAGCCCACCCGCTCGCTGCGCACGCTGCCGGTCGACGGTGACGAGCTGCTGCTGGTGGGCGGCAATGGGCACGTCACCGGACGGTCCGACTCCCCGGCCGCCGCGCTGGCCGATTTGGCTGACTGGACCGGCCGGCACTTCGCCGGGGCCCAGTTGACGCACTCCTGGTCGGCGCAGGACTACCAGTCGATCAACCGCGTGCCGTTCGTCGGGACGCTGCCGCGCGGCGGCGGGAAGATCTACGTGGCTACCGGGTACGCCAAGTGGGGCATGACCAACGCAGTCGCGGCTGCGCTGCACCTGTCGGGGGTGATCCTGGAGGGCCAGATGCCGTGGGCCGACCAGCTCGAGCATCGAATCACCAAGCCGGCCGGGGTGGTCAGCGCGCTGGCGCCCAATGTCGAGGTGGCGGTCGAGTTGGCCAAGGACTGGGTGCAGGCTGAGCTCGGCGCCCTGCCGGGTGAGCCACCTGCCGAAGGCGAGAGCTTCGTCGGACGCGGACCTGGCGGCAAACCGGAGGCGGTGTCGACGGTGGACGGCCAGACCTGCAGGTTGTCGGCGGTGTGCACCCACATGGGTGGCATCGTCCGCTGGAACGACGCCGAGAAGTCGTGGGACTGCCCGCTGCACGGATCGCGGTTCGCCGCCGACGGCACCCGACTGGAGGGGCCGGCGGTGCACGACCTGGCCCGCCGGGACTGACCGGTCAGGGCGAACACGCGACCGCGAAGTCGAGGGCCACGAAGGTTCAGCCCTGCTGCCTGGCTGATCATCCCGCCGGAGGTGCCTTCGCGATCCGCAAGATCGGTGAGCCCGCATTGCGTCGTGGCGGGTGGGATCGGGCGGGTGGTGATCGGTCACCTGACGAGGACCAGGGCGGGCGCTTGGGTGGGCCCGGGGCAGCTCAGCAGGCAATGTGGCGTTGCGCAAGAAAAAGTTCCATGTTCAATGGAATAGTTGATGCATCAACTTAGTTGTACCTGGTGAGAGCGCCCGGAGATGCCGTCGGCGCCAAGAGAGGAGAAACCATCATGGTTGACACCACCGCACTGACCGGCACCTGGCAGCTGGACCCCGCCCACACCCGCATCGGCTTCTCGGCCCGGCACGCCATGGTCACCAAGGTTCGCGGCAACTTCGAGGAGTTCGAGGGCACCGCCCACATCGACGGCGAGAACCCGTCCGCGTCCAGGGTCGAGGTGACCATCAAGACCGCGTCCATCAACACCCACAACAAGATGCGGGACGACCACCTGCGCGCCAATGACTTCCTGGACGTGCAGAAGTACCCCACCATCACCTTCAACTCGACCAAGGTCGAGCAGCTTGACGACGAGACCTACCGCGTCACCGGCGAGCTCACCATCAAGGAAACCACCCGTGAGGTGTCGCTGGACTTCGAGTTCGGCGGCGTGGCCCAGGACCCGTTCGGTAACACCCGGATCGGCTTCGAGGGCTCGACCTCGATCAACCGTCAGGACTACGGCGTCGCCTTCAACGCGGCGCTCGAGACCGGCGGCGTCCTGGTCAGCGACAAGGTTGGCATCGAGATCGAAGTGGCTGCGGTCAAGGTGCCGGAAGGCGCCGACGCCTGACAGCGGTACGCAACACCTGACCAGCCAAGAAAGAGGCCGTTGACTCGAGATCGCGAGTCCACGGCCTCTTTTCTTGGCTGCCCGGATTTCTGGTATGTGGCGCTGTCAGCCCGCTCCGGCACGCTCGCCCGGTACGCTCGTAGCCAGCCAGTGCCGTGGCGAACCACACGATCACCCCACCGAACGGTTCGACTCGCCAGAGGAGGATGCAATGAAGCAGAAGTTCACCTTCACCCGACGTGGTCTGTTGCAGGTCGCAGGAGCGGGCGTGGCCGTCAGCGCGCTGGCTGCCTGCGCCGGCCCGGGCACAGGCGGGTCGTCCCAGACCTCGGCGAGCCCGGGCGCGGCCCTCGACCCGGCCAGGGCGAACGGCAGCATCTCCTTCGCGCACTGGCGCGGCGAGGACAAGGAGGCCTTCGACCAGATCATCGCCGAATTCACCGAACGGTACCCCGGCACCGACGTGCGGCAGGACATCACCCCGTCCAACGACTACCAGTCGAACGCGCTGCAGCAGATCCGGCAGGGCACCGTGGGTGACCTGTTCGCCGCCTTCCGCGGCGCACAGTTCGCAGCCATCGCCGACGCCGGGTTGTTCACCGACCTGGCCGCCACCGGCATCGCCGACCGGTACGAGCGCAGCCTGATCTCCGAAGGCCTGGTGGGCAACCAGGTGTTGGGCCTGCCCTACCAACTCGTCTTCAACATGCCGGTCACCAACCAAGACCTGCTGGAGGCCGCCGGGGCCAGCGAACTGCCCACCGACTGGGACGCCTACCTGCAGCTGCTCGACTCCCTGCGGGGTAGCGGCGTGGTGCCGCTGGCCTGGCCGGGCGGTGAGATGGGCAATGCCGGGCAGCTGTTCAACTGCATGATCATGAACGAGGCACCCAGCGACGACATGTGCACCAAGATCGAATCCGGCGAGTACAAGGTCACCGACGACTGGTTCATCAGCATGCTGCGCAAGTACCAGGAACTGACCCCCTACATGCAGGACAACGCCACCGGGACGGCCGTGGAGCCGATCCAGCAGATGTTCGCCAGCGGGCAGGCGGCCATGCTGGCGACCGGTTCCTACCACATGGCGGCGGTCCGGGCGCTCGGGGCCGAGTTCCCGATGGGCCTGCTGGCACCGGTCACCTCCGCGCCCGGGCAGGCCAAGTACGTGGGCATCCACAACGCGACCTTCGCGCTGGGCGTCAGCACCGTGTCGGAGAACCCCGACACCGCGTTCGCGCTGCTCGATATGCTCAGCGAACCTGAGGTCGCCGGACAGTACGGCAGCGCCACCGGGCAGTACGTGACGGTCAAGGACGTCAGCTACGACTCCGAAGACCTCAACAACACCAGCGAGTGGACGACGAAACAGACCCTGCTGGCCCCGCGATTCCAGTTCATCAACCTGAACATCCGCAACGCCGCCGAGGGCGCCTGCATCGCGGTGGTCGGCGGCGCCAACCCCGAGCAGGCCGCCGAGGACGCCCAGCGGGTCATCGACGAGCAGATCGGCAGCTGAGCGGCGTCCGGTTCGCAAGGGCGGGGGTAGTCGAGGGTGAGCCGGCGACGGCAGAGCCGCGCCCGACGCAAGGAGGAACTCGTCCTCCTGCTGTTCACGGTGCCTGCGTTGGGACTGTACATCTTCTTCTTCGTGATCCCCGCCCTGCAGTCGGTGCAGTACTCGGTCACCGACTGGAACGGCTACTCGCCGACCTTCGAGTACGTCGGCCTGCGCAACTTCACCAGGGCCCTGACCAATGACAGCCTGTTCACTAACGCCCTGACCAACAACCTGAAGTTCTGGCTGCTGGTGGTCGTCTTCCAGACCCTGTTCGCGCTGGTGTTGGCGCTGCTGCTGTTCCGCAACACCCGCGGTTCGGCGTTGCTGCGCGGGGTCTTCTTCTTCCCGACCATCCTGTCGTCGGTGTCGGTGGCCTACATCTGGAAGTTCGTCTACGACCCCAATTTCGGCATCGGCAACGAACTCCTCGGCCAGTTCGGCCTGTCCAGTGCCTTCCTCGGCAACGACCGCACCGCGATCTACTGGGTGGCGGTGACCCAGGTCTGGTTCCACGCCGGCCAGATGATGACGATCTTCGTGGCCGGGCTGCAGAGCGTCCCGGCCGAGATGGTCGAGGCAGCCGCGGTGGACGGTGCCAACCGCTGGCAGACCTTCTGGTCGGTGACCTGGCCGATGATCGCGCCGTCCACCACGATCGTGATGGCCTACACCACGATCCAGTCATTCAAGGCATTCGACATCATCCTCGGCCTGGCGGGCAATCCCCCCAAGCGGTCGATGGACATCCTGTCCACCCGGATCTACACCACGTTCGCCAACTTCGAGTACGGCTACGCCGCGGCGCAGGCGATCCTGTTCGTGATCGTGATCGTGGCGCTCAACTTCGCGGTACGGCGCCTGGTCAGCTACTCCCAACCTTCGGCGTGAGGAGGACGCTCATGGGATACAAACTGACCCGGTGGACGATCCTGGCCGTCTACGCGTCGCTGATCATCATCCCGGTCATGGTGGTGATGCTGGGCAGCTTCAAGACCATGTCGGAGCTGTTCGAGGCCCCCTTCGCACTGCCGGGGCAGTGGCGGGTTCAGAACTACGTCGACGTCCTGACCACCTACAACATGGACCAGGCGTTCGCCAACAGTGTGATTGTGACCGCTTCCTCGGTGTTCACCACGCTGCTGCTCGGCTCGATGGCGGCCTACGGCGTGTCGCGGCTGCGGGGCTGGAAGAGCGCGCTCATCTTCGGCTTCCTGGTGCTCGGCATGGCGGTGCCCGCGCAGGCGAACATGATTCCGCAGTTCGTGCTGTTCGACCGGCTGGGACTGCTGAACAGCCTGTTCGGGCTGGTCCTGATCAACGTGGTGACCGGGCTGCCGGTGTCGACCTTCATCATGGGTGGATTCATGAGGACACTGCCCAACGAGATGTTCGAGGCGGCCGCGGTGGACGGCGTCGGGCCGGGACGGGCCTACCTGAACATCGCCATCCCGCTGTCGCTGCCGTCGATCGCGGCGACCGCGATCTTCCTGTTCGTGATCCAGTGGAATGAACTGCTCTATCCGCTGCTGTTCATCCAGTCCCCGGACAAGCAGACCATCCCGCTGCGGCTGCTGAACTTCCAGGGTGAGTTCCTGACCAACTACCCGTTGCTGTTCACCGGCGTCGGGATTGCGTCCATCCCGATCACGATCGCCTACGTCTTCCTGCAGCGCTACTTCGTCGAGGGCCTGACCAGCGGGGCGGTCAAGGGCTGATCGCGCGCGCCAGCCGCGAGATGGTCGCACATAGACTCGGGGAATGCCGGTTCAGGTCAGCGATGAGGTCTTCAACGACTGCGTCAACCTGGCCCTGGACTCGATACCCGAGGACTTGCTGGCGCTGATCGACAACTGCGTGCTGCTGGTCGAGGACGACCCGCCGGGCGGAGAGGAACTGTTCGGCGTCTACGAGGGCATCCCGCTCACCGAACGCGGATTCGGTTACGGCGGCGTGCTGCCCGATCGGATCATCATCTATCGGAACCCGCACAAGCAGGCCTGCCAGACCGAGGACGAGCTGGTCGACGAGATCCACGTCACCGTGGTGCACGAGATCGCACACCACTTCGGCATCGACGACGACGCGCTGGAGCGGCTCGGGTACCAGTAGACACCCCCGGGACGAGCCGCCGACAGCACCCGAGGGCGGCCGGCGACCGGATACTGCCCGCTCAGCGCTCGACGTCGACCGACGGGTCGGCGTCCTGGGCCGGAATCGAACCGACCGGGGCGGCGACGTCCTTGGCGGCCTTGCGGTAGCGCTGCCAGACCAGGAACGACTGCAGCAGCAGCAGCAACGCGATCACCACGCCGACGATGTTCACCCAGGTCTGCTGGGCCAGGAAGATGCAGACCATTGCGACCAGCGTCGGCACCAGGTACCGGACGCTCCAGGCGATGTAGCCACCGAAGGACGGCATCGCCACGCCACGCGACTCGGCGACGGCCTTCACCATGAAGTTCGGACCGTTGCCGATGTAGGTGATCGCACCGCAGGAGACCGCCCCCAGACTGATCGCAACCAACCACGGCACCGGAACACCGGTGTCGGCCACCCGGGGCACACCCTCCAGCAGGGTCGGGTCGGCGCCCAGCGCACCGGCCATCTCGAAGAACGTCAGGTAGGTGGGTGCGTTGTCGAGGAAGGCCGACAGTGAACCGCTGAAGATGAAGAACATGATGGTGTTGAGCGGCAACTGGTCGGCAACCTGGGCCAGGTACTCCAGTGCCGGCACCATGGTCAGGAAGATGCCGATGAAGATAACCGCGACCTCGCGAATCGGACCCCACGAGAACTGGTTCATCTCGAACCGGATGCGCTTGTTGCCGGTGATGTACGAGCCGGCTGAGGCGACGATGAAGACCAGTTCGCGCCACGGGATGTACTGCCACCAGGCGGCGTGGCCCTCCTCGATCGCGTGCAGGTCTAGCGACGGCAGCAGCGCCACCGCGGCGATGATCATCGCGAACCAGAACAGGGTCGGGGTGCCGAGCACCTTGAGCGGCTCGATGTGCCTGGCCTCACGCAGCTTGTCGGGCACCTCCTCGGTCGCGTAGTACTTGACGTCCAGTGCGTAGTAGATCGCCAGCAGCATGGCGTTGATGAACGCCCACATCGGCAGCAGCTGGAACGTCCAGGTGAACGGCACACCGCGCAGGAAGCCCATGAACAGCGGCGGATCGCCGAGCGGGGTCAGCATGCCGCCGTTGTTGGCCACGATCAGGATCGTGAACACCACCGTGTGCACCTTGTGCTTGCGGTCCTGGTTGATGTTCAGCAGCGGCCGGATGAGCAGCATCGCGGCACCCGTGGTGCCGATGAAAGAGGCGATCAGCCCGCCGATCGCGAGGACGATCGTGTTGTTCCTGGGTGTGGCCCGGATGTCCCCCTTGAGGAACAACCCGCCGGATACCACGAACAGCGCGAACAGCAGCATGATGAACTGCACGTATTCGACGACGGCGTGACCGACCCGATTCCAACTCAGGACGACGCCAACCCAGATGGCGGTCGGGATGCCCAGGATCAGCGCCACACCGAGCTGGAAGCGCCAGTCCTCCCATTTGTGGGCGGTCGCGGGGATCAGCGGCATGAGCGCGATGCTCAGCAGCATGATGACGAAGGGGATCAGTCCCCACCACGGCACAACGGCTTCCATCAGTCCACTCCTGGGTGTGAATGGTTTTCCGCCTTCTGGGTGACCACGTTGTCGATTCGCCCCATGCTAACCTTCCGGCGCCTGCCGGTGACACCGCGGGGGCAACTGCTGCAGGCACACAGGTCTGAGCCGGCGAGTTGTCCACAGATATTGGGACGCGTTCGAAGTTGTGGTGGACCTGTGGGTAACGTGCTGCCTGCCTGGCACCCCTCCAGAGGCAGAAGGAAGATCGACATGTCCGCGTCCCAAGCTTGGCAGCCCTCGCCGCCCCCGGCCAGGCCCGCGATCATCGAACCACCGCAGCGTCCGGCAGCGGTTCAGTTGCGCGCCCGCAGAGACACTCGGCTGGTGGTGATCGGCATCCTGTGTGCCTGTCTTGGCGCCCTGGTGATGGCCTGGGCCTGGAGCGGCACCCAACAGTCCCAGCAGGTGGTCCTGATGACCAGCAGCGTGGCCCGCGGCCAGGTCATCGAGTCCCACCACCTGACCACCACCACCATCGGCCGGGCACAAGGTGTGTCGGTGCTGCCTGCCGAACAGGCGTCCGAGCTGGTCGGGCAGCACGCGCGCACCGACCTGCCGGCCGGTTCACTGGTCGGTCCGGATTCGGTGGGCGCCAGTGTGGTGCCGGCCGGTGCGGCGCACGTCGGGCTCAGGGTGGCAGCCGGCCAACTACCCAACCAGCCGTTGCCGGTGGGTGCCTACGTCACGCTGGTCGAGGTGCCGTCAGGCATGGACGCCGAGCGCGAGCCCGGAGCCGAGTTCGGGGCCACCGTGGCGACGTCCCCGGTGCCCACCACCGACGGCGGCAGCTGGCTGCTCGACGTGCAGGTCGATCAGTACTCGGCGTCGAGCATCGCCGCGCTGGCCGCGGCGGAGCGGATCGCAATCGTCCGGAACGGGGACGGCTGATGGCCATCATCGTGCTCACCTCCGCCGGCGGCTCGCCCGGCGTCACGACCACGGGTCTGGGACTGGCGCTGAGCTGGCCGCGTCCGGTGCTGCTCGCCGATTGCGACCGGCACCCGAATCAGGCGGTGCTGGCGGGCTATCTGCGTGGCCTGTCGGCCGGCGGCCGCGGCCTGGCCGGCCTGGTGCAGGACTACCGCGCGCTGCAACCGGTCAGCAGCCAACGACTGATCGACCAGACTCTCCCGCTGGACGACGGTGTCGACCAGCCACGCCGCTTCCTGCCGGGCTTCACCAACTCCGGTTCGGCCACGCTGTTCGAGTCCTACTGGACGCGGTTCGTCGCCCAGTTGGAACAACTCGACCGCACCGACGTCATCATTGATGCCGGACGGTTGCCTGAGGGCGGCCTGCCGGAGGTGCTGCTCGAGCGGGGGAGCAGGGTGCTGGTGCTGACCAGGTCGGGGCTGCCGGCGCTGGCGTCCCTGCGATTGCTGCTCCCCGAACTGACCGACTCGCTGGACGACCCCGCCAGGCTGGGCCTGGTGGTGGTCGGTGGCGGGCGCCCCTACCCGGCCGGCGAGGTGTCGCAGTCCCTGGGCGTCCACCTGGTGGCCGACCTGCCGTGGGATCCGGTCACCGCCGCCGTCCTCAGTGAGGGCGATCTGCCGCCCCGCAAGCTGACCGGGCGTCCGCTCTGGCGTGGCTTCCAGTCGTTGTCGTCGCAACTGCAGGCTTCGGAGGTCGCAGCATGAACGGTCGCCCTGCCGCGGCGCTGCCGCAGTCCGAACTCGCCAGGGCGCTCGGTGCGTTGGCCCCCAGCGAGCTGCTGCCCTACCGGGACGGACATGGCGTCGCCCGACGACCGGCCCGCCGGCCCGAGGTGCAACAGCGGGTGGACTGGCAGCAGGTCGTGCAGTTGCGCCGGCAGGCGTCCGAACTCATCACCGAGAATTCACAGCACTGGGCCAGCGAGCACTCTCAGCCGATGCCCAGCGACGACCGGTTGATGATGGGGCGGTCGGTCATCCGGACCGTGGTCCGCGAGCATGCCCAACGGCTCGGCCAGACCGGTGCACAGCTCTGGCCGCTGGCCCTCGAGCACGCCTACGCCAGCGCGGTCGAGGACGCCATCTTCGGTTACGGCCGGCTGCAGCCGTTGTTCGAGATCCCGAGCGCCGAGAACATCGAGATCCACGGCTGGGACTCGGTGGTGGTGCACTACGGCGACGGTCGACGGGTCGAGCACCCACCGGTGGCGGACTCCGACGAGGAACTGGTCGACGCCATCCGCTTCCTCGGGGCGAGCGCTTCCCCGGCCCGCGCGTTCGACGACGCCCACCCGATGATGACGCTGGCCCTCGGCGATCGTTTCCGACTGCACGCGATCGGCTTCGGGTTGAGCTACCGGCCATCCATCGTGATCCGGCAGCACCTGCTGACCGACGTCAGCCTCGACGAGCTCGCCGAGGGTGGCATGATGCCGCAGGAGGTCAGCGAGCTGCTCGCCCAGTGCGTGCTGGCCCGCAAGTCCATCGTCATCTCGGGCGACCAGGGCGCCGGCAAGACCACCTTGCTGCGCGCCCTGCTGGCGGCGATCCCGACCAGTGAACGCATCGGCACCCTGGAGACCGACTACGAGCTGCTCACCCACCTGCTGCCGAACCGGCGGAACATGGTGGCGCTGCAGGCCAAGGTCGGGCTCGGCGAGTACCGGGACGGCCGGCAGGTCGGCCAGTACTCGGTGGCCGACCTGATTCCAGAAGCGTTGCGGCAGAACCTGTCCCGGCTGATCGTCGGGGAGGTCCGGGGTGCCGAGGCCGGTGCACTGTTCGAGGCGATGCAGTCCGGTGCGGGCACGATGTGCACCACTCACTCGCACTCGGCGGGTTCCACCATGGACCGGTTGGCCGCCCGGGTGGCACAGGGCGGAGTCTTCGGTATGGATGAGGCCTATCGCCAGATCGCCCTCAACCTGCACCTGCTGATCCACGTTCGGCTGGTCGACGACACCTGGCGCGGCGGCGTGCGCCGCCGGTACATCAGCGAGATCCGCGAACTTACCGGTGCCGTCGAGAACGGCCGTCCGGTCACCCACCTCTGTTACTCCACCGATGACCACGGCCGGCCCCGACAGCTTGCGCCGAGCCCCTGGCTGCTGGCCGACCTGCGGTCGCTGCAGGAGTGGTCGTGATGGCGGTTCTGGTCGGCGTCGGGGCCGGCTTGCTGATCATCGGCCTGTTCAGCGT
>NZ_JBASCI010000268.1:0-2904 GCF_049651565.1 Brooklawnia sp.
GCTCCCACTTGGGCTCCGGTGACGTCTTCGTGGTCGAGGCCGACGAATCCGATGGCAGCTTCCTGCAGTACCCCACCCGGATCGCGATCATCACCAACATCGAACCCGACCACCTCGACAACTGGGGCACCGCCCGGGCCTACGCCGACGGCTTCCGACGCTTCGCCACCGGCCAGACCGTGCAGGCAGTGGTCATCAACGTGGACGACGCCGGGGCCCGGGCGCTGGCCGAGGAACCGCGCGCCGGCGCGACAAGGGTGGTCGGCTACGGCGAGTCCGCGGACGCCGAGGTGCGCCTGACCGACCTCGACTTCGAGGGCACCCACGCCTCGGCCACCCTGCTCGCCGAGGACCGCAGCTTCCCGTTCCGGCTGCGGGTCCCCGGTCGCTACAACCTCGCCAACGCGGCCGCCGCATTCGCCGCCGGCCGACTCCTCGAGCTGGACGCCGAACGGCTGGTCGCCGGCGCCGGCGAGTTCACCGGGACGCTCCGCCGCTTCCAGTTGGTCGCCGAGCAGAGGCTCAACCCGGACGACCCGGCCGACCGGGCGGTGCGGATCTACGACGACTACGCCCACCACCCGACCGAACTGCGGGCGGCGCTCACCGCCGCCCTGCGGGCAAAGGGTGGTGGCCGGCTGGTCGCCTGCTTCCAGCCGCACCTGTACAGCCGCACCCGCGACTTCGCCGACGAGTTCGGCGCGGCACTGTGCCTGGCCGACGTGGTGCTGGTCACCGACATCTACGCGGCCCGCGAGGACCCGCTACCCGGCGTCACCGGGGCGCTGGTCGCCGACGCCGCCCACCGGCACGCCAGCCCCGGCACCAGCGTCGAGTACGTGCCCGACAAGGGCAGCCTGGCCGCCCACCTGGCCGGTCTGGTGCAGCCGGGTGACCTGGTGATGACGCTGGGCGCCGGGGACGTCACGCTGGTCGGGCCGATGCTGGCGGGCCTGCTCGCCCAGCGAGCCGGTGGCCGATGAGTGCTGACCTGTCGGCCAGGCTCGACCTGCGCCGCAGGGCGCGACGACGGACCCGGCTGCGCCGGATCCTGCTGGGCACGCTGGGCGCAGCGGTCGCCGGTGTGCTGGTGTGGCTGGTGCTGTTCTCCTCGGTGCTGGAGACCCGCCAGGTCAGTGTCGAGGGCACCGGGATCCTCACCGCCGAGCAGGTGACCCAGACCGCGCAGGTGCCCATCGGCACCCCGATGGCCCGGCTACCGGGCGGCGCGATCAGGCAGCGGGTGCTGGCCCTGCCGGCGGTCGCCGAGGTCAGGCTGCACCGGGAGTGGCCCAACGAGCTGGTGATCCGGGTGACCGAACGCACCATGGTCTACCAGCGCGCCGACGAGGCCGGCTACCAGTGGGTGGACGCCGAGGGGCGGATCTTCCACGCCGAGGCGGAACGGCGTCCCGGGGTGGTGGCGATCGTCAGCGGCAACGACCAGCGGATGCTGGCCGACGTGGCGACCGTGGTGCAGGCGATGCCTTCCCAGGTGGCGGAGGCCACCGAGCACGTTGAGGCCACCAGCATCGACAACATCGTGGTGCTGCTGGCCGACGGCCGGTCCATCGTCTGGGGCAACGCCGAGAAGTCTGCCCAGAAGGCCGAGGTGCTGCCCGCACTGCTCGACATGCCGGGCACGGTCTTCGACGTGTCGGTGCCGAGCCACCCCGCGGTGAGCTGAAAGCCTCGACCTCAACTTGAGGCTATTCGGGCCGACCTCGGCCCTGCTGGATACTGTTCGGCGTGCCCTGGTGGGCTGTTTCCGCGCGAGTGCGCTGGTCGTGACGCTCGAAAGCGGTTGTCCGACGGGCCGGGCCGGGCGGCGTGCGGGTCGTTGGTCAGCCACCGGGCGGCCGAGAGGGCACAATGGGGCAAGAGTTGAACGGCAAGGAATGGGGCATCTGGTGGCCACTGCATCGCAGAACTACTTGGCAGTCATCAAGGTCGTTGGTGTCGGCGGTGGTGGTGTCAACGCGGTCAACCGGATGATCGAGTCCGGGCTGAAGGGCGTCGAGTTCATCGCGATCAACACCGACGCGCAGGCGTTGTTGATGAGCGACGCCGACGTCAAGCTCGACATCGGCCGTGACCTCACCCGCGGCCTGGGCGCCGGCGCCGACCCCGAGAAGGGACGCCAGGCCGCCGAGGACCACTCCGACCAGATCGAGGACGCCCTCAAGGGCGCCGACATGGTCTTCGTGACCGCCGGCGAGGGCGGCGGAACCGGCACCGGCGGTGCCCCGGTGGTCGCCAAGATCGCCCGCTCGCTGGGTGCGCTGACCATCGGTGTGGTGACCCGGCCGTTCTCCTTCGAGGGCCGGCGGCGCGCCCAGCAGGCTGAGGACGGCATCGCCACCCTCGCCGAAGAAGTCGACACCCTGATCGTGATCCCGAACGACAAGCTGCTCGACATGACAGACGTCCGGATCGCCATCCTGGATGCCTTCAAGCAGGCCGACCAGGTACTGATGCAGGGCGTCTCCGGCATCACCGACCTGATCACCACCCCGGGCCTGATCAACCTCGACTTCGCCGACGTCAAGGCCGTGATGAGCAACGCCGGCTCGGCGCTGATGGGCATCGGCTCGGCGCGCGGGGACGACCGTGCCCGGGAGGCCGCCGAGCAGGCGATCAGCAGCCCCCTGCTGGAGTCGAGCATCGACGGCGCCCGCGGCGTCCTGCTCTCGATCGCCGGTGGCTCCGACCTGGGCCTGTTCGAGGTCAGCGAGGCCGCCAACCTGATCGAGGAATCCGCCCACGAAGAGGCGAACATCATCTTCGGCACGATCATCGACGACTCGCTGGGCGATGAGGTGCGGGTCACCGTGATCGCGGCGGGTTTCGACACCGGCACCGCCGCCGCACCCCGCAAGCCGCGGCCGGTCGAGCGACCCGTCG
>NZ_JBASCI010000269.1:0-9598 GCF_049651565.1 Brooklawnia sp.
GGTTCGGGTTCGGGCTGCGCGGCGGGGGCCGCGGGCTCCTCGGCGGGAGCGGCCGGCTGCGCCTCGGAGGCCTCACCGATGATGGCGAGCACCGCGCCGACCGGGGCTTCCTCGTCCTCGTTGACCCGGATCTCGAGGAGGGTGCCCGCCACGGGGGAGGGGACTTCGGTGTCGACCTTGTCGGTACTGACCTCCAACAGCGGCTCGTCAACCTCGACGTGCTCACCGACTTCCTTGAGCCAACGGGAGACGGTTCCTTCGGTTACGCTCTCGCCCAAAGCAGGCAAAGTGACTTCAGTCGACATGGGTAGGCTCTCCTTCGAAATGCCATCAATACCGTTGTAAGCCTAGCTGGATTGCCCCGGCTGCGCCCGGCTGCCGAACCGGTTCGGCGGGTGCCCACCGAACTCACCGCGCCGACGTGCGGGAATAATGGAGTGGTGGCACCCTTTGGGCGGTTGTTCTCCCGGACCCGGCAGCGTCGGGCTGTGGTCCGCGGCGATCGGTTCATCGACGACGACACCCGGCAGTTCCTGGTGTCGTTCATCAGGCAACGCCGCGGCGTCGAGGCCTGGGTCGAGCCGCCCACGCGGTTCAACAAGCCGTCGCTGCTGCTGATCGCCCACGACGGCGAATGGGCGCGCCGGGCGGTGCCGTCCGGGGCCTGGGCGTTCGACTTCTGCGCCAGGCACCAGGTGCCCGCCTACCAGGCCGGCGTCGTCCCCTACCCGCAACGCAAGCGCGACTGGGACGCCCGGCACCGCTAGGTGCCAAGCGGGTCAGCCGGCCATCGACTGGGCCAGCGCCACCAGGGTGCGAACCCCCATCCCGGTGGCCTGCGCCGGCACGTAGTCGTGCGGGGCGTCACGGTTCCAGGCCGGACCGGCGATGTCCAGGTGCGCCCAGTTGGTGCCGGCCGCCACGAAGTGTTGCAGAAAGGCAGCCGCGAACAGGGCGCTGCCGTAGCGGTCCTTCTTGGAGCGCAGGTCGGCCACGTCGGATGCCAGCTGGCTGCGGGCGTGCGAGGTGATCGGCAGGTGCCAGAACTCCTCACCGGCCGACTCGGCGGCGTCCAGCAACCGGTCTGCAGTGGCTTCGTCGTTGCTCATCAGCCCGCCCACCCGGGTGCCCAGGGCGACCATGCACGCCCCGGTCAGGGTGGCGATGTCAACCACCAGGTCCGGGCGGTCGGCGTTGGCGCGGGCCAGGGCGTCGGCGAGCACGATCCTGCCCTCGCAGTCGGAGTCGATGTTCTCCACCGTGGTGCCGTCGTGGATGGTCAGCACGTCGCCGGGACGGTAGGCGGTGCCGGAGATCATCGATTCCGCCAGCGGGGTGTAGCTGGTCACGTGGACGGCCAGTCCACGCTCGGCGATCGCCCTGGTCGCCGCGATCACCGCCGCGGCACCGGCCATGTCATGCTTCATGGTCAGCAGGCTCTCGGCCGGTTTCAAGTTGTAACCGCCGGAGTCGTAGGTGATGCCCTTGCCGACCAGCACCAGGTGCTGGCGGGCCGAGCGCGGGTGGTAATCCAGCCGGAGCAGCCTGGGCGGCCGCGCCGAACCCCCGCCGACCGCCAGAATGCCGCCGTAGCCGCCCTTCTCCAAGGCTGCCTCGTCGAGCACCTCGACCTCCACGCGGACGTCCTTGAGGTAGCCGCGGGCTTGTTCGACGAGGTCTGCCGGGCCCAGCAGGTTGGGCGGCAGGTTCGTCCAGTCGCGGGCCACGCAGACCGCCTGCGCCACCGTCCGTCCGGCGTCCAGGGCCTGCTGGGACGCCCGCGATGATCCGACCACACCGATCGACTCGATCGTCGGCCGGGTGGGTTCGCGGCGCAGCTTCGCGAAGCTCCACGACGCCAGCAGCGCCCCCTCGACCACGGCCTGCAGATGCGCGTCCGAGGTGGCCTCCAGGCTGACCACGATGCGGCGCGGGGCGGGGGAGCCGTTGGAGGCGGCGTGCCGTACCCCGATGGCGGCGGCTCGTCGCAGGTCCTCCGGACGCAGATCCAGGTCGTCACCCAGACCGACCGCCAACACCCGGATGCCAGGCAGGTTGAGGCAGGTGAGCCGGTCGACGTCGGTCTGCGCGCCCTGATCGGTGAGCAGGTTGGCGAGCTGGCTGCCGCGCCCGGCGGCCCGCTCCAGTTCAGCGGTGGCGCCGATCACGGTGGGCTGGCCCTTGGATGTGGCCAGCCCGATGACCACGTCGCTGGCCCTGCCGATCGACTTGACCAGTTCGACCCGGGGCAGCGCGGTGCGTCCCGGATCGAAGCGGGCCGGTTCGAACAGGTTCTGGTGCGGGGTCGCCATCTGATACCTCTCGCGGTCGGTTGAGTTCTGCGTCATCAGGCTAGCCCGTCACCCGCGGTGCAGTAGCGTGGCTGCCGTTGACCCCATTGAGGTGAGCCATGTCCGAACAGTCCCTGCACCAGTCGCCGCTGCACGTCCGCCACGAGGCGGCTGGCGCCAAGATGTCCGAGTTCGGCGGCTGGCTGATGCCGCTGGAGTACGGCGACGGTGGCGTGCTGGCCGAGCATGCCGCGGTGCGGGAGGCGGTGGGCATCTTCGACGTCTCCCACCTGGGCAAGCTGCGGGTCAGTGGACCCGGTGCCGCCGACTACCTCAACCGCCAACTGTCCAACGACCTGGCGAAGATCGGCCCCGGTCGCGCGCAGTACCACCTGCTGTGCAACGCCACCGGCGGGGTGGTGGACGACATGATCGCCTACCTGGTCAGCGACGACGAGGTGCTGTTGATTCCCAACGCCGCCAACTCTGCTACGGTCGCCGCCCTACTGGCCGAGCAGGCGCCACCTGGCGTGCAGGTCACCAACCTGCACCACGACCTGGCGGTGATCGCCGTCCAGGGCCCGCGTTCGGATGAACTGCTGGCATGGCTCGGCGTGCCCACGCAGATGGGTTACATGGGCTTCGAGCGCCTTGACGAGCAGACCACGGTGTGCCGCACCGGGTACACCGGCGAGCGGGGCTGCGAACTGGTGATACCGAGCCGGGACGCCGACGGTTGGTGGCAGCGGCTGCTGGACGCCGGCGCCCGGTTCGGCGTCCGGGCCTGCGGGCTGGGGGCGCGCGACACCCTGCGCACCGAGATGGGCTATGCCCTGCACGGCCACGAGCTGTCGCCACAGATAGATCCGGTCAGCGCCGGGGTGTCGTGGGCCGTCGGCTGGGACAAGCCCGAGTTCGCCGGCCGTGAGGCGCTGCTGGCGATCCGCGAGGCCGGTCCGGCGCGGCGTTCGCGCGGCATCAGGGCCACCGAACGCGGCATCCCGCGTCCGGGCATGGAGGTCGTGGCACCCGACGATACGGTGATCGGGGTGGTCACCTCGGGCACCTTCTCACCAACCCTGCGAGTGGGCATCGGCCTGGCGCTGGTGGACGCCGACCACAGGCCCGGCTCGGCCGTCAGCGTGCGGGTGCGGCGCCGGCTGGAGGAGTTCGAACTGGTCAAGCCGCCGTTCATGGCCTCACGCGTCCGCCAGTGACATCGGCCCGTAGACGAGCCGATCGGATTCGAAGAGGCTGACCTGCTGGACACCGAGGTCCTGCAGGTCGAGGTAGAACTCGCCGAGCCACTGCTCGGCAGTCGCCTGGTCGGCGAAGCGGGTGCCGAGCCCCACCGCGGCCAGGTCGTCGTCGGTGGCTGTCGCGCCGGGCGCCAGTTCGGCGTCCCACCAGTAGGCCATCAGTACTGCGCGCCGCGGTCGAGGGCTGCCGGGGGGCGGCGGAAGCGCCGCATCGCAACCATCCGGGAGGCCATGTACATCAGCAGGCCACGGCGCGGAGCGGTCGGCGCCCGCTGCGCCAGCAGCCGCTTGTACATGCTCCACATGAAGGCGACCTCGATGATGACACCGACCATGATCGCCCAGATCGCGTAGGACGCGTAGAGCGCCAGTTGCGGGAACCAGGTACCGGCGATGAACAGCGACATCGCCAGGAACAGCAGCGGCCAACTGAACTCGCTGAAGGTCCAGCGGGCGTCGACGAAGTTGCGCAGCAGCACCCGTTCGGGACGCACCTCGGCGTCCTGGTAGGCCTTCTCCTCACGGACGCGGCGGATCTCCCGCTGGCGGGCCTTCTGCTCCCGCTTCGACAACGTCGGACGCATCCGCTCACGGCGAAGCTGCTCGGCTTCCCGGCGGCTGAGCGTCGGCGCGCCCTTGCCCTGCTCCGGTTCGGGATGCTGGGCGGCGTCGTCGGTCGCAACCTCCGCGGGGCGATCGGCCGCGTCACTGCTGTCATAGGGGCGGAAGAGTCCCACGAATTTCCTTCTACTCGATGCTGCTGTGGCCATCCTAGTTGCCCGGGGCGTGAACCTCTAAGCTGGGGAGAGCACGAAAGAAGGGCGACTCAGCAGATGGCAGGTATCTTCCGCCGTATCACGCGGGCGCTGGGGTCCAATGGTGAACCCGAGCAGCCCGCCGACCCGATCCGCGATGCCTATGGTGAGCAGATCGAGCTGTTGCAGCAGGTGCGCCGCGGGGCCGCCGAGGTTGCAGCCAACCGCAAGCGACTCGCCCAGCACATGACACAACTGGCTGCCGAGGTCGATTCGCTGACGGTGAGTGCGCGGCGGCTGCTCGAGCAGGGCCGTGACGATCTGGCCAGGGAGGCCCTGCTACGCAAGCAATCGCTGTCGGCGCAGTTGACGGCGCTCGAGGCCGAACACGACCAGTTGCGGCTCACCGAGGAACGACTGGTGCTCACCAGCACCCGGCTGCACGCGAAGATCGACGCCATCCGCACCAAGCGCGACACCGTGTGGGCGAGCTACTCGGCCGCCGAGGCGCAGGCCAGGGTGGCGGCTGCGTTTGCCGCGCTGGATGGCGACCTCGGACGTGCCGGGCAGGTCGTCCAGCAGGCCGCCCAGCAGTCCGACGCGGTGGCAGCTCCCCAGCAGGTGGCCTCCGAACCGCGGCAGGGGGACTCCGACGAACAGGCCGCCTCCGAGCTCGCGGCCATGAAGGCCGAACTCGCCAGCCGGGATCCGGTCGAGGCGGAACATGGTTCCTACCGGCAGCCGGGTGAGCCGGCCGAGCCGGAAGTGCAGGACACCTGGCCGGCCGACGCGAGGCGGGCACAGTGATCGTCCGAATCATGGGACAGGGCCAGTGGGAGGTGCCCGACGACCTGGTGATCCGGCTCAACGTGCTGGACGAGATGGTAACCGACGCCGTGGCCTCCCGCGATGCCGAGGAACTGGCGCTGGCCCTGGCCGAGATGGCCGATCTGGTCAAGAGGTACGGCACCTCGGTGCCGCCCGGCCGGGCCCGGCTGAGCGACCTGATCGTGCCGGACGTGCAGGCGTCCATGACCGAGATCAGCGAGTGGCTGCAGGAGAGCCGCGCCGAGGACGGTCTGATCCCCGGTTGACACGGTCGTAGACTGGGACGCAGCCCGGCACCACCACCGGACTGCTTGCTTAGAGACCTATGGAGCAGATGAGATGACCGATACTTCCGTGCGCACAACCGGCGTCACCCTCACCGAAGCCGCCGCGACGAAGGCCGCCACGCTGCTGGCTGCCGAGGGCCGCGATGATCTTGCGTTGCGCATTGCTGTGCAGCCGGGTGGTTGTTCGGGCCTGCGCTACCAGCTGATGTTTGACGACCGCGAGCTCGACGGCGACCTGAGGGATCCCTACGAAGGAGTCACGCTGGTCGTCGACCGGATGAGCGCCCCCTACCTGGGCGGGGCGACGATTGACTTCATGGACACCATTGAGGCGCAGGGCTTCACGATCGACAACCCGAACGCGTCGAACTCGTGCGCCTGCGGCGACTCGTTCCACTGATCGCCCAACGCTGACCTGAGCAGCGGGCGTCCGGCTCCAACGGTCGGACGCCCGCTGTCGTCGCGCCCGGGCGGGTTCACAACCAACTGGACGCCAGCGGCTGGCCCTCGTCGTAGCCGGAGGAGGACTGGATACCGATGACGGCACGATCGTGGAACTCGGGCAGCGTCCGGGCGCCGGCGTAAGTGCAGGACGAGCGGACGCCGGAGGTGATCCAGTCGACCAGGTCCTCCACGCCCGGGCGCTGCGGATCCAGGTACATCTTCGAGGTGCTGATGCCCTCCTCGAACAGGGCGGCCTGGGCCCGGTCGAAGGTTGACTGGTGCCGGGTCCGGTTGCGCACCGCGCGGGCGCTGGCCATGCCGAAGTTCTCCTTGTAGGCGCGGCCATCGGCGTCGTGCAGCAGATCGCCGGTCGACTCGTGGGTGCCCGCGAACCAGCTGCCGATCATCACATTGCCCGCGCCCGCGGCCAGGGCCAACGCCACGTCGCGGGGATAGCGGACCCCGCCGTCGGCCCAGATCGCGCGGCCATGCTCGCGGGCGGCCGCGGCGCACTCCAGCACCGCCGAGAACTGCGGACGTCCTACGCCGGTCTGCATCCTGGTGGTGCACATCGCCCCTGGTCCGACGCCGACCTTGACCACATCTGCGCCGGCCTCCAGCAGGTCCTCGGTGCCCACCGCGGTGACCACGTTGCCGGCCACCAGCGGGACGCGGTACCCGGTGGCGGCGGCGAACTCGTCGCGGACCGGCACCACCGATTCCAGCGCGTCCATCATCCGTTGCTGGTGGCCGTGGGCGGTGTCGAGCACCAGCACGTCCGCGCCCGCCCGGAGCAGTTCGTGGGCCCGGCCCGCGGAGTCGCCGCTGATGCCGATCGCCACCGCAACCTTCAGCCGGCCCTCGGCGTCCAGCGCCGGTCGGTAGATCCCGGAGCGGATCGCCCCCCTGGCGGTCATGACGCCGACCAGGACACCGTCAGCGTCCACCGCGATGGCGATCCGTTGCCGGTTCTGGGTGAGGGTGTCGAAGACCTGCTGAGGGTGGGTTCCAGGCTCGACCAGCGTGAGAGTGGTGGTCATGACTTCGTGCACCTGCGCGAACCGATCAACACCCCGGGTCTCCATCTCGCCGACCAGCCCGAGGGGGACGCCGTCGTCGTCGACGACCACCGCCACGCCGTGGGCGCGCTTGGCGATCAGGGTCATGGTGTCGCCCACCGGCCAGGTCGGCGCGACGGTGATCGGGGTCTCGAAGACGGCCGGGGCGCGCTTGACCCGGGCGATGGACTCGGCCAGCACGTCGACCGGGATGTCCTGCGGCAACACCGCCAGCCCGCCACGGCGGGCGATGGTCTCGGCCATCCGGCGCCCCGAGATGGCGGTCATGTTGGCCACCACCAGCGGCAGCGGCAGGTCCAGACCGTCGGTGGAGGTCAGGTCGACATCGAGCCGGGACGTCACCGTGCTCCGGTTCGGCGTCATGAAGACGTCACTGTAGGTCAGGTCATGGGCCGGGGTGTTGGACAGGAATCGCACGTGCCCATTGTCGCGGGCGGGGCAAGCCGCCGGCACCGGGAGGGGGTGGTTTGCTGTCGAGCCAGCCGGCTGACGCGGTAGCATCGTCATGACCAGTGGTGCGGCCAACGCAGGGCAGCGCCGGTGAGGGCGAGGAAGAACCGATGAGCGAGAACCAGGATCAGAGCGCTTCTGATGTGCTGAAGGTTGTCATCTACTCCAGCGACCGCCTGGTT
This sequence comes from Brooklawnia sp., assembly GCF_049651565.1. Lineage (GTDB taxonomy): Bacteria > Actinomycetota > Actinomycetes > Propionibacteriales > Propionibacteriaceae > Brooklawnia. The sequence continues at coordinate 7,576 of NZ_JBASCI010000269.1, forward strand.
CGCGAGCAGATCAGGCTGGCCCTCGGACGCAAGATCGCCTCCGACCTGCCGGAACTTGACATAACCGAGTTCGCCACCGGTCCCGCGCTGATCAAGGCGCTGGACAATGGGCAGTTCGACGTCGCGGTCTTTGACGCCGAGGCCCGGCCGGGTGGGATGGGCCTGTCGCACCAGATCAAGGACGAGATCCCCGGCGCCCCGCCGATCGTTCTGCTGATCGCCCGGGCGGCGGATGCCTGGTTGGCCACCTGGTCGCGGGCGGAGGGGATCTCGCCGTACCCGGTGGATCCGATCCGGTTGCCCGACGACGTCGCCCAGGTCGTTCGTGATCACCGGGCTGGCCGGCGGACGCCACTGTCGTCTGACTTGGTCATCCCCGGTTCGGGCAGCCGTCACCAGTCCGGGGAGTGATCAGCGCCCGGTCTGGGGTGCAGTCGGACAGGTCGGGGCCCGGTGAGCTGACGGATTAATCTGGCCACCATGAACTTCACATGGCCCAATATCCTGACTGGTCTGGTTCGCGGCGATGACCTTGATTCGGCGACCACCGAATGGGCCATGGGGGAGATCCTTGCTGGTAACGCGACCCCAGTTCAGATGGCCGGCTTCATGGTGGCGCTGCGTTCCAAGGGCGAGACGGTCACCGAGTTGAATGCGCTGGCCAACGGCATGCTGGCCAAGGCGACGCCGATCGACTTGCCGCACAATGCGGTGGACGTGGTGGGATCGGGTGGCGACCGCGCCAACACGGTGAACATCTCCACGATGGCCGCGATAGTGGCCGCCGCGGCCGGGGCGAAGGTGATCAAGCACGGTAACCGGGCCGCCAGCTCAATGAGCGGGACGGCTGACTGCCTGGAGGCGTTGGGCCTGGCGCTGGACGTCTCACCGGATCGTCAGCGGCAGGTTTTCGCCGAGTGCGGTCTGGTCTTCCTGTTCGCGCCGATGTACCACGGCTCGCTACGGCACACCGCGCCGGCGCGCAAGGAGCTGGGCATCCAGACCACGTTCAACTTCCTCGGGCCGCTGGCCAACCCGGCGCGCCCGGTCGCCCAGGCGATCGGGATGGCGAATCTGCGCGTCGCTGAACTGGTCGCCGGCGTGCTGGCGTCGCGGGGTAATCGCGGCATGGTCTTTCACGGCGACGACGGTCTGGACGAACTGACGACCACCACCCATTCGGACATCTGGCTGATCCGCGGTGGACAGGTGGTGCGAACCGAACTCGACCCGTCAGAACTCGGCCTGCAGCCGGCCGAACCGGCCGACCTGGTGGGCGGTCCGCCCGCCCACAACGCCCAGGTGGTTCGCGACATCTTGGCCGGGATGACCGGGCCGGTGCGCGACATCGTCCTGCTCAATGCCGCTGCAGCTCTGCTCGCCTTCGATGGGCCAGATCTGGCTGCGCCAATTACCGGACAGCTGCGTGATCGGTTGGGACGCGTCGCCCGCGCGATCGACAACGGATCAGCTGCCGAGCTGCTCGACCGATGGATCGAGGTCACCAAACGCGTCCGAGGCTGAGCGACGCGTCAGGCGAGGGCGCGGCAGTCCAGCCGCCGGCATGTCGGTGCCCGTCCCGTGCCCCGGGGCGCTCGAGTGTCGCGCGCGCCCGTGGTCTCAGCTCCTCCGGACACCCCACCTCCCGTCGGCGGTCGCTCGACATCCTGCCATCCGGCGACATCGGTGCGGCCGGGTGGTCAGCTGGCTTCGTCCAGTGGCTCCGTTTCGTCTGGGAGTTCGGCTTGAGCCGGTGGTTCGGACTCCTCGGTGAGTTGGGACTCGGCTTCCGTCGGGTCCGGCTCGGTGTCGGCCTTGGGTTCTGCCGCCTCGGCCTCCGACCCTGCCTCGGCTCCGGCTCCCTCCTCGGGTATCTGGATGCGGGTGGTGCCGTTGGCGGTGACGAGGTATTGGTAGCCGGCCGGTGAGGTCCAGTGGAACACCCCGGGCTCGGGCTGCTGGAGTTGCCAGCCGCCGAAGGTCTTGGCGCGGTGGGTGAATCTGGACAGCGGCCCCAGGTTCC
>NZ_JBASCI010000270.1:0-8526 GCF_049651565.1 Brooklawnia sp.
CTCCAGCCCGACGACGGCCTGGGCGCGCTGGGCCTCCAGCGCAGCCTGCTGGGCCGCCAGGTCGTCGCGGGTGTCCAGTGCCGTCAACGCCAGTTGCAGTTGGTCGAGCTGGGCGCGCGCCTCCTGCAGGGCCGTCTCCGCGGCGTCCAGTTGCGCCCTTGCGACGGCCAGGGTCAGGTTGCTCTCGGCCAGGGCATCCTGGCCGTGCTCGTACGCGGCCCAGCCCTCATCGATGGTCCGCTGCTGGACGGCCAACTCCTCGGCGACGACCTGGCGCTGCCGGGCCAGCTCGGCGAGACCGGAGTCGTAGGCGGCTTGTCCGTCGGCCACCTGCCGTTCAGCGTCGGCCAGGGCTGCCTCGCTCTCATCGAGCACCTGTTGGGCGTCGGCGAGCTGTTGCTCCGCCTCGTCCCGGGATTGGTCGAGTTCAGCCTGCGCCTGTTCGATCTCGGCGCGGGCGGCGGCCGCCCGGTCGTCCAACTCCTGCTGACCGTCATTGATCAGGGCCCGGGCCTCGGCGCGGATCTGCTCGAGTCGGGCCTCCTCGCGTTCGGCCGCGATGGCCTTCACGTCGGCGGCGACCGGATCGACCACCGCGGCATGGTTGCGGGAGAAAGAGGTCTCCGCGAGGGCGCCGTCTACGGTCAGGAAGACGTCGGTGAACACCTCCGGGTCGCGGAAGGCCTGCAGCGGCAGGTAGGCGTAGTGGCTGAGTGCAGCGCCGGAGCGCGGTGACTGGCCGACGTCGCCGGACAGGTAGTAGGACGATTCGGCGAAGCCGACCACGGTGAACTGTTCGAACTCCAGCACCTCGCTCGGGTCTCCTACCCCGAACAGCGACGCGATGGTCACCACGTCGCCCACCCGGGTGGTGTCGTCGGCCGGAGTCAGGCCACGGGACAGCAGCATCTCGTCGGGACGGGTGGGCAGCCGGCCCTCGAGGATTACCGGCCGATTGATCGGCTCGGCGTCCCGGCCACGTTCGACTGCTGCAAGGTCGATGCTGAGGATGGCGGCGTCGTGCACCGCGTCGCCGGTGACGATGCTGCCCTCGGTGCTGATCTGCGGCTGGGCATTCCGGACGCCGGGCAACTGCTGGAGCGCGTGCACGTCGTCCGCGGTGAGCCCCGCGGTGGAGGTGACCCGCAGGTCGGCGAAGTTCGTCCGGTCGTACAGCCGGTCGGCGCTGGCGTACATGTCAGGCGCGACGCTCCGCAACCCGGCGAAGACGCCGGCACCCAGCCCGATGATGGCGAACACCGCGAGCCAGCGACTGAACGTGCCCTGGAAGGAGCGTCGGACGCTCTTCCAGTACGGTGAGCCGCTGCGGTAGCGGTAGCGGCGCTGGTAGCGCGGCTGCCTGGCGCCACTGACCGTCTCGACGGTCGTCCCGGTCCCCATCTTCCGGTTACCACTCGATCTGGTCGGCGGACTTCGGTGCGTCGTTCAGGGTGACGTCGGTGACCATTCCGTTGGTCACCCGGATCACCCGGTCGGCCAGCGCGGTGAAGGCGAGGTTGTGGGTGATGACCACCACGGTGCGGTGGTGGTTGTGGCAGATGTCCTGCAGCAGGCCCAGCACCGCCTTGCCGGTCTGGTAGTCCAGGGCGCCCGTGGGTTCGTCGGCCAGCAACAGCAGCGGGTTCTTCGCGATGGCGCGAGCGATGGCGACCCGCTGTTGCTCGCCCCCCGACAGTTGGGCCGGGAAGTTGTCCATCCGCTCGCCCAGGCCCACCATCCGCAGCACTTCCCGCGGATTCAGCGAGTGGCGGCAGATCTCGCTGGCCAGCTCGACGTTCTCAAGTGCCGTCAAGTTCTGCACCAGGTTGTAGAACTGGAAGACGAAGCCGATCGCGTCCCGCCGGTAAAGCGTCAGTTGCTCGCGGCTGTAATCGGAGATCTGCTCCCCGGCCACGATGATCGAACCTGATGTGACCGGGTCCATGCCGCCGAGCAGGTTGAGGATCGTCGTCTTGCCCGCCCCCGACGGACCAACGATGACCGTGAACTCCCCGCGCGCCAGGCTGAAGGTCGCGCCCTGAATGGCGTGGGTCTGGGTGGCTCCCATGGTGTACGTCTTGAAGACGTTGTCGAATTCCACGAATGCCATGGGTCCCCTTGTGCTGCCACGCCGCCGATTCCGCCGTTGCTGCCACGTCGACGCGCTTGTTGTTCTCAGCGTAACGACGGGCATCAAGTGATCTTCAGTCCGCCCAGCCGGGTGCGCCCGCAGCCGTGTGGCGTCCGGCCCACCTCACTAGACTGCTGTCACGCTCGCGATGAAGGGAGCAGGGCATGCGCGCCTACGAGCACCTATTCAGCCCGATCAGCATCGGGACGCTGCAGCTCAGGAACCGGGGAATCATGGCCCCGATGGTGGTGGGCCTGTGTGGACAGGATGGCCAGGTAACCGACGACTTCGTCGCCTACCACGTGGCCCGGGCCCGTGGCGGCGTGGGCATGAACATCACCGGCGGCGCGTTCGTCGACCCGCGAAGCAAGGTCTCACCGCGTCAGCTGGGCTGCCACAACGACGACATGATCCCGGGCCTGCGGCGGCTGGCGGACGCGGTGCACCAGGCGGGCGGCCGAGTCGCCGTCCAGTTGCTGCATGCCGGGCGCCAGTCGAACCCGCTGTTCTCCCAGACGCCGCTGGTGGCGCCGTCACCGATCGCCTGCGGAGTGCTCCAGGTGGTACCACACGAGCTGACGACCGCCGAGATCCACGACTTGGTGAACGCGTTCGCGGCCGCGGCCCGCCGCTGCCAGCAGGCCGGCATCGACGCCATCGAAGTGCACGGGGCGCATGGCTACCTGATCAACCAGTTCCTGTCGCCGCACACCAACAACCGCACCGACGAGTATGGCGGGGACGCCGAGCGGCGGGCCCGCTTCCCCCTCGAGGTGGTGGACGCCGTCCGCGCTGAGGTCGGCCTGGATTACCCGGTGATGTACCGGATCTCGGCGAATGAGTACCTGCCCGACGGGTTGACGCCGGACGACACCGCCGCCTTCTGCCGGGAACTGGTCGAGCATGGCATCGATGCGATCCACGTGTCCGGGGGCACTTACGAGTCCAATGTGGCCGCGGGCACCGAGGCGCTGCCCCTGGGGGCTTTCGTCGACGACGCCATGGCCATCCGGGAGGGTATCGGCCGGGCGGTTCCGGTGGCGGTGGCCAACCGGATCAAGACGCCCGAGTTCGCCGACCAACTGATCGCCGACGACAAGGTCGACATCGTTGCGACCGGGCGTCCGCTGATCTGCGACCCCGACTTCTACATCAAGGCGCAGCGTGGTGACGCGGCCGACATCAGGGTATGCCTGAGCTGCAACTGGTGCATCAACCAGACCGGCATGGGCGTCCACGCGACCTGCCTGTACAACCCGGAGATGGGCAACGAGTTGCGCTACGCCCACGTGCCCGCGCCCACCCATGAGCTCGATGTCGTCGTGGTGGGTGGTGGCCTGGCCGGGATGGAGGCTGCGCACACCGCGGCCGGCCGGGGGCATCGGGTGCGGCTGTACGAGCAGACCGATGAGTTGGGTGGCAACATCCTCCCCGGGGTCCGGCCCCCGTTCAAGTCGGAGATGTTCGCCTGCGTCGACTACGAGACCCACATGGTCGCCAAGACGGGTGTGCAGGTCGAGTTCGGCCAGCTGGTGGACGCCGACTTCCTCGCCCAGCTCGGTGCGGATGCGCTGATCATCGCGACCGGGTCGGCGCCGCTCGTGCCGCCGATCCCCGGGGCGGACGAGGAAGTCGTGGTCGTCGCCGAGGACGTGCTGCTCGGCACCGTCGATGTCGGCGGGCGCGTGGTGGTGATCGGTGGCGGATCGGTGGGTGTCGAGACCGCCGAGTTGCTGGCCACTCAGGGCCGCGAGGTGACGGTAGTCGAGATGACCGACAAGATCCTGGCCGACATGAACCCCGGCATGGCGTACCCGTTGATGGCCAGGGTGGCCGCCCTGCCGATCAGGATCGTCACCGGCGAGCGGGTGGTCGAGATCACGCCGGAGGCCGTGGTCACCGACGCCCAGCGCATCGACTGCGATACCGCGGTGCTGGCGGTGGGGTATGCCGCGGACGTGGAGCTTTCCCAGGAGCTGACCGCTCGGGGCGTGCCGCACGTGCTGATCGGCGACGCAGTGAAACCGCGCAAGATCCGGGACGCCGTGGTCGAGGGCCATGACGCCGGGCTGGCGGTGGGCGTTCCGGCAACGGGCGTCAGCGCCTGAGCCCTGGACGAGGGCCACGACGCCGGGCTTGCCGTGCACTCTTCCACCCCACGGCCGGTAAGTGCACGGGTTCGGCCCTTGGATCGGACAGTTTGCGGCCACTTCGCCCGAAAGTGCCCGCCGGATGGGTGGCGCGTGCCCCTCCTCCCTGCCCGGATCGCTCGTCAGTTGCTGGGGCTGGCGTGGATAGCGCTGGGATTGGCTGCATCTGGTCGACCGGACCAGCATCGAGTGCAGCCATTACGCAAGGAACTCGCGGGGCAGTATCGGGCCTTGAGGACTGGTGGGGCAGCTCCGGCCCGACGGTACCGTCCACCTGCTGGACGAGATGCCGGCCTTGCCTGGACCGGGCCGCGTCCGGGCAGAAAGAAACCCGCCGCCACTTCTGCGTGGCGACGGGCGGTTGCTGGATCCCCGAGCGGGCCTATGCGTCCGCCCCCTCGAAACCATCACGATTGGCCAGCAGGTTGCTGACGAACCGGGCGAAGGTCAGCTCGGGCACCGGGTCCGGCTCATCGGTATACGCGTCGGCGATCCTGCTCAGGATGTTGACCAATTGCTTCCCTCTTGTTCGGTCATTCGGACAACAACCACGCTACGGCCAGATTCCGGGCGACCAGAAACCTGTGGAACCAGTTGTCACTGCCGATGGCAACTGGATGTAGGTCGGCCGCCAGGACCCGACCGCCTTCCAGCACGCTCCACCCAGCGGGTAGATCTTGCGATCTGGATGAAGAGTGCCCGCGTTCGGCCCTCGAAGCGGGCAGTTTCGGGCTGTCTGAACCGAAAGCGCCCGCTGCGGCTCAGCGGTCGCCGATGTTCAGCACCCGTGGCGCTCAGCGGTCGCGGATGTTCAGCACCCGCCGGGACAAGCACCCGCGAGTGGTAGACACCCCAACCGCCCGGGGCGCAGACTGAAGGCGCGCCCTGCGCCGGGCGCGGCAACGCCACTCCCCCGCCCGACCAGAGGTTGCAGATGGCTGTCCGAAAGATCGACGAGCGCGAACGCCGCGCCCGGCTGGCTGTGCGACACGGACTCCACCCCGCCCACCGCCTGGCCGATGTTCTGGCGACGACGCGGGCCATGACCGCGCTGCACGCAACGGAAGCGCCCAGCGTCTACCTGTCGGTGCAAGCGCGCACCATCGACGTGACTCCGGCAGACATCGACCACGCGCTGTACGTCGAGCGCTCGGTGGTCAAGCAGCTCGCGATGCGCCGCACCCTGTTCGTCTTTCCCCGTGACCTGCTGGCAGCCACACTCGGCAGCGCATCGGCCCGGGTGGCGATCGAGCAACGCCGGCTGATCACCCGCGACGTCGAGCAGCACGGTGTCGCCGACGACGGCGCCGCGTGGCTGGCATCCGCGACCGCCGCCATCCAGCGTCGACTGTCGGGCTCAGAGCCGTTGTCGGCCAGGCAGTTGCGGGAGGAAGTCCCCGAGCTCACCGGCACCGTTGCCGTCAACCCGGACAAGAAGTACGGCGGCACCTTCCCGATCGCCCCTCGGGTGCTGACCATGATGGGTGCTGAGGGCGTGGTGACCCGGGGTCCCAACGCCGGCAACTGGTGGACGGCACGGCTGACCTGGACGCTGATGGATGAGTGGCTCGGCGGGCACGTGACGCCGTTGTCGCCCGAGGAAGGCTACGCCGAACTGGTCCGACGCTGGCTGCGAACCTTCGGCCCGGGAACCCTCGATGACATCCAGTGGTGGCTGGGGTCGACCAAGAACGCGGCCCGCGCCGCACTGGCAGCGGTGGATGCCGTCCCGGTCGAGTTGGCCGGCGGCGCTACCGGCTGGCTATTGCCCGACGACGTCGAACCGGTCGCCGAGGTGGGACCGTGGGCCGCCCTGCTGCCCACCCTCGACCCGACGACGATGGGCTGGCGCAGCCGCGACTTCTACCTTGACCCAGCCCACACCCGGTTACTGTTCGACAGCAACGGCAACGGCGGGAACACCGCGTGGTGGGACGGCCGGATCGTGGGCACCTGGGTGCAGGACGACGCCGCGGCCGTCCAGGTGATCCTGCTGCCGGGCGTGGGCCAGTTCGTCGGCAAGATGGGCCGGGCCGCGCTGGACGCCGAGGCCGGGCGCCTGACCCGGTGGCTGGACGGCGTCCGGATCACCAACGTCTACAAGTCGCAACTGATGACCGGTAGGTCACTGCCCTGACCCCCGGCAGCGCACACCGCTGCCCCGGGGCGCTCATCGGGCCGGACAGGTCGATCGCGCACGCGCCGGGCACCGTACAGCACCCCGGCCGCTCAGTAGTTGCCCGGCGGGTCGCTGGCCGGGAAGGAATCCTCGCCCCAGGTGTCGACGAGTTCGTCCTCGGGGTCGACTTCGTCGACTTCCTCCTCGGCCTCGTCGGTCAGGTACGGCTGGAAGGTCTCCAGGTCTGCGCGGAAGGCTCGTCCGCGGGCGTACTGGTGCACCTCGTCCAGGATGGCCGCCTGCTTGTCGGCGCTGGCGGCGAGCTCGTCGAAGAAGTCCTCGTTGAGGCCCAGGTGTTCGGCGTTGTCGCCCAGCGTTTGCCAGACCCCCTTCTTGCCCATCACGGCGCTGCGCATCAGCTCGGTCTCGAGCACCAGGCTCATTGGAGAGCGGCTGAACAGCCGCTGGTTCAGCTTCAGCCGACCGGCCCGCTCAGCCAGGAACGCGGCTCCCTGACGGTGCGGTCGTTGCGCCAGCCGGAGGTCGCGGATGATCTCCTTCAGCATCTGCCGCTCCCCAGGGATCATGATGGCGAGCTCGGACAGCTTGGCATAGACCGGCGTATCGATGTATGCGTCGGCCATCCGCTTGATCCGCTGGGCGCCAGCGGTTGCCCCGGTGAGGTGGTCGGACAGGTAGAGGCCCAGCAGGTCGCTGGCGATCTGGTCCGACACCACCGGGCGGTCGTCGACCTCCGGATTGCGCCAGGGCTTGCGCGGGTCGCCCGACCGCTCGCCGCGGCCTCCTCCCCCGGCGGTCACCCGGTCGGTGGACGGGAAGCTCATGCCGCCCACCTGCCGTGGCCGCATCGGCACCGAGTCGGTGCCCCGGCCCTCGATCATGCCGTCCAGCACGCTCTTCACCGCCTCGGCAGCGGAGTAGCGGGGCTGCCAGCCGAGTTCGGTCTTCGCCTTCTGGTTGGACATCATCGGGACTGTCATGGCCATGTCGAGCCAACCCTCATCGGCCGCGATGGCGCCCAACTTGTGGGCGGTGGCCAGCATCGAGCGCATGGCATCTGCCGGGATCTCGACATGGCGTCCGTGATCGACGATCTCCGCCAGGTCGTTGGGCCGCAGGATGTCGTCGGCGCAGATGTTGAACGCCCCCGGCACACCCTTGAGGACGGCCGCGACGTAGGCGCGTGCGGCGTCCTCGCCGTGCACCGCCTGGACGCCGCGCAGACCGGCCGGCAGCGGCAGCACCGGCAGGCGTCCGAAGCGCAACGCCTGCACCGGCACCCAGGTGCCGAGGAAATAGCGCTGGATCTCGGCCCCGGCATCTGCCCAGAAGACCAGAGCGGTGCGCATCCGGGTGACCAGCACCTCGGGATGGGTGGTCTCGAACTCGTCCAGCACCCGTTCCTGGGCGGCCTTGTCGGTACTGTAGTGGGAGGTCTGGATGCCGTTGGTGGCCCAGCTCTCGTCGCGGGGAATGTCCTCGGTGTCGGGTGAGTAGGCCGCAACGGAGGACGCGGCCACCAGGTGCCGAACGCCGGCCCGGGCCGCCGCCTGCGCCACCCGGGCGGTGCCCTCCACGTTGACCCGCCGCAACAGGTCGCGCTCGGTGTTCGGCTGCACCAACCAGGCAAGGTGGATCACCACGTCCACGCCCCGGAAGGCGGCCTCCAGCTGTCCGATGGCCGTGGCGGCCGTGGTGGCCGCAGCGATGTCGATCGCGGCCCAGTCACAGGTGTTGTACGGCTCGACCGAGGTGTCCGGGAGGCGTCTGGCGATGCCCAGCACCGAAGACACCTCGGTGGTTTGCGCCAGTTCCCTGAGTACCGCAGTTCCCACGTTTCCGCTGGCGCCAACAATTGCTACCCGCATGGCTGCACCTCCATGACGACGAGCGAGCTACCACCTTGTGTCTGTCACCTTACCCAGATACGCGCGCCAGCCACGAGAAAAACCTCATGCTTGTCTGCGCCCCGAGGCGTCTACCCGAGTTCCGCAGTTGGTGGGCATTCGGGCGGGTCTGAGCGAGCATTGATGCTTGTCACAGGGTTTCGGGGGTCCCGGAACGGCTGAAAACGGTGGGCACACGATTTGTCGTGTCGGGCTTGT
>NZ_JBASCI010000271.1:0-2486 GCF_049651565.1 Brooklawnia sp.
GTGCGGTGCGGCGGGCTGGACGTCGGCGATGCTGGCCAGCGGCAGCGCGGAGTCGCGTCGTTGAGCGATGAAGGCGCGGTCGACCAGCAGGTCGTCCACCACCCCGAGCATGCTGATCGACGGGATGCCCAGGGTGAAGCCGATCGCCCGGGCGCCCTCGATGACCTCGGCGTCCTCGACCATCTTCTCGGTGCCCGGTTCGGCGACGTTGTAGACGCAGGCGTGCCGCACGTGGTGGTAGATGCGGGCCTTGTCGGCGACGTAGCCGGCCATCGCGGCGTCCTGGTCACCCAGCCAGGGCCCGTACCACTCCAGGTGGTCGGGGTGGATGTTCAGCACCACCGCCGAGTGCAGCTCCAGCGAGTGCGTCCAGTGCAGCTGGAAGCTGGACAGCTCCACGGCGAACGCGTCGTAAGGCACCTCGTCGTTCAGCGCCTCGATGATCGGCCGGCCGATGTTGCCCACCGCCGCCGACTTCAACCCGGCCGCCCGCAGCATCGAATCGAGCATCTGGGTGGTGGTGGTCTTGCCGTTGGTGCCGGTGACCCCCAGCCAGGGCACGATCCGGTCGGGGTGCATCAGCCGCCAGGCAAGTTCGACGTCGCCCCAGATCGGCACCTGGCGGGCCGCGGCCTGGGCGAGCAGGGCGTAGTCGGGACGCCAGCCGGGCGAGGTGATGACCAGGTCGACACTGGCTGGCAGCGTCGCGGTCGATCCCGCGCCGATCCGGACGTGGGCGTCCAGGTGTTCCAGCAGGGTGGCCTTGTCGCGGTTGGTGTCGTCGGCGGAGTCGTCGAGCACCGTCACCGTGGCACCCAGTTCGAGCAGCGCGTCGGCCGCCGCGAAACCGGACGTGCCCAGCCCGGCGACCACCACGTTCGCCTGCGGCCACGGCGACAGCCGGTCGGCCGTGGCCAGCCAATCCAGCCGTTTGCCGCTCATTGCCCGAGCACCCACTGGGCGTAGAAGACCGACAGGCCACCGACCACAGCGGTGCCGCAGATGATCCAGAACCGGATCACCACGGTCACCTCGTCCCAGCCCAGCAGTTCGAAGTGGTGGTGCAGCGGGGCCATCTTGAACACCCGCTTGCCGCGGGTGATCTTGAAGTAGCTGACCTGGATCATCACCGAGGCGGCCTCGATGACGAACAGGAAGCCGAGGATGATCAGCAGCAGTTCGGTGCGGGTCAGGATGGCCAGCCCACCGACCGCCCCGCCGAGGGCCAGCGAACCGGTGTCACCCATGAAGATCTTGGCGGGTTTGGCGTTCCACCACAGGAAGCCGAAGCAGGCGGCCGCCAACGCTGCGGACACCACCGCCAGGTCCCATGGGTCGCGCACCTCGTAGCACATCGGGCTGGCGGTGGAGCCGGGCCGGCACCACTGGTTGCGCTGCCAGATCGAGATCAGCGTGTAGGCGCCGAGGACCATGGTCAGTGCACCGGTCGCCAGCCCGTCAACGCCGTCGGTGAGGTTCACCGCGTTCGAGGACGCGATGATCAGCAGCGTCATCCAGACCACTGCCACCACCAGCGGCAGCCGCAGCCAGTCGAGGTCGCGGGTGAACGAGATCGCCCGGCTGGCCGGGGTCAGGCCATAGGGGTTGGGGAAGCTCAGCGCGGCAACGCCGAAGCCGAGCCCGATCAGCAGCTGACCGATCAGCTTGCCCCGGCTGGTCAGCCCCAGCGAGCGTTGCCGGGTGATCTTCGTCCAGTCGTCGATGAAGCCAAGCGCGCCGCAGGCCACCAGCAGGCCCAGCAGCAGCAGCCCCGAGTAGGACGGCAGTTCCCAGTTCACCAGATGTGCCACGCCATAGGCGAGTATCGCGGCAGCGATGATGACCGCGCCGCCCATGGTGGGGGTGCCGCGCTTGCTGCCGTGCGTTTGCGGGCCGTCGTCCCGGACGAACTGGCCGTAGCCACGGCGGACCAGGAATCCGATGAAGAGCCGGGTGCCGATCAGGGTTCCCAGCAGTGCGACCACACCGGCCGCCACGATCAGCTTCACTGTGCCCCCTCTTGGCCGAGCAGGCGGTCGGCGACGCGTTCCAGGCCCAGTCCGCGGCTGGCCTTGATCAGCACCACGTCGCCCGCCGACAGGTTGAGCGAGTCAGCGGCCTGGTCGTGCTGGACGACCCGGCTGCGGCCGCCGGTCTGGCTCGCCCCGGCCGCCAGGTCGCCGGCGAACTGCCCGATGGCGACTACTTCGTCAATGCCGAGCTCGGCCGCCAGCGCCCCGATCCGGTAGTGCAGGTCGGCAGACTGCGGCCCGAGCTCGAGCATGTCGCCCAGCACCGCGATGGTTCGGGCGTCGGCGTTGGCGGCACGGCGGCGGTCGCCGACGGCTGCCAGCGTGCGCAGCGCTGCGGTCATCGACTCGGGGTTGGCGTTGTAGGCGTCGTTGATAATCGCCGCCCCGGACGCCAGTTCGTGCAGTTCCATCCGCCACGGGGATCGGGCGGTGGCCCGGCTCAGGGCGTGGGCG
>NZ_JBASCI010000272.1:0-4367 GCF_049651565.1 Brooklawnia sp.
GGGTCGTCCAGCACCGCGGTGGCCTGGGTGGGCATCACCGCGGTGGGCAACCCGGCCAGCGTCTCGGTGGGGGCCATCTCCGGGTTGCGGGTGATCGCCCGCAGCTCGGTCGCCACCTCGCGGGCGCTTGGCCGCGCCGCGGCGTCCTTCATCAGCATTCGCGAGAGCAGGTTGTCAAGCGCCGGCGGCACGTCAGGGGCCAGTTCGCCCAGCGGCACCGGGGCGTCATAGGCCTGGGCGTGGGCCACCGCCACCGAACTGGAGCCGAGGAACGGCGGTCGGCCGAGAAAGGTGTGGTAGGCCACGCAGGCCAGCGAGTAGACGTCGGACGCCGGACCGGTTTCCTGGCCGCGGGCCTGCTCGGGCGACATGTAAGCGGCGGTGCCGATGGCGGTTGCCGGACGGGTGAGTTGGGCCCCGGCCTGGTCGACCAGCCGGGCGATGCCGAAGTCGATCAGCACCGGGCGGCCCAGTTCGGGATGGTGCAGCAGGTCGGGGACATCGCCGTTCGGCTCCCGTGCGGCGTCCAGCATGATGTTGGCGGGCTTGACGTCGCGGTGGGTGATGCCGGCGTCGTGGGCGGCCTGCAGGCCGTCGGCGACCCTGGCCAGCATGGGCATCCCGATCTCGTACGACAGGGGGCCGGTCTCGTGGACGACGGTGTTGAGGTTGGGGCCGTTCAGGAACTCCATCACCAGCCAGCCGCGCCGCTCATCGGTGCCGGCGTCGAAGACCTGGACGATCGACTCGTGGTTCAGACCGGCGATCGCGATGCCCTCGCGCCGGAACCGCTCCGCCATGGCCGGGTCGCGGGCCCCCTCGAGCTGGACCACCTTGATGGCGATCTGGCGGTGCAGCAGGGTGTCGAACGCCCGCCACACCTGCCCGGTGGCGCCCTTGCCGACCGTCGCAACCAGTTCGTAGCGACCTGCCAGCAACTCAGCATTCATGGGGATCATCCTGCCGTAGAAAGGGGTTCGATCCGTAGCCGGGATCAGCCCAGGTCGGGGTCGTCCGGCTTGCGGAAACCGGGCACCGCGCTGAGCAGTTCGTTGTTGATACCGCTGCCGCGTCCGAAATCGGTGAGGGTGGTCGGCAGGTCGGGGGAGGCGAACACCGAGACCACCAGCCAGCCCGGGTGGTCGACCGAGTCGCGGACGTCGATCAGGTGGACGCCCTTGCGGTAGAGGAAGCTGCCGGGCCGCTCGCACATCGCGGTGGTCTCGGTGAGGCGCCGGAAGCCCAGTTGGTGGCGGATGATCACCTTGCCCATGGCGTTCCAGATCTCGCGCTCCTGGGAGCCGGAGTAAACCCGGCCGTGCGACCACGGTCCGGTGGTGACCAGCATGTCGGGGTGCGGCCGGTCCATCCGGGTCATCATCATCAGCACCACGGCGACGATCGCGAGCAGCCCGATGCTGACCACCCAGCCCGCCCGGGCGCTGACCGAGAAACCCGACCACACCAGCAGCACCACCGCGCCGACCAGCAGAACTCCGAGCGCGATGCGGTAGATGAGCCGGAACCGTTGGTGGTGAATGCGCTCGGAGGCAAAGATCTCGCTGTCCATCGTCAACCAACAGTACAAGCAGAGCCTCGACACGCCGATGCTTGCCTTGCCACGGTTGCCCTGCCCGGCCCCACCCCAATCATCACTGCGGAGGATTTGGTGAGCGAGTTCGCTGGGCTGACTCAGGGGATTGCCGCAACACCCCAACCCGGAAGGGGGTTCGGATGGGCGGCAAGTGAGGAGCCTCGGATCCTCCGCAGTGTGGCCCGCAGCTGTGGTTGGGCAGATCGGGCAGCAAGTGTCGGCCGACGAAGTCGTTCATCAGGCTGATCCGGGCACCTGAATGGTGCGGATTCCGGTTTGCGCACCCTCAAACCGGCTTACATCGATTCAACTGCCCCAGATCGTGTTCGAGGGTGCGATAACCGGAAATTTCCCGACCTGGACCACGACCGCGGCCCTCGCCCGACGCTCATCGCGGGTTCCTCGAGATCAAGGGCCGGGTACTCGGCCTTGGGTCCCACCCCAATCACCACTGCGGAGAGTCGGTGAGCGAGTTCGCTGCGCGATCCTCCGCAGTGCGGCCCTCCGCGGTGGTTGCGCAGACCGGGCAGCTAGCGGCGGCCGACGAAGTCGTCCATCAAGCTGCCCACGCCGAACAGGTCGACGATCGGGTCAGACCACTGCGGTGGCAGCATCCGCACCGCGAGCACGGCGGTCATGATCGGCGGCAGCACCAGCCGCCGGCGGCCGGCCTCGATGGCGTCCACCACCTGGCGGTCCACCCGGATCGGGTCGAGACTGGGCAGCAACAGCGGCACCTTGCTGCGGGCCCGCTCGAACATGCCGGTATGCACGTGGTAAAGGCAGACAATCAGGGTGCGCACATCGCTGCGCTGCGTGCGCAGCTCGGCCCGCAACGACTGGGTGAACCCGATCGCGGCGAACCTGGACGCCGAGTAATCCGACAACTTCGGTGCCCCGGTCAGGCCGGCGGCCGACGAGATGTTGACGATCACCCCGCGGTCGCGTTCGATCATGCCCGGCAGCACGATGCGGGCGGTGCGATAGAGCGCCAGCGTGTTCATCTCGAAGACCTGCCAACCTGCTCCTCGGTGAGTTCGAGGAAGGATCCCCCGTGGACGACGCCGTGCTGCTCGGCGTCCCGACAGCGCATGTCACACTGGAGGCGTGACGTCCAGCGTCTTCGACGTATTCAGGATCGGGATCGGGCCGTCGTCCTCGCACACGGTGGGCCCGATGCTGGCGGCGCGGGCGTTCGCGCAGGAGCTGGCCGACGCCGGGCTCCTGGGCGAGGTGAGCCGGCTGCGGGTCGACCTGTTCGGCTCGCTGGGCGCGACTGGTTGGGGGCACGGCACCGGCAGCGCGGTGCTGCTGGGCCTGGAGGGCGAGCAACCCGCCCTGGTGGACACCGCGTCGGTGAACGACCGGGTGCGCCAGATCCGCGACCTGCACCGGATCCGGTTGCTGGCCGCAGACCAGCCCGCGCCGCACGCGGTCGACTTCGACCCCGACACCGAACTGCACCGGCACCTGAGCAAGCGGCTGCCGTTCCATCCCAACGCGCTGCAGTTCACCGCCTGGGCCGGACGCCGCGAGCTGGCGACCGGCACCTGGTACTCGATCGGCGGTGGTGCGGTGGTGCGCGACGACGGCACCGGCAACCCACCGATGCCGACCGACCAGCGAGTCTGGCCGTACCCGTTCCGGCGGGCGGCCCGGCTGGTCGACCTGTGCAACGACAACGAGCTGACGGTGCCGCAACTGGTGCTGGCCAATGAGGTGGCGCAGCGTCCCGAGTCCGAGGTGCGCGCCGGGCTGCAGCAGATCTGGCAGGTGATGACCGACTGCATCCGGGCCGGTTGCCAGCACTCCGGGACGCTGCCCGGCGGGCTGTTCGTGGGACGCCGGGCGCCGCAACTGTTCGCCCGGTTGCAGGCCGCCGGTGGGCGGCTGCACGGCGCTGACGACCCGCTCGCCGCGCTCGACCAGGTGACGCTGTGGGCGCTGGCGGTCAGCGAGGAGAACGCTGCCGGCGGGCGGGTGGTGACCGCCCCGACCAACGGGGCGGCGGGCATCATCCCGGCGGTGGCCACCTACGCCGCCACCTACCTGCCGGGCGTGGCCGAGGACGACATCATCGACTTCCTGCTCACCGCCGCCGCGATCGGCACCATCTTCAAGGCCACCGCGTCCATCTCGGGTGCCGAGGTCGGCTGCCAGGGTGAGGTCGGCACCGCCTGCGCGATGGCTGCGGCCGCGTTGGCGCAGCTGCTCGGCGGGACGCCCCAGCAGGTGGTGAACGCCGCCGAGATCGGGCTGGAGCACCATCTCGGGCTGACCTGCGACCCGGTGGGCGGGCTGGTGCAGGTGCCCTGCATCGAACGAAACGCGATCGCCGCGGTCAAGGCCATCACGGCGGCCCGGATGGCGGTGGCCGACGACGGCTACCAGTACGTCAGCCTCGACAACTGCGTGCGCACCATGATGGAGACCGGCCTGGACATGCACTCCAAGTACAAGGAGACCGCCCGCGGCGGGCTGGCGGTCAACATCGTCGAGTGTTGAACGGTCAGGCCGAGGAGTAGCGGCCGCGGTAGTGCAGCAGTGGATCGGGCTCCTCCGGGTCCACCTCGACGTGCGCCAGGCGGCAGCTGACCAGCACCGACCAGCCGAGCGGCTGCGTCGACTCCAGCTCGACCCCGGCCCAGGTGGTGGCGTCCACCGGGCGTGGCCCCCACTGCGTGTCCACCCAGTCGCCGATTCGGAACGCCCCGCCGGGCGCTGGACCGCCCCCGAACGCCTCGGCGAGCCGGGCCTGCCCGGCCGCCAGCAG
>NZ_JBASCI010000273.1:0-8513 GCF_049651565.1 Brooklawnia sp.
ACAAGCCCGACACGACAAATCGTGTGCCCACCGTTTTCAGCCGTCCCGGGACCCCCGAAACCCTGTGACAAGCATCAATGCTCGCTCAGACCCGCCCGAATGCCCACCAACTGCGGAACTCGGGTTCTCCTCAGGGTGGACACACGGCTTCACAGATCGGTGGGGCTACCGGCCTGGCCTCGGTCATCTGGCCATGCCAGTGCGCTGTGGGCACGCGCGGTTCAGGCGTCGATGAGCGCCTTGGCGGGTTTCCCGGTCTCGGCGAGGTTGAGCGCCCAGGGAACCTGAGCAGCGCGGGAACTGACCTTGCGGATCGCGTCCAGGGGTCCCTGTTCGGCGACCTGACGCTGGCGTAGCAGAGCGTTGTGGGTGAGCACACCGGTCAGGGTCTGGTTGACCACCCACGCCCAGGGGTGGATGCCAGCCCGAACGAGTTCGGATTGCAGCTGCTCCGCTTCCAGAACGGGGGTCGTCTCGGCGAGGGTGACGATGATGACCTTTGTATAGTCCGGATCGTGCAGCCGCATCAGCGGCGTGGTGAAGCTCATGCCGTCGGCCATGTTCCGGACGATCTCGTTGTGGTAGGAGCCGGTGGCGTCCATCAACAGCAGGGTGTGGCCGGTGGGCGCGGTGTCCATTACTACGAACCGCCGGCGTGCCTCCGCCACCGCCCTGGAGAACGCCTGGAAGACGGCCACCTCCTCGGTGCAGGGTGAGCGAAGGTCCTCGGCGAGGGCGGCTCGACTGTTGGCGTCCAGGTCGGCGCCCTTGGTCGACATCACCCGCTCGCGGTAGTCCGCTACCGCCTGCTGGGGGTCGATGCTCGACACCTGCAGCTGGTCGGACGCCAGGGTTGGGTCCAGGTGTGCGGCTGGGTCGGTCGTGGTGAGGAGCACCTGCTTGCCGCGGGCGACGAGGCCGAGGGCAACGTCGGTGGCCAGCGTCGTCTTGCCGACGCCGCCCTTGCCCATGAACATGATGAGGCCGTGGTCCTGCTGGCCCAGCGCCTCGATCAGTGTGGACAGCTCCGGGAGACCGATGGCGGGCTCGGGGCAGTTGTCTGTCGTGTTGGGGGAGTGGTGCTGCGCGGTGAGCAGGCGTCGGAGGGCCGGCACGCCGACGATGTCGGTTCCGTGGAGGGCGAGGTGGTCGGTCGTCAAGTCAGCCAACTGGGCCGGTAGGTCAGCGAGAGCGGCAGCCTCCTGCACCCGGATCCCGTCTGCCAGCCGATCGTGGCGAGGATCGGCCGGCACGAGCCCGTTGATGACCAGACGGCTGGCAGCCACGCCGGCTTCGGCCAGTTCGTCGACGGTGCGGGCCGCCTCGGTCAACGCTCCGGTCTGGGCGCGGGCGACCAGAACGAGACGGGTGCTGGCCGGGTCGGCCAAGGCCTGCAGCGCCCGCTCGTACGTCGAGCGCGACTTCTCCAGCCCGGACATCGGTCCGAGGCAGGAGGTGTCCCCTCGGCCGTCAGCGATGAACTTGGTCCATTCCCCCGGCAGGCGCAGCAGCCGGATGGTATGGCCCGTGGGGGCGGTGTCGAAGATGACGTGGTCATAGCCACGGGTACGCTCGGTGCCGGCGAGCAGATCGGTGAACTCGTTGAACGAAGCAATCTCCGTGGTGCAGGCGCCAGAGAGTTGCTCGGTCACCGAAGCCAGATCGGCGGGAGACAGGAAAGCCTGGACCGGGACGAGGATCCGGTCCCGGTACTCGGCCGCCGCCTGATCGGGGTCGATCTCCAGAGCGTCCAGACCGGGCACTGCTGCGATGCGGGTGATCCGGTGGCCGATGCCCTGACCGAACACGTGTCCCACGTTGGACGCGGGGTCGGTCGAGACCAGCAGCACCCGGCTGCCGGCTTCGGCGAGTTCGACCGCGGCCGCGCAAGCGACACTGGTCTTGCCGACCCCGCCCTTGCCGGTGAAGAACGCATAGCGGGGCAGACCCTGCAGGAAGTTCATCATGCACCGCCGCAGCACGAGGCCTGAGCCGGTGAGAGCTGAAGCACCTGGGGCGTCGGGGAACAGCAGCTGGAAGCCGTGGCCTGGTCACTGCACCAAGACGCCGCACCATCCTCGTTGAGCACCTCAGCGCCGTCCGGCACCGACAGCCCGGCATACCGGGCGAGCTCGGTCCGAGACGGGTAGCGGCCGGTCAGGACCGTGAGGCCGTCGACCAGTACCAGCGGCAAGGCATCCACCCCTGCCACGCGCAGGAAGGACACGGCGGTGGCGTCCGCGGCGAAGGCCGCTGGTTCCTGCGTAAGGCTCGCCCGCACCAGCTGTCCCCCTTGCTCTGCGAGCCAGCGAGCGTCCGCCGTGAAGTCGATGAGTGCCTGCTCGGGAGCTGGGCCGCACACGCCCGTGCTGCAACACAGGGGTCCCTCGAAGACCTTGATAATGGACATCTGACTCCTTGGGATTGATGCAGATCGATCCAAGGAGTCAATCAGCCATATCGATGCCTGTCAATCTCAGCAGCAGCGGGGTTCAGAACTGGATTCCCCCAGAAAGTCCCGGGCCGTATCCAGCACGCCAGCGACTGCGGAGTAGTGGGCCCAACGGCCGCGTTGCTGCCGGACGATGAGCCCGGCTGCCACCAGCTTCTTCAGGTGATGGGACAGGGTCGGTTGGCTGATCCCGAGGGCATCGGGAAGGTGGCAGGCGCAAGCGATGCCGTCCTCGGAGGCGCTGATGTGCGCCAGCAGCCTGACCCGCGTCGGGTCGGCCAGCGCCTTGAAGATCTCGGCCAGGCAGCTGGCCCGCTCAGCGGGCAAGACTGCCGTCGACACGGCCGAGCAATCGTCGACGGAACCTCGCTGCGTGTCCACCAGCATTGTCGCCATCACGCCACGCTACCTCTAATTGACAAACATCGATAGGTGGGCAAGGCTCGGTGTATCGAACTCGTCAGTACCTGGGCATACGCCGACGCCGCTGCCCTTGGCGTTGACCCTTGCCGGCAAGAACTTCGAGCGGTGTTCGCGTCTCGATCGGGGCTCCCGGTTCAGGTCCGGCCAGGCACTCGTCGGTGCCGTCGGACCCCTCATCGGGTGCCTGTCCCGGTCGCTCTTGTCTGCATGGCTCTCTGACTGATCCCCAGGCGGTTTCCGACCGACGCCACCCTGTCTACCCGCTGATTCTTTCACCGAAAGGACCCTCGTGAACAGCAAGCCCTCCGTCATGTTCGTTTGCGTCCACAACGCCGGACGCTCGCAGATGGGCGCCGCCTACGCCCACCACCTCTCCGGCGGGAAGGTGGAGGTGCGTTCTGCCGGGTCTGCGCCCGCGGATTCGATAAGTCCCGCCGTCCGCGACGCGCTACTGGAGGAGGGCATCGACATCTCCGCCGAGAAGCCGAAGATCCTCACCTCCGAGGCGGTGCAGGACTCCGACGTGGTCATCACGATGGGCTGCGGCGACACCTGCCCCTGGTATCCCGGCAAGCGCTACGAGGACTGGGTGTTGGAGGACCCGGCCGGCCAGGGCGTGGACGCGGTCCGCCCGATCCGTGACGAGATCCGCCGCCGCGTCACTGCTCTTCTTGAGGACCTCGGGGTCGAGGTGCAGCCCTCTCCCGCCGAAGCTGACCGGTGAACACATCGGGCTGTCCCACCCGGCTCGCCGTGACCGTGTCCAGGACGCTTCCAAGCGCTCGAGCCGCGAACACGCCAAGAACTCCGGCCACCTGGGCACGACTCGGCGTCGGGAACGTCGCGGACCGAGAAAAGGACGATTCCCGCCCCTATCAGGACGGGAATCGTGGTGGCGGAGGATACGAGATTCGAACTCGTGAGGGCGTGAACCCAACCCGCTTTCCAAGCGAGCGCCATAGGCCTCTAGGCGAATCCTCCGTGCGGCATCCTACCCAAACGTCAAGCCAGGAAGCCAACCCGGCCCAACCACCCGCAGCCCTTGCGGAGTGACGGCCCGGGACGCGTCCTGAGAGCAGTCCCTGTGAGCGGGCGGCGGCGGTAGAATTGGCCGACACGTGGGCGGACGCCCACGGTGCGAGGAAGCACACCTCAGGAGGAACGACCGTGGCAGACAAACTGGTGACTGAGGGCCGTTGGGTGGTTGGAACCGATGGCTCGGCACGTGCCGAGAAGGCTGTCGAGTGGGCCGCAAGGCACGTGTCCGAACGAACGGTTCCCGTCCCACTACTGATCGTGCACGCCATCCCCGAGGCGCCCATCCCGACTCGAAACGCCGCGGCGACTGCCCTGGTGGAGGGCCGTGACTACAAGGAGATGCTCGAGGAGAAGGCCCGGCGGATCGTCACCGATGTGGCCGAGCGGCTTCGCAAGCAGTACCCCAACCTGACCATCGAGACCGCAGTCGTTGAGGGCCACCCGGCCGACATCCTGGCCCGGGCGGCCAAGGACGCCGACCAGGTCGTTGTCGGTGCTCGCGGCGCAGGCGCACCGGCGATGGTGAAGATGCTGGGTGGGGTGTCCGACTTCGTCGTCCAGCACGCGCAGGGCTCGGTGGCCGTGGTGCCCGAGCAGGCCGACGAGCACCCAGGTGCCCCTGTGGTGCTCGGCCTGGATGACTCGCCGCAGGGCCGGCTCGCGATGGCCCGCGCCTTCCAGGCCGCCTCGCTGCGCCGCGTCCCGCTGGTCGTCATCACCGCTTGGGACTACGGCCCCTACGACGCCTTCAACGCTGAGATCTGGGCGCACAGCATGGCCGAGATGAACCAGATGATGGTGGAGGAGGCCGAGAAGCTGATCGCCGACAAGGTCGCCGAGTTCCCCGACGTCGACGTCACCATCGAACCGGTCCGGGGACGCCCAGAGACAGCACTGGTCGAGGCGTCCAAGGACGCCGGCCTGCTGGTCATCGGCTCCAAGGGACGCGGGGGCTTCGCTTCGCTGCTGCTGGGCTCGACCAGCCGCCACGTGCTTCGCGAGTCGTACTGCCCGGTGGTCGTCACCCGCGACTGGGCGGGCTGGAAGGACCGCAGGGGCCGTGGACAGTCCGGGCCCGACTCCGGCCGGCTCGGCTACACCGGACGCGCTTAACAGCGCCGGGCTATTCGCTGCGTTGGGGCCCGTTCCCCAGCGCAGCGATGCCGACCACCCAACGGTTGATCAGGGTGGTCATCGGCAGCATCACCTCGGCGAGCGTTTCCGGCTCCAACTGCTTGATGTCGCCGTGCCCATCAGGCAACCGCATCACGGCGTCCAGCATGCACGCCTCGAAGACCGGGGTGAGCATCTCGACGGTGACGCTGATCGGCATCGACAGTTCCAGCCCGTAGCGGTCGACCACCTGCTGCAGCGCCGCCACGGTCTCGCGATTGGCGGCGTCCCGATGCTCCAGGTACGCCGCCCGGATGCCGGGCTCGCGGGCGGCATAGAGTCGGATCTCGGTCGAGGCCAGGATCCACTCCCGGTCGGTCGACTGCGCCTGCACCCACTGTCCCAACGCCATCTGCAGCATCTTCTCCATGTCGTCGGACGGGGTGGCTTCCACGGCGTCCGAGACCAGCCCGGCAACCCCGGCGATGCTCTGTTGCCGGCCACGCGCAAGCAGCGCCAGCACCAACTCGTCCTTCGACTCGAAGTTCGAGTAGAACGCCCCGCGGCTGAACCCGGCGCGTTCGCAGATCTCCTCAATGGTACCCGCCAGCACCCCTCGATCGGCAAAGACACCGACGGCAGCGGACAGCAGGCGGGCCTGGGTATCAGCACGTTCGCGGGTGATGCCTTCCGACATTGGACCTCCTGGCGACGATGCGGTATCTGCCCAAGCTATCGCTTGCCGGGTGGCCGGACTCGGCCAACCCTCCCCGGCGCCAAGCGCCAAGGGAATAGGATTGCGGGACAAGCCGCAACGCGGCGCCGCCGCCGCGTGGTCAAGCACAAGGAGTCGCCATGGAAGCCGAACTTGAAACCAAGGGCCGGATCGTTGTGGGGACCGATGGCTCACCCCGGGCCGAGAAGGCCGTCGACTGGGCCGCCGCGCGGGCGGCCGCGCGAGGCATCGCACTGCTGGTGGTGTTCGTCGCTTCGGAGCTGCCGCTGCCCGGCCGCACGGTGGCTGCCGCCCAGATCCACCATGGCAAGGACTACGTGGCCGACTACCTGGCTGACGCCCAGCGCAAGGTCGATGCCGTCGTCGAGACCATGCGCGCGCGCTACCCCGGGCTGGACGCCACCGGCAAGGTCGTCCAGGGCAGCCCGTCGTACGTGCTCACCCGCGCCTCCCGGGACGCCGACCAGGTCGTCGTTGGGGCCCGCGGCGCCCATGCGCCGCTGTCGGTGCGGTTGCTGGGCGGCGTCTCGGACGCGGTGGCCACCCACGCCCACGGGCCGGTCGTCGTCGTTGGGGACGACGCGCACGAGCACCCGAACGGCCCGGTCGTGGTCGGCGTCGACGACTCACCAGCCGCCAAGGCTGCGATCAAGCTGGCGTTCGAGGCCGCCGAACTCCGGGGCGTCCCGGTGATCGCAGTCAACTCTTGGGACTTCGGCCCTTACGACGCCTACAACGCCGAGATCTGGGACCAGTCGATCGAGGGCGTGACCAGGAGCCTCACCGAACTGGTCGACGAGTTGTTGGCAGAGCAGAAGGCGGCCCACCCGAACGTGCCGGTCGAGATCAGGGTGGTGCGTGGACGCCCGGAGCGGGCGCTGGTGGAGGCCTCCAAGGAGGCGGGCATCACCGTGGTCGGCTCGCGTGGGCGCGGCGGCTTCGCCGGGCTACTGCTTGGCTCCACCAGCAAGCACGTGCTGCGCGAGGCCCGCAGCCCGGTCATCGTGACCCGCGGCTAGCGGGCGGACGGATGCCGACTTGGCGTCCGGGGTCGGTCTGTAGCTAGACTTGACGGAAGGTCCCCCGCGCGGCGGCACCCTCGCCCAATCCCCCCAGGGTCGGAAGGCAGCAAGGGTAAGTGAGCTCTACCGGGTGCGCGGGGGGCCCCTTGTCATCTCGGATCTCGCTTGCCCGTGTGGCTGTAGTGGTGCGCCAGGGTTGCGGGCGCCGATCTCGCCGCCCCCGGTCCCGCGTCGGCGTGCTGTTACGGGGCGGTGTGAAACTGTCCGCCGGGCAGCATAGGCTTGCCGGGTGGACGAAGACCAGGACCTCGGCGACGGCCTCGACCTCGATGATGACGACGGACTGTCGCTTGACTACCAGCAGGACGGTCCTGGACTGTTCGATGAACCACTGCCCGACCCGGAACCGGCGTGCGACATCAGGGCCGCCAACGGTGAGGTGGACGAATCAGTGACCGCCCCCCTGCCAGCTGCGCCGGCGGCCCGCTTCGTCGGCGAGGCGTCCGCCATGACGCGTCCAGCCAGCCCGCTGGCGCTCTACCGGCGTTACCGCCCCGACACCTTCGCAGAGGTCATCGGCCAGGAGCACGTCACCGAACCGCTCAGCCGGGCGATCGCCAACAACAAGGTCCACCACGCCTACCTGTTCTCCGGCCCGCGCGGGTGCGGCAAGACCACCAGCGCCCGAATCCTGGCCCGTTGCCTGAACTGCGCCGAAGGCCCCACCCCCACACCGTGCGGGGTGTGCGACTCCTGCGTCGCGCTGGCCACCGGCGGACCGGGCAGCATCGACGTGATCGAGATCGACGCGGCGTCCCACGGCCTGGTCGACGATGCCCGCGACCTGCGCGAGAAGGTCTTCTTCGCCCCGGTGGCCAGCCGGTACAAGGTGTACATCATCGACGAGGCGCACATGGTCACCAAGCAGGGCTTCAACGCCCTGTTGAAGGTGGTCGAGGAACCACCTGAGCACGTCAAGTTCATCTTCGCCACCACCGAGCCCGACAAGGTCATCGGGACGATCAAGTCGCGCACCCACCACTACCCGTTCCGGCTGGTGCCGCCGCGCACCCTGACGTCCTACCTGGAGCGGATCTGTGAAGAGGAGGGCGTGGCGGTCGAGCGGGGCGTCCTGCCGCTGGTGGTCCGGGCCGGGGCCGGGTCGGTGCGCGACTCGCTATCGGTGCTCGACCAGTTGCTCGGCGCGGCCGACCGGTCCGGGGTCAGCTACGCCCAAGCGACCTCGCTGCTCGGCTACACCCCCGACGCGCTGCTGGACGACACCGTCGACGCCTTCGCCGCCGGCGACGGCTCCGGGGTGTTCGCCACCATCGACAAGGTGATCGAGGTGGGTCAGGACCCGCGCCGGTTCGCCGAGGACCTGCTGCAACGCATGCGCGACCTGGTGATCATCGCCCAGGTGCCCGAGGCCATCGAGTCAGGATTGATCGACGTCTCGGAGGACCAGGCCGAGCGGCTGCGCAGCCAGGCCGCTTCGTTGGGCGCCGGCGAGTTGACCCGGGCCGCCGAGGTGATCGCGACCGGGCTCACCCAGATGCGCGGCACGACCGCGCCCCGGCTGCACCTCGAACTGATCTGCGCACGCGTCCTGCTGCCCAACGCCGACCAGGACGGCCGCGGCCTGCACGCCCGGCTCGACCGGCTGGAACGCCGGCTCGACATGCCCGACCTGTTGCCGGGACGGGAACCCGGCCTCTCGACCCAGGCC
>NZ_JBASCI010000274.1:0-41614 GCF_049651565.1 Brooklawnia sp.
CGGGTCGACCTCGTGTCCAGCCACGCGCTGTGACTTACCAGAGCCGCTCCGACGGCCAAAGTGATGGCGACCCGCCCGTCCCGCTCATCCCAAACTGAAACACGCCTTCTTCAGCAGTCTCCTAGACAGTGGCGGGCGGGATCGTCTGGGTCTGAGTCCGCGCGGCACCCGCCGGCTGATGGGGCACGCCGACGGGCTCGAGCAAGTCCCGGATCGCGGCTGAGCTGAGCCGACAATGGCGGATCCGCGGCGGCGTGCTCGCGTCCCAACTGCGCCCAACCATCACACGCCTGAAAACTGTTCGTAACAAAGCGTCGTTAGTCTTCCGGTGTTCTCAGCGCCCTTTTTCGGACGCTCCCGCCGGGAGCGTCCGGCCAGGGTGCTCCAGGCTTGGGAGGCGATATGACCGCGATGGGTACAGTGCCGGCACGACAGGGTCTGTACGATCCTGCCTTCGAGCACGACGCCTGCGGGGTCGCCTTCGTCGCCCGGCTCGACGGGCTGGCCAGCCACGACCTGGTGCGGGACGGGCTGACCGCGCTGGCCAACCTCGACCACCGCGGCGCGACCGGCGCCGATGCGGCAGCCGGCGATGGCGCCGGGATCCTGGTGCAGGTGCCGGACGAATTCCTCCGCGGGCAGGTGGACTTCCCGCTGCCACCGGCCGGTGAGTACGCCGCCGGGATCGCCTTCCTGCCCACCGATGAGGAGTTCCGGGAGCTGGCGATGATCTCGATCGAGAAGATCGCCCTGGAGGAGCGGCTCAAGGTGCACGGCTGGCGGGAGGTGCCGGTCCGCACCGACACGCTGAGCCCGATCTCGCTGCGGGCCATGCCATACCTGGCCCAACTGTTCGTCAGCGACCGCCGGCACGCCAGCGGCATCGACCTGGACCGGCAGGTGTACGCGTTACGGCGCCGTTCCCGCTACCAGGCCGGGGTCTACTTCGCGTCGCTGTCGTCGCGCACCTTGGTCTACAAGGGCATGCTCACCACCGGACAGCTCACCGAGGTCTACCCCGACCTGACCCACCCCAGCTTCGCCTCGGCGATCGCGCTGGTGCACTCGCGGTTCTCGACCAACACCTTCCCGTCCTGGCCGCTGGCCCACCCCTACCGGATGATCGCGCACAACGGCGAGATCAACACCGTCCGCGGCAACCGGAACTGGATGCGAGCCCGCGAGGCGCTGCTCGAATCCGACCTGATCCCCGGCGACCTGGAACGACTCTTCCCGATCTGCGCCCCGGCCGACTCCGACTCGGCGTCGTTCGACCAGGTGCTGGAGCTGCTGCACCTGGGGGGCCGCAGCCTGCCGCACGCGGTGCTGATGATGGTGCCCGAGGCTTGGCAGCATAACGACGCCATGCCGCAGGCCCACCGCGAGTTCTTCGACTACCACGCCTGCCTGATGGAGCCGTGGGACGGACCGGCCTGCATCGCGTTCACCGACGGCTCGCTGATCGGCGCAACCCTCGACCGCAACGGTCTGCGTCCCGCCCGCTACTGGGTGACCGACGACCGGGTGATCTTCGCCTCCGAGGCCGGCGTGCTGGACGTGCCGGCCGACCAGATCCGGCAGAAGGGCCGCCTGCAGCCCGGCCGGATGCTGCTGGTCGACCTGGCGCAGCACCGGCTGATCGACGACCGCGAGATCAAGGACCAACTGGCCGCGGAGCGCCCCTACGGTGAGTGGCTGGCCAGGGGCCGGGTCTTCCTCGACGACCTGCCCGAGCGCACCCACATCGTGCACAGCCCCGGCTCGGTGGCCCGGCGCCAGCAGGTCTTCGGCTACTCCCACGAGGACCTCGCCACGATCATCGCGCCGATGGCGAACACCGGCGCCGAGGCGATCGGTTCGATGGGCAGCGACACCCCGATGCCGGTGCTCTCGTCGGAGCCGCGGTCGCTGTTCGACTACTTCAGCCAGCTGTTCGCTCAGGTCACCAACCCGCCGCTGGATGCGATCCGGGAGGAGTTGGTCACCTCGCTGGAGACCAGGTCAGGCCCGGAGGCCAACCTGCTCGCGCCCGGGCCGGAGTCGGCCCGGCAGCTGGTGCTGCGCTCACCGGTGATCGACTCCGAGCAGTTGGCCAAGATTGTCCACCTCGGCGAGCGGGCCGATCGTCCCCGCGGCCTGACCAGGGTGATCAGCTGCCTGTATGACGTCGACGGCGGCCCGGCCGCGCTGCGCGCCCGGCTGGCCGCGATGCGGGCCGAGGCGACCGCCGCGATCGAGGACGGTGCGCTGTACGTGGTGCTCAGCGACCGGCACTCCAACGAGGACCGGGCACCGATCCCGTCTCTGCTGGCCACCGCCAACATGCACCACCACCTGGTGCGGCTGAAGAAGCGCGTCCAGATCGGCATGATCGTCGAGGCCGGTGACGTCCGCGAGGTGCACCACGTGGCGCTGCTGATGGGCTACGGCTCGGCGGCGGTCAACCCGTACCTGCTGTTCGAGAGCGCCGAGGACCTGGCCCGCCGCGAGCTGCTGGTCAACGTGTCGCCGGACACCGCGATCCGCAACGTCAGCCACGCCCTCGAGCACGGCCTGCTGAAGGTGATGAGCAAGATGGGCGTGTCGACGATGGCGTCCTACCAGGGCGCCGAGATCTTCGAGGCGGTCGGGCTGAGCAGCGAGTTCATGGACGAGTTCTTCAGCGGCACCACATCGCGGATCGAGGGGATCGGGCTGGACCAGATCGCCCGCGACATCGCCGCCCACCACGCCCGCGCCTACCCGAAGCGGAACCCGTTGCCGCACCGCACCCTGATCACCGGCGGCCAGTACAACTGGCGACGCGAGGGCGAGCAGCACCTGTTCGACCCGGAGGCGATCTTCCGGCTGCAGCACGCCACCACGACCGGACGCTACGACGTGTTCAAGCGGTACAGCGCCCGGGTGGACGACAACTCGTCGCGGCTGATGACCCTGCGTTCGCTGCTGGAGCTGGTGCCGCAGGGGGAACCGGTCCCGATCGACGAGGTGGAGCCGGTGAGCGAGATCGTCAAGCGGTTCAGCACCGGCGCGATGAGCTACGGCTCGATCAGCCAGGAGGCGCACGAGACCCTGGCGATCGCGATGAACCGGATTGGTGCCCGGTCGAACACCGGCGAGGGCGGGGAGGACCGGGAGCGGCTGCACGACCCGGAGCGCAACTCCGCGATCAAGCAGGTCGCGTCCGGCCGCTTCGGCGTCACCTCGGAGTACCTGAGCTACGCCACCGACCTGCAGATCAAGATGGCCCAGGGCGCAAAGCCGGGGGAGGGCGGGCAGTTGCCCGGCCCCAAGGTGTACCCGTGGATCGCCCGCACCCGGCATTCCACCCCCGGCGTGGGCCTTATCAGTCCGCCGCCGCACCACGACATCTACTCCATCGAGGACCTGAAGCAACTGATCCACGACCTGAAGTGCGCAAATCCGGCTGCCCGGGTGCACGTCAAGCTGGTCAGCGAGATCGGCGTCGGCACCATCGCCGCCGGGGTCAGCAAGGCGAAGGCGGACGTGGTGCTGATCTCGGGGCACGACGGCGGCACCGGTGCGGCGCCGCTCACCTCGATCAAGCACGCCGGCGGACCGTGGGAGCTCGGCCTGGCCGAGACCCAGCAGACCCTGCTGCTCAACGGGCTGCGCGACCGGATCGTGGTGCAGTGCGACGGCCAGCTCAAGACCGGACGCGACGTGGTGATCGCCGCGCTGCTGGGGGCCGAGGAGTTCGGTTTCGCCACCGCCGCGCTGGTCACCACCGGCTGCATCATGATGCGGGTCTGCCACAAGGACACCTGCCCGGTCGGGGTGGCCACACAGAACCCCGAGCTGCGCAAGAAGTACGCCGGCAAGCCGGAATACGTCATCAACTTCATGCAGTTCATCGCCCAGGAGGTGCGCGAGTACCTCGCCCAGCTCGGCTTCCGAACCCTGGCTGAGGCGGTCGGACGCGTCGACCGGTTGCAGACCCGCCGAGCCGTCGAGCACTACAAGGCGTCCGGTCTCGACCTGACCCCGATCCTGCACCAGGTAGCGGTGCCCGACCAGGCGCCCAGGCGGCAGGTGACCGGGCAGGACCACGAACTTGACAAGTCGCTGGACGTCGAACTCATCCGGCTCGCCAGGGCGGCGCTGGAGCGCGGCGAACGCGTCCACGCCCGGCTGCCGATACGCAACACCCACCGAACCGTCGGCACCATCCTCGGTCACCGGGTCACGATGGCCACCAACGGACAGGGGCTGCCCGCCGACACCATCAGCTTCGAACTGGTGGGAACCGCGGGGCAGAGCTTCGGCGCGTTCCTGCCGGCCGGTGTCAGCCTGCTGCTGACCGGGGACGCCAATGACTACCTCGCCAAGGGGTTGTCGGGCGGCCGGATCGCGGTCCGGGTCGACCCGGCGGCCCGCTTCGAAGCCGCCGACCAGATAATCGCCGGCAACGTGGTGGGCTACGGTGCCACGGCCGGTGAGATCCTGCTCAACGGCCGGGCGGGGGAGCGGTTCTGCGTCCGCAACTCCGGCGCCACGGCGGTGGTCGAGGGGGTGGGTGACCACGCCTGCGAGTACATGACCGGCGGAGAGGTACTGATCTGCGGCAGCACCGGACGTAATCTGGCCGCCGGGATGTCCGGCGGCACCGCCTGGGTGCTCGACCTGCGGCGTTCCGACCTGAATGACGAGTACGCCGATGCGGTCCCGATGACCGATGTCGACGTGCGGCGGGTGCTGGAACTGTTGCGGCGCCACCACGACGTCACCGGGTCGAAGCGGGCGGCCGACCTGCTGCTGGGCGGTGCGCCCCTGGTCCGCGAGCGGTTCACCAAGCTGGAGCCGCGCGACTACGCCCGCATCGTGCGCGTCCGGGACGACGCGCTCGGCCGCGGCCTGTCGCAGACCGAACTGACCAGGCTCATGATGGAGGCTGCCCATGGCTGATCCGACCGGCTTCCTCACCACGCCACGCGAGGTGGCGACCCGCCGCCCGGTGGCCGAGCGGCTGCAGGACTGGAACGAGGTGTACCCGGACACCCCCGGCGCTGTGCTGCTGCCGATAATCAGCAAGCAGGCCGGACGCTGCATGGACTGCGGGGTGCCGTTCTGTCACCAGGGCTGCCCGCTGGGCAACCTGATCCCCGAGTGGAACGACCTGCTGTGGCGCGACGAGTGGCAGGATGCCCTGGAGCGCCTGCACGCCACCAACAACTTCCCCGAGTTCACCGGCCGGCTCTGCCCAGCCCCGTGCGAGACCGCCTGCGTGCTGGGTATCAACCGCGACCCGGTGACCATCAAGAACATCGAGGTGGCGCTGGTCGATAAGGGGTGGGCCGACCGCCGGATCACCCCCCAGCAGGCGAACTGGCACACCCTCAAGACCGTTGCGGTGGTCGGTTCCGGACCGGCCGGGCTGGCCGTTGCCCAGCAACTGACCCGCGCCGGCCACACCGTGGTCGTCTACGAGCGGGCCGACGCGATCGGTGGTCTGCTGCGCTACGGCATCCCGAACTTCAAGATGGAGAAGAAGGTCCTCGACCGGCGGCTGAAGCAGATGGTGCTGGAGGGCACCACCTTCCGGCCCAACACCACGATCGGCGTCGACATCACCGCCGAGCAGTTGCTGGAGCGGTTCGATGCCGTGGTGCTGGCGATCGGCGCCACCCGGCCCCGAGACCTGCCGGTGCCCGGCCGGGAACTCGGCGGCATCCACCAGGCGATGGACTACCTCACCCAGGCGACCAGGGCGTTGGCCGGCCCGCTCGACGGCCAGATCAGCGCCGAGGGCAAGGATGTGGTGGTCATCGGCGGTGGCGACACCTCCAACGACTGCCTGGGCACCGCGCTGCGCCAGGGCGCCCGCTCGGTGACCCAGTTGGAGATCCTGCCGCTGCCGCCGGTCGAGCGGCCCGACAGCCAGCCGTGGCCCACCTATCCGATGACCTACCGGGTCTCGTCGGCCAACGAGGAGGGTGGCGAGCGCGTCTACGCCGTCAGCACCACCGAGTTCGTGGCCGTCGACGGGCAGGTCGCCGGCCTGCGGCTGGTCGAGGTCGGCGGAGCCGAGACGCGGTTCGCGCCGATCACCGGCACCGAACGCGTGATCCCGGCGCAGCTGGTGCTGCTGGCAATGGGCTTCCTCGGACCTGAGACCACTGGGGTGGTGGAGCAACTCGGGCTGGCGCTGGACGCGCGCGGCAACATCGTCCGGGACGACAGCTTCGGCACCAGCGTGCCGGGCGTGTTCGCCTGTGGGGACGCCGGCCGTGGCCAGTCGCTGATCGTCTGGGCGATCGCCGAGGGACGCAGCTGTGCCGCCGGGGTGGACGCGTTCCTGACCGGAGAGCCGAGCGTGCTGCCGCGCCCGGTCGGCCCCACCGACCGGCAGCTACTGGCCTGAGGTGCCAGAGGCGTCGACGTCGGTGGAAGTCGGTGACCGCTCAGCGGACGCCGCTCCAGTACCGGCCGTCGGGGAACCTGAACTCGGCGATCGACTCGGCGTGCATCTCGGTGTTGTAGCCGCGTTCGCCGGTGACCTGGTAGCGGCCGCCGGCCACCCGCACCGGATGCACGAAGTGCTCGTGCAGGTTGTCGACGTACTCGGTGATGCGACCGGCGTAGGAGCCTGATACCGCCACGTAGTCGAGCATGGACGCATGCTGAACCATCTCGCACAGGCCGACCCCGCCGGCGTGCGGGCAGACCGGCACCTCGAATTGGGCGGCCAGCAACAGTACGGCGAGGATCTCGTTGAGCGAGGCGAGCCGGCCGGCGTCGAGCTGGCAGAAGTCCATCGCGCCGGCGGCCATGAACTGCTTGAACATCACCCGGTTGTGGCAGTGCTCACCAGTGGCCACCCCGATCGGTGCCACCGCATCGCGGATCTCGCGGTGGCCCAGGATGTCGTCGGGGCTGGTCGGCTCCTCGATCCAGCGCAGGTCGAACTCCTGCAGAGCGTTGACCCATTCGATCGCCGTTGGCACGTCCCACATCTGGTTGGCGTCGATCATCAGCGGACGATCCGGCCCGATCGCTTCGCGGGCGAGCCGGCAGCGGCGGATGTCGTCGTCGAGGCTGGCGCCGACCTTCAGCTTCACGGCGGTGAAACCCAGTCGCTCCTGCTCGGCGATGAGCCGCAGCATCTTCTCGTCGGAGTAGCCCAGCCAGCCGGCGGCCGTGGTGTACGCAGGGTAGCCGCTCGCCTCCAGCTTGGCGATTCGCTCCGGCTTGCCGAGCTCGGCCCCCTGCAGGATCTCCAGCGCCCGCTCGCGGGGCAAGACGTCCGCGAGGTAGCGCAGGTCGGCGATGTCGACCAGTTGCTCGGGAGTCATTTCGGCGAGCAGCCGCCACACCGGTTTACCGACCCTTCGTCCGGCCATGTCCCAAAGCGCGTTCATCACCGCCGACAGCGCCAGGTGCACCACGCCCTTCTCCGGGCCTAGCCAGCGCATCTGCGAGTCGTCGCCGAAGCTGCGGTAGGTGCGTCCCATGTCGTCCAGCAGTGCGTCGACGTCGTGACCCACGATCCGCTGCCCGAGCTCGCGGGCGGCCATGCACACGATGTCGTTGCCGCGCCCGATGGTGAAGGTCAGGCCGTGCCCGACCAGCGGTGCACCTGCGGCATCCGGGGCGTCGGTGTGCACCACGGCGTAGGCAGCCGAGTAGTCGGCGTCCTTGTTCATCGCGTCCGAACCGTCGGCGTGGAGGGAGGTGGGGAACCGGAGGTCTATTACCTCGAGCGAGGTGATGGTGGGCATTGCGACTCCTTGCTGGGTATCTTCTCAGGCAGGCAAGCGCACGGGTCGAGCTGTCTGGTCAGGATACCCACGCTTGCTGGGGCGCGCGACGCAGCGGTGGAACGACGGCGAGGCGGCCCTGTCAGATCCCCGCCCAAGTCTGGGCCACCGAGGCGTAACAGGAAGATTCGGCGAGCCATCGTGCTTGGCCAACTGAAGCACTCGACCTGACCTGCTGGACCAAACTCGTCGCATTCGCCGACATTCCAGAATAGAACTGGCCCGCTGCGAGATCGCCACGTTCCGCTATCGAGTGCTACACGTCGCAGCGAGGATCGCCCGAGGCGCTCGACATATCAGGCTCCGTATCGACAGGAATTGGCGCTGGGCCAGCCACATCGCCCAAGTCTTCGAACGAATACGCACCGCGTTCGCCTGACCACCCACCGCGGCACCCGCCCGCCCCAACCCCGAGGAGCCCGGAGAACCGCCCACCGGCAGCGCCAGCCAGCACCCTGTCGCCCCCTCACACAGCAAACGACCCGGTAACCCCACCGAGCCCAAGACCCGGCCAATCAGCCAGCCGCGTGAAAGACCGAGGCCAATAGCGTCGTGGGCCGACGCCGGGGCTCAGGGAGTGAAAATGATGTTGCCGAAAACCTTACCGGCAGCGAGCTGCTCGAAGCCCCGCCGGGCCTCGGCGAGCCGGTAGTGGTTCGCCACGATCGGCTCGATTGACTTGGTGTGCACGAACTGCAGCAGCGCGGCCAGTTCATCCCTCGTTCCGGCCGAAGAGCCAAGTACTCGCAGCTCACGGAAGAAAATCTTCCGCAGCTCGGTCTTGCGCGGCGACTCGCCACTGGTCGCGCCGCACGTGACCAGGCAGCCTCCCGGCTTCAGCACGTTGATCGAGTGGCTCCAGGTGGCGGCACCAACGTTGTCGATGACGGCATCCACCTTCTCGGGCAGCCAGGCGCCCGGCTGGAACGCCTGTTCGGCGCCGAGCTCCAGGGCCCTTTCCCGGCGGCTGGCGTCGCGGCCGGTGACCCAGACCCGGATGCCGGCAGCGGTGGCGAGCTGGATCACCCCAGAATTGACCCCGCCGCCGGATCCCTGGACCAGCACCAGCTGGCCCGGCTGCAGCTGCGCCTGGGTGAACAGCATGCGATAGCCGGTCAACCAGGTCATCGACGCGGTCGCTGCGGAGGCCCAACTCATCCCCCGGGGTTTCGCCACCAGGTTGCCGGTCGGCACCAGCGCGACCTCGGCGAAGGTACCGTCGACGCGCTCGGACAGCATCGTCCGGCTCGGATCCCAGATCTCGGGGCCGCGCCAATCGGGGTCGGTCACCAGCGGGTACAGCACCACCTCGTTGCCGTCCGGATCAACGCCGGCGCCGTCGCAGCCCAGCACCCGTGGCAGTTCCTCGGGCCCGATACCTACGCCCCGCAGCGACCACAGGTCGTGGTGGTTGAGCGTGGTGGCCCGCACTGTCACCGGCACCCATCCTGACCGAGGCTCGGGTTCGGGCTTGTCACCCACGTGGAGTCCGGAGAGAGGGTCGGTGGTCGAAAAGGCGGTGGCACTGACGGCAAGCACGTGCCCATGTTAATGGCCCACCCAGAATGCCGACCGCCGGCAGCCCGGGCCGGGCGATCGGAGGGTCACTCCCGCCAGGTGCGCGGTTCCTGCCCGAAACTGTCGGACGCGGGCTCTAGGCTGGCAGTCCGAATCGAGGAAGGAGCCACAGATGGCCGAACCGTTGACTGTCGTCGCGATCGTGCACCCCGCACCCGGCAAGGGGTCCGAGGTCGCCGAAACCTATCGCGAGGTGGCAGACGAGATCCACGCCGAACCCGGTTGCGAGCTCTACGCCGTTCACCTGTCGCAGGACGAGCAGACCGTTGTGGTCATCGAGCGCTGGACGACGCTGGCCGACCTGGAGGCGCACCTCGATGGACCGGCCATCGCCCGGCTGACCGAGCTGAACCAGGGGTTGCGGGCAGCACCCTCGCAGGTGATCAAGCTCGACCCGATCCCGATGGGCGACCCGGCCAAGGGTGTCCTCGGCTGATCAGGCCGCGCCCGCGGGTATCCTGTGGCAGGCGTGCCGGGGCGGTACGCCGGACTCGTGTCGGTGCGGCACGGGAAGGGTAGGTAGGTCTCCATGTCGCGGGGGTTCGTCCATCTGCACAACCACACCGACTTCTCAATGCTGGATGGTGCGGCCCGGGTGGACGACCTGGTCAAGGCGGCCAAGGCTCAGGGAATGCCGGCCCTGGGCATCACCGACCACGGCAACATGTTCGGCGCCTACGAGTTCTACAAGGCCGCCCAACGTGAAGGCGTGAAGCCGATCATCGGTCTGGAGGCGTACCTGACCCCCGGCACCCCCCGGTGGGAGCGCAAGCGGGTCCAGTTCGGCGACGGTACCGGCGACGACGTCGCTGCCAAGGGTGCCTACACCCACATGACGATCTGGAGCCAAACCCGTCAGGGCATGTACAATCTGTTCCGGTTGTCGTCCCGATCGAGCCTGGAGGGCCATTTCTACAAGCCGCGGGCTGACCGTGAACTGCTGAGCGAGTACCACGAGGGTTTGATCGCGACCACCGGCTGTCCCTCGGGCGAGGTTCAGACCTACCTGCGGCTCGGGATGTTCGACAAGGCGGTCGCCTCAGCAGCCGAGTTCCAGTCGATCTTCGGCAAGGAGAACTTCTACGTCGAGCTGATGGACCACGGGCTGTCGATCGAGACCCGGGTACGCAGCGACCTGCTGCGGCTGGCCAGGAGGATCGGCGCACCACTGGTCGCCACCAATGACCTGCACTACGTGCACGCCGAGGACGCCAAGGCCCAGGACATCCTGCTGTGTGTCTCCTCCGGTTCCCGGATCAACAGCCCCGACCGGTTCAAGTTCGACGGCACCGGATACTACCTGCGGCCGGCCGACGAGATGCGGACGCTGTTCAGCAACCTGGCCGAGGCCTGCGACGCCACCCTCGAGATTGCCGAGCGCTGCAAGACCGGGTTCGACGAGGGCAACGGCACCTACATGCCGGTCTTCGACGTCCCGGCCGGACAGACCGAGGAGTCGTGGTTCCGCCACGAGGCAGAGGCTGGGCTGCGCAGGCGCTACGGCGACCCGCTGCCCACCGAGGTGCGGGAGCGCGCCGACTACGAGATGAGTGTGATCCTGACCAAGGGCTACCCGGGCTACTACCTGGTGGTCGCCGACTACATCGGCTGGGCCAAGCGCAACGGCATCCGGGTCGGTCCGGGTCGCGGGTCTGGTGCCGGCTCGATCATCGCCTATGCGATGGGCATCACCGATCTGGATCCGCTGCGGTACGGGTTGCTGTTCGAACGCTTCCTGAACCCCGAACGGCCCTCGCTGCCCGACTTCGACATCGACTTCGACGAGCGCCGCCGCGGCGAGGTGTTGGACTACGTCACCGAAAAGTACGGCAAGGACCACGTCGCCCAGATCGTCACCTACGGCACCATCAAGGCGAAGCAGGCGGTCAAGGACTCCGCGCGGGTGCTCGACAAGTCATTCGCGGTGGGGGAGCGCATCACCAAGGCCATGCCGCCGGCGGTGATGGGCAAGGACGTGCCGCTGAAGGAACTGTTCAACCCCGAGCACGACCGCTACGCCGAGGGCGGAGAGTTCCGCGACCTGTACAACTCCGACCCCGAGGTCCGCGAGGTCGTCGACACCGCCCAGGGCATCGAGGGCCTGAAGCGGCAGTGGGGCGTCCACGCCTGCGGCGTGATCATGGGTTCGGTCCCGCTCACCGACGTGATCCCGGTCATGAAGCGCGAGCAGGACGGCGCGATCATCACCCAGTTCGACTACCCCAGCGCCGAGGCGCTCGGGCTGGTCAAGATGGACTTCCTGGGTCTACGCAACCTGACGGTGATCGACGACGCGCTGCGCAACATCAAGCGCAACCGGGGCGTCGAGGTCGTCCTGGAGGACTTGCCGCTGGACGACCCCGCCACCTACGAACTCCTCCAGCGCGGCGACACCCTCGGCGTCTTCCAGTTGGACGGCGGCCCGATGCGGGCGCTGCTGCGGTCCATGCGTCCCGACAAGTTCGAGGACATCTCCGCGGTCTCGGCGCTCTACCGGCCCGGGCCGATGGGCGCCGACTCGCACAACAAGTACGCCCGCCGCAAGACCGCGCGGGAGCCGATCACCCCGATCCACCCTGAACTGGCCGAGCCGCTGGCCGAGATCCTGGATGAGACCTACGGCCTGATCGTCTACCAGGAACAGGTGATGGCG
Organism: Brooklawnia sp.; assembly: GCF_049651565.1. GTDB lineage: Bacteria > Actinomycetota > Actinomycetes > Propionibacteriales > Propionibacteriaceae > Brooklawnia. Next base: position 12,010 of record NZ_JBASCI010000274.1, read on the forward strand.
ATCGCCACCAAGCTGGCCGGCTACACCCTGGGCGCCGCGGATGTGCTGCGCCGGGTGATGGGCAAGAAGAAGAAGAAGGAGCTGGACGCCCAGTACGACGTGTTCAAGGCGGGGATGCTGGAGCGAGGCTACTCCGAGGCGGCATTCCAGACCATCTGGGACATCCTCGTCCCGTTCAGCGACTACGCGTTCAACAAGTCCCACTCGGCGGCCTACGGCCTGGTCAGCTACCAGACCGCCTGGCTGAAGGCGAACTACCCGACCGAGTACATGGCCGCGCTGCTGCAGTCGGTGAAGGACGAGAAGGACAAGTCCGCGGTCTACCTGGCCGAGTGCCGGCGGATGGGCATCAAGGTGCTGCCTCCGGACGTCAACGAGTCCGACGGCATGTACACCGCCGTCGGCACCGACATCCGGTTCGGCCTGGGGGCGATCCGCAACGTCGGCGCCAACGTGGTGCAGGCGATCGTGGCCGCCCGCGACTCCCACGGTCCGGTGGCCGACTTCCACGAGTTCCTCGACATCGTGCCGTTGGTGGTGTGCAACAAGCGGGTCATCGAGTCGCTGATCAAGGCGGGCGCCTTCGACTCGCTCGGTCACCTGCGCCGCGCCCTGATGGAGGTGTACGAGAACGCGGTCGACCAGGTCGTCGAGATCAAGCGCAACGAGGAGCACGGTCAGGACAGCCTGCTTGGTGGTTTCGGCCTGGACGCGGACGGGCAGAACGGTCACGAACCGATCCCCGCCGTCGACGACTGGGACAAGCGCACCCGGCTGGCCTTCGAGCGCGAGATGTTGGGCCTGTACGTCTCCGACCACCCGCTCAACGGCCTGGAGCCGGTGCTGGCCACCGAGCGGTCGACGACCATCGTCGGGCTGACCGAACGCGGTGAGGGCGCAGCCGGCAGCAGCCAGGTGATCTGCGGGCTGATCACCCAGGTGCAGCGCCGCCAGACGAAGCAGGGCAACATCTGGGCGTCCATGGTGGTGGAGGACCTGGACGCGGCGATCAATGTGTCGGTCTTCCCCAAGGTCTACGAGCAGGTTGCCCACGAACTGGTGCCCGACTCGATAGTTCGGGTGCGGGGGCGGGTGAGCGTGAGGGACGAGGTGGTCGAACTGCACGCCGACCAGGTGACCACGCTGGACGTCAGTTCCGACGACGCCCGTCCGGTGGTGATCCAGCTGAAGGCTACCCGCTGCACCCCGGGTGTGGTCGACCGGCTGCGTTCGGTGCTCAGCGCGCACCCGGGCGCCACCGAGGTGCGCCTCAAGCTACTGTCGGCCGAACGCGCCACCACCTACCAACTGGCCGACGACCTGCGGGTGCAACCTTCGCAGCCGCTGATCGCAGACCTGAAGGCCTTGTTGGGGCCGTCCTGTCTGGCCGTCTAGAGTGGTGAGGTCCAAGAGGGGAGGCCAGCGCGGATGAGTGGTTCAACTCCCGTGCCGCCGCCGAGGGAGTTCCTGCTGGTGCGGGTGGGGCGAACGCTGGCTCCGATGCGTCGGCGACTGATCGGCTACGTCGTCATCGCGGCGGGCGCCGGCGCGGTGGCTGGCTGGTTGTGGAACGCCATCGTCGCGCTGCCCACGTACCTGACCAGCGACGACGGCTCGGTGCAGATCACTGAACGTGCGCAGAGTGAAGTCTTCGCCACCGATGCAGTGTTTGTCATCATCGGGCTGATCGTGTCGGTGGCGCTCGGCATCGTCGGCTGGCGGTTCTTCAACCGGCTGGGATGGCCGGTTGCGCCGATCAGCGTCGCCGGCGGGCTGACGGCCGGCGCGACCTGCTGGGCGGTCGGCGTCCTGCAGGGCCCCAGGAACTTCGCCGAGCGGGTCGCAACCGCGGTGCCCGGCGAGATGGTGCCGATCGACTTCGAACTGCACACCACCTCGGCGCTGCTGGTCTGGGGGCTGGGCGCGATCATCCCGGTGATGCTGTATGCGAACCTCAGCCGCGAAGAGCCTGAACCTGCGCCTCGGTCACGATCTGGCCAGCCGCGCGACGTGGGCACCCAGCAGCCCGACGAGATCCCCAGCGGCGACCTCAATTGACAACCCGCGCCGTCCGCCCGAGACCAGGATGGTCTCGAACGTGCGCGCCGAGGCGTCCAGGTAGACGGGTAGTTGACGCCGTTGCCCGACCGGCGAGATGCCGCCCACCACGTAACCGGTCAGCCGTTCGGCGGTGGGGGCGTCAGCCAGCCGCGCCTTCTTCGCCCCGGCGGCCTGCGCCAGCGCCTTCAGATCGAGTTGGCCGGCCACCGGCACGACGGCGCAGACCGTCGGCTCGCCACCGCCGTCCAGGTGCGCGATCAGCGTCTTGAACACCCGGTCGGCGGCCACGCCGAGCGCCGCCACCGACTCGTCCCCATAGTGGGTGTTGGCAGGATCGTGTTCGTACTCGTGCACGACGAAGCGGACACCGGCCGCGGTCAACGCCACGGTCGCCGGTGTCCCGACAGCCTTCCTGCGGCCCACTCAGACCACCAACTCAGCCACCGAAACCGCGATCGGGGCGACCAGCAGACCGGGCAGCAGGTCGGCAACCCGGATGTCCTTCACCGACAGCAGGCGCAGGCCAAGACCGCCGAGGACCACCCCGCCCGCCACCGTCAGCGCGTCGATCTGGGCCAGCGGCAGCACGTCTCCGAGCAGCCATCCGACCAGGGTCAGGGAACCCTGCAGCACCGCCACCGTTAACGCGGACGCCGCCACCCCGACGCCCAGCGAGGCTGCGAATGCCATGGCCGCGAAGAAGTCCAGACCTGACTTGAGGAAGAGTTGTTCGGCGCCGCGGCCCAGCCCGTCGTTCAGCGAGCCGAGAACGGCCAGCGGGCCGATGCAGAAGACCAGCGACGAAGTGACGAAACCATCGACGAACCGGGCCTCGGCGCTGGCCAGGTCGACCGCACCCTCCGGCGTCCTGCGCACCAGTCTGCGGCGCAGGAAGGAACCCAGCCGGGCGACGCCTTCCTCCAGCCGCAGCGCCGATCCGATCAACGTCCCGAGCAGCATCGCCACCATGATCACCACCATGGCGCCCGCGCCGACGGCCTCGGCCAGCGGTTCCCCGGCCAGCGGCACAATCGAGGTGCCGGCGATCACCAGGGTCAGCAGCCCGAGGGTATCGGTGACCGTGTTCCGGGTCCGGGCGCTGAACCGGTCGCCCAGCGCCATTCCCAGCCCGGCACCGGCCAGGACTGCGATGATGTTGACGACGGTGCCCATTCCGATGATGTGGACGATCACACCTGCCATCCCACCACGGTCGGCCGACAGACCCCTTCGGCGTCTCACCAGCCGACGGCCTAGAATCAGGGCGTGCTTTCCGTGATCGATCTCACCGACCGCCGGCTCGACGACTACACCGACGTGCTGCCGCGTGGCCGGTTCGACGTCGACAAGGCGGTACTGACGGTGCAGCCGATCTGTGACGCGGTCCGCGAGGAGGGCGAGCCGGCGCTGCGGCGGTTCAGTGAGCAGTTCGACCATGTGGTACCCGATCAGTTGCGGGTGCCCGGCCGGGCCCTGCAGTCGGCCCTTGACGAACTCGACCCGGCGGTGCGGCGGGCCATCGAGTTGGCCATCGAACGGCGACGCAGCGTCTGCCTGGCGATCGAGGACGAGCCGGCCTGGCAGACCGTTGAGCTGGCTCCGGGGGCGGGGGTGGGCAACCGGCTGGTCCCGGTCGGTCGGGTCGGGTTGTACGTGCCAGGGGGACTGGCGCCGCTGTCGTCCAGTGTGGTCATGAACGTGGTGCCTGCGCAGGTCGCCGGCGTCGGCTCGCTGGCGGTGGCCACCCCGCCGCAGGCCGAGTTCGGTGGGCTGCCGCACCCGGTGACACTGGCCACCTGTGCGCTGCTCGGTGTGGACGAGGTCTACGCGGTCGGCGGCGCTCAGGCGATCGCCATGTTCGCCCATGGCGTCGCCGGATTGTGCCGGCGGGTTGACATGGTGACCGGCCCGGGCAACATCTACGTGGTGGCCGCCAAGCGCCACCTTCGCGGGCTGGTGGGGATCGACGCCGAGGCAGGTCCGACCGAGATCGCGGTGCTGGCCGACGGGGCGGCCAACCCCCGGTACGTGGCAGCAGACCTGATCAGCCAGGCCGAGCACGATCCGATGGCCGGTTCGGTGCTGATCACCCCCAGCCGCGAATTGGCCGATGCGGTCAACGCCGAGATCGGCCGGCAGCTGGAGGGGCTCGCGACGGCCGACCGGTTACGCACCGCGCTGTCGGGTGAACAGAGCGCCATCGTGCTGGTCAGCGACCTTGCCCAGGGCGTCGAGGTGGCCAACGCCTACGCCGCCGAGCACCTCGAGATCCAGACCGCCGAACCGATGGCGGTGGCCAACCGGATCCGCAACGCCGGTGCCATCTTCATCGGTCCGTACTCACCGGTCCCGCTGGGCGACTACAGCGCCGGATCGACCCACGTGCTGCCGACCGGGGGAGCGGCCCGCTACTCGTCCGGGCTGACGGTGCGCAGCTTCCGGCGGGCGATCCACGTCATCGACTACGACCGGGCCGCGCTGGCGGAGGTGGGGCAGCGGGTGATCGACTTCGCTGACGCCGAGCGGCTGCCCGGACACGCCGAGGCCATCCGCGTCCGGCTTGAGGAGCAACTGTGACAACAGATCCGGGCGCGGCGATCACGCTGGCCGAGCTGCCGCTGCGGCCCGAACTGGTCGGGGAGCAGCCCTACGGCGCCCCCCAACTTGATGTCCCGGTCATGTTGAACGTCAACGAGAACCCCTACCCGCCCAGCCCGAAGGTCCGCCAGCAGATGGCGGCCGCCATCGGCGAGCTGGCGGGCACGGTGAACCGCTACCCCGACCGCGAGGCACGGGCGCTGCGCGAGGACCTGGCCAACTACCTGGGCTTCGGGCTGGGGGCCGACCAGATCTGGGTCGGCAACGGCTCGAACGAGGTGATGACGCACCTGCTGCAGGCCTTCGGCGGACCGGGCCGCACTCTGCTCACCTTCACTCCCACCTACTCGATGTATCCCGAGTACGCGCGCAACACCCACACCCGCTACGTCACCGTGCCGCGGCGCCGCGACTTCAGCGTGGACGCCGACTTGGTGGTCTCCGCGGTGGCCGATCACCGTCCGGACCTCCTGCTGCTGTGCACGCCCAACAACCCGACCGGGACCCAGATACCGGTCAGCGTCATCCAGGAGATCTATCAGCAGGTCGACTGCCTGGTGATCGTGGACGAGGCGTACCAGGAGTTCACCGAGGTGCCCGAGGACTCGGCGCTGGCACTGCTGCCCAGTTGCGGCCGGCTGATCGTCTCGCGGACGATGAGCAAGGCGTTCGCCCTTGCGGGCGGGCGGGTCGGCTACCTGGCGGCCGCCCGGGCGGTCGTGGACGCCTGCCGGATCGTCCGGTTGCCGTACCACATGTCGGCGCAGACCCAGGCGCTGGCGCGGGTTGCGCTGGCCAATACCCAGGAGATGCTGGGGCAGGTCGAGGTGCTGCGCGAGCAGAGCCAGCTGATCCAGCGGTGGCTACGTAACCAGGGCCTGCAGGTGCTGCCCAGCCAGGCGAACTTCTGCCTGTTCGGCCGCTTCACCGACCGGCACGCGGTCTGGTCCGACCTGCTGGAGCGGGGCGTGCTGGTGCGTGAAACTGGGCCGGACGGGTATCTTCGGGTGTCGGCGGGTACGCCGGAGGAGATGGCGGTCTTCCGCGACAGCCTCACCGAGGTGCTGCCCAACCACGAAGTAATCGGCTACCACGAGGAGGTGTGACGGCCATGGCCGGCAGGAGCGTCGAGGTCCACCGCGTCACCGGCGAATCAGACGTCCGGGTCTGGCTCGACCTGGACGGCACCGGGCAGTCCGAGATCAACACCGGGGTGGGCTTCTACGACCACATGCTGACCGCGCTGAGCAAGCACTCGCTGATCGACATTCGGATCACCACCACCGGCGACGTGCAGGTCGACGGGCACCACAGCGTGGAGGACACCGCGATCGGAATCGGCCAGGCACTGCGTACCGCGTTGGGCGACAAGCGCGGCATCCGGCGCTTCGGCGATGCCATGGTGCCGCTGGACGAGGCGCTCGCCCAGTGCGTGGTGGACGTGGCCGGTCGTCCGTACGTGGTATGCACCGGTGAGCCCGATGGGCAGGTGTACGCCCGAATCGGTGGGACGCCGCCGCTGTACGCGGGTTCGATGACCCGGCACGTGGTCGAATCGCTGGCGTACAACGCAGGGCTTTGCGTCCACCTTCGGCTGTTGGCCGGACGTGAACCGCACCACATCGTCGAGGCGCAGTTCAAGGCGCTGGCGCGCGCCCTGCGGATGGCCGTCGAGCCCGATCCGCGCGTCGATGCCGTCCCCAGCACCAAGGGCACCCTGTGACCCAACCCCTGGTGGGCGTCCTCGACTACGGGTCGGGCAACCTGCACTCGGCCTGCCGGGCCCTGGAGGCGGTCGGTGCCCGGGTGCTGCTCGGGCGTCGCCCGCAGGACTTCACCGGCGTCTCCGGCCTGGTGCTGCCCGGTGTGGGCGCGTTCGCGGCCTGCATGACCCAGTTGCGCGTGATCGGTGCCGACGACCTGGTGCGTGACTGGGTGGCCGCCGGCCGCAAGCTGCTGGGTATCTGCGTGGGTCACCAGGTGCTGTTCGCCCGCGGGGTGGAGCACGGCACCGACTCCGCCGGCATCGGCATCTTCGACGGGACGGTGGAACGTCTCGCCGCCCGTCGGTTGCCGCACATGGGCTGGAACACCGTGGAACTGCCGGACGGGGCGGCCCGGGTGGCCGCCGTGCGCGGACGCCGGTTCTACTTCGTGCACTCCTACGGCGTGCACAGTCACGATGAGCAGGGCCGACAGTCGGTGCCACCGGACGCGATGGTCGCCTGGACCGAGCACGGCGGCGACCGGTTCATCGCGGCTGTCCAGTGGCGCAGCGTCACCAGCACGCAGTTCCACCCCGAGAAGTCCGGGGCAGCGGGGGCTGCCCTGATGCACGATTGGTTGATGAGTTAGGGTTGATGACCGTGTTCAATACCCCCGATACCGCGCCAGCCACCGCGGATCGACTGATCCTGCTGCCTGCCGTCGACGTGCAGGCCGGCGAGGCTGTTCAGTTGATCCAGGGAGTCTCCGGCACCGAACGGGTCTTCGGCGACCCGGCCGAGGCCGCGCTGCGCTGGCAGTCCGAGGGCGCCGAATGGCTGCACCTGGTCGACCTTGACGCCGCCTTCGGCCGCGGCGACAACGCCCGGGTGATCGCCGAGGTTGCCGCCCAGATGCAGATCAACGTCGAACTGTCTGGTGGCATCCGCGACGACCAGTCACTGGAGCGCGCCCTGGCCACCGGTGCACGCCGGGTAAACATCGGTACCGCCGCGCTGGAAAACCCCGAGTGGTGCGAGAAGATCATCGGCCAGTACGGCGACCGGATCGCCATCGGCCTGGATGTCCGGGGTCACCAGCTCGCCGCCCGCGGCTGGACCAGGACCGGCGGGGACGTCTTCGAAACCGTGCACCGGATGACCAAGGCGGGCTGCGCCCGGTTCGTGGTCACCGACGTGGCCAGCGACGGCATGCTGACCGGTCCCAACCTCGAACTGCTGGGCGCGGTGTGCGCGCGCACGTCGGCCAAGGTGGTGGCCAGTGGTGGCATCTCCTCGGTGCACGACATCCGCATGCTGGCCGGACTGGTCCCGATCGGGGTCGAAGGCGCGATCATCGGCACGGCGCTGTACCTGGGCAAGTTCACCCTCGCCCAGGCCTTGGCGGCCGCCCGGGATCCGCACCCCGTGCGGCGGTAACGCGTCATGCCTGACACCGAGCAGCGGCCGAGCTGGGGTGAGGCGATCGTCGAGGGCAGCCTCGACTGGTCGTTCCTGACCCGCGCCGACCTGCCCGAGGTCGCCGAACTGTGCACCGCGATCGAGTACTTCGACGACCCGACCCAGCGTCGCACCCTCGACCAGATGGAGCGGGAGTTCGACGAGCCGACCGCGCACGCGTCCAACCACGCGGTGGTGGGCCGCGACCGTGGCGGCACCATCGTCGCCTACGCCTGGAACCACATCACCCCGTCCGACCAGCGCAATCCGCACGTCTGGATGGAGATCGGCGTCCACCCGGCCTGGCGGCACCACAAGATCGGGTTGCGGCTGGTCGGCTGGTCAATCGACCGGGCCCGCACCTGGTACCGGCACATCCGCGAGAGCCGGCCGGACATCGGTCGGCTCTGGGTCGGCTGCGCCGTCGACGAGGGTTCGCGGGTGGCCGCTGACCTGGCCGCGGACGGCACGCTGACCCCGCAGCGGTGGTTCTTCGACGCCAATCGCAGCCTGTCCGACGGCGAGTTGCCGCTGGTCGTGCCACCCCCCGGCATCGAACTTCGCAAGTACGAACGTCAGTTCTCCGAGCAGGTCAGGCAGGCTCACAACATCGCCTTCGCCACCCGGCAGGGTGCCCACGACGTCGGGCGGCAGGACTGGGAGGAGTCGCTGGCCCGTCCGGACTCCCGGCCGGACTGGTCGTGGATCGCGATGCGTACCGACGACCCGGACACCGGGGTGGTGGGTTACGCGCTGAACTGCGAGATCCGGGACCCGCAAACCGGTCTGACGCAGGGCTGGACGGAGCGGTTCGGGGTGCTGCCCGAGTACCGCAAGCAGGGCATTGGCCGGGCGCTGCTGGCGGCCTCCATGACGTCCTTCGCCGACCATGGGTGCGCGCTGGCCGGGATCGGCGTCGACACCGATACCCCGGACGCCGCCGTCAACCTGTTCGTTTCGATGGGGTACGTGCTGGACGACCGGGTGGTGCTCTACGGAGCCGTTTTCACCGACTGAGACGCTGCCCTAGACTGGCAAGTCGTCGAACCGCAGGAGAGGTGAGGGTTATGTCCGGCCATTCGAAGTGGGCAACAACCAAGCACAAGAAGGCGGCCATCGACGCCAAGCGCGGCAAGCTGTTCGCCAAGCTGATCAAGAACATCGAGGTGGCCGCCCGTGTCGGAGGCGGTGACCCGGCCGGTAATCCCACCCTCTACGACGCCATCCAGAAGGCGAAGAAGAGTTCGGTGCCCAATGACAACATCGACCGCGCGGTCAAGCGCGGCTCGGGTGAGGGCGCGGACGCGGTCGCCTACGAGTCGATCATGTACGAGGCCTACGGCCCGGCTGGCGTGGCGATCCTCATCGAATGCCTCACCGACAACCGCAACCGCTCGATCTCGGACGTCCGGGTCGCGGTCACCCGCAACGGCGGCACCATCGCCGATGGCGGATCGGTGCAGCGGTTGTTCAGCCGCAAGGGGGTGGTCGCGGTGGCCAAGGAACAGCAGATCGAGACCGACTCCCGGAAGACCGCCACCCGCACCATCACTGAGGACGAGTTGCTGGAGGCCACCCTGGAGGCCGACGTCGAGGACCTGACCGACGTCGGCGACCAGTTCGAGCTGATCAGTGATCCCAACGACATGGTCGAGGTGCGCAAGGCGGTGCAGGCCGCCGGTGTCGACTACGACTCAGCCGATGTGCAGTTCGTCGCCAGCTTCGACCAGATCGTCGAGTCGGTGGAGGACGCGGAGAAGCTGGAACGCATCGTCGACGCGCTGGAAGACCTCGATGACGTGCAGAACGTCTACACCAACGCCGACCTGTCCGACGAGGTGCGGGCGGCTCTGGAAGCGGAGGAGTGACCCGCTGGTGGGCCTCGCAACCTGCCTGTGACGGCAGGGAGCGCCCCAAGGTGTCCACTACAGCTCCTGCGCCGAGGCCGACAAGCTGACGGCGCGCCTCGTCCCCTCTTGACCGGAACACGCATAGGATCCGAACGTCTGTTCGGACGGCGAAAGGTGTTGGCGTGCGCGTGCTCGGCGTTGACCCGGGGCTGACCCGCTGCGGAGTCGGCGTCATCGACGGCCAACCGGGCCGGCCACCCGAGCTGGTCGACGTCGGGGTGATCCGCACCAGCACCGGCACTGACCACGCCCACCGACTGCTGGCCATCGAGCAGGGCCTGGACACCTGGGTGGTCCGGTTTCGGCCCGACGCCATCGCGGTCGAGCGGGTCTTCGCCCAGCACAACATGATGACCGTCACCGGAACCGCCCAGGCTGCGGGCATCGCGATGCTCATCTCCGCCCGGCACGAGATCCCGGTCGCCCTGCACACCCCGACCGAGGTGAAGGCAGCGATAACCGGCTACGGCGCGGCCGACAAGGCTCAGGTCGGTGCCATGGTGGCCCGGGTGCTGCGGCTACCGGCCGCCCCCACCCCGGCGGATGCGGCTGACGCCGTGGCGCTGGCCATCTGCCACCTGTGGCGGGGTGGCGCAACGAACCGATATGCGGCGGCCGTCCAGGCCCACGCTGCCAGGACAGGACGCCGATGATCGCCCAACTGAACGGAACTCCGGCCGCCCTCGGCCCCAACTGGGTCGTCCTCGACGTGCACGGCGTCGGCTTCCGGCTGACCTGCACACCGGCGACGGTGGCGTCCCTGCGGGCGGGGGAGCAGAGCAGCCTGGCCACCACGCTGGTGGTGCGGGAGGACTCGCTCAGCCTGTTCGGGTTCGCCACCGACACCGAGCGCGACACCTTCGAACTGCTGCAACTGGCGTCGGGAGTCGGGCCGAAGCTCGCCCTTGCGGTGTTGTCGGTGCTCACCCCCGGCCAAGTGGTACAGGCCATCCAGACCGAGTCGGTCAGCACGCTCACCAAGGTGCCCGGCATCGGCCGCAAGGGAGCCGAGAAGATGATCATCGAGCTGCGCGACCGGGTCACCGCGCTGGGCATCGGACCCGGCGACCAGCCCACCGCCGAACCTCGGCAGACCGAGGAGCGCTGGCGGGAGCAGGTCGCCGGTGGTCTGCAGGGACTCGGCTGGTCAGCCCGGGACGCCGAGGCCGCGCTCGACAACGTCGCCCACCTGGTTGCCGAAGACCCCCAGGTCTCGCTCGGTAGGCTGATGAAGGCTGCGCTGCAATCGCTGGCCAGGACCTGAGGAGACTCCCGCTGTGACCCATTCCCCGGTCGACCCGCGACCGACGCCGGACGAGGTGGCCGGCGAGGGTGCGCTGCGTCCCGGCACGCTGCACGAATTCGAGGGGCAACCGCGGGTCGTCGACCAACTCGGGCTGGTGCTGGCCGCCGCCCGGCACCGGGCCGCCACCCCCGACCACGTGCTGTTGTCCGGGCCACCCGGGCTCGGCAAGACCACTTTGGCGATGATCATCGCCAACGAGATGTCGGCACCGCTGCGAATATCGTCCGGACCCGCCATCCAGCACGCCGGCGACCTGGCCGCCATCCTGTCCGGACTGACCGACGGCGAGGTGCTCTTCCTGGATGAGATCCACCGGATGAGCAGACCAGCCGAGGAGATGCTCTACCTCGCCATGGAGGACTTCAGGGTGGACGTGGTAATCGGCAAGGGTCCCGGCGCGGCTGCGATCCCGATCGAGATCCCGCCGTTCACCCTGGTCGGTGCGACCACCCGCGCCGGGCTGCTGCCGGGCCCGCTTCGGGACCGGTTCGGTTTCACCGCCCAACTCGACTACTACGCCGCCTCCGACCTCGAGGGCATCGTCCGCCGGTCGGCCCGCAAGCTCGGCGTGCAGTTGGACGCCGCGTCCGCCGCCGAGATCGCCCGCCGCTCCCGGGGCACCCCACGGATCGCCAACCGGCTGCTGCGCCGCGTCCGCGACTACGCCCAGGTGCACCACGACGGCACCGTCACCTCCGAGCTGGCCTGCGACGCGCTGGAACTGTACGAGGTCGATCCGCTGGGCCTGGACCGGCTCGACCAGGCGGTGCTGGAGGCCATCTGCCTGAAGTTCGGCGGCGGTCCGGTCGGTCTGTCCACCCTGGCGATCGCAGTAGCGGAGGAAACCGAGACCGTCGAGGAGGTGGCCGAACCCTTCCTGGTCAGGTTGGGCTTCATGATGCGCACTCCACGCGGACGCGTGGCGACCCCGGCCGGTTGGCGGCACCTCGGGCTGGAGCCGCCCGCACCACAGAGCGGGTCGGAGCAACCAGACCTGTTCGGCTAATATTGTCGCGGCGCGCGCTCAAGGGTGTGCCGCCCGTTCCGCCCAGACGTGAGTCTGGCTTTCCGACTAGTTAGGTATTACGTCATGGAAATTCTCTTGCTGATGGTGGTCTTCATCGGCCTGATGTACGTGCTGATGGTCCTGCCCCAGAAGAGGAAGATGGACGCCCAGCGCAAGATGTTGAGCGCGCTGGAGCCCGGGGCGCGGGTCATGCTCAACACCGGCATGTTCGGGACCATCCGGGCCAGCGGCAACCAGCAGATGGTCGTCGAACTGGCCCCCGGGGTCGAGGTGACCGTCCTCAAGCAGGCCGTGGTCCGCACCGTAACCGCGCAGGAAGAGGAGTTCGAGTACACCGATGGCGACAAGGCCGCCGAACCGGGCGACAGCTTCTCGGCCGACGAGTTCGCGGCACTCGACGCGCCCGGCACCGACACCCAGGCGGGTCACCAACAGCCAGCCGAGCCGCCGCTGACCCAGGACCGCCCCATCAGCGACGCTCCGCCGGCCGGGCCTTCGTTCGCGCCGGCCGCCGACGACGTGGTCTCGCCGGTGGACGACGAGGACGACCGCCGGCAGAACCGCTGAGGCGGGACCGTCCGAGTGGCAACAACCTCCAACACCAGCGGGGCCACCCGCACGCTGATCGGGGTCGGCGTCGCTGTGGCGATGCTGTTCGGCCTGATGGCCATCACCGGCAGCTGGGTGCCCAGGCTGGGCCTCGACCTTCGCGGCGGCACCACCATTACCCTGACGGCCCGCACGTCCGACGGCAGTTCGCCGCCCCGGGAGAACCTGGAGACCGCGCGCACGATCATCCAGCAGCGTGTCGACTCACTCGGTGTGGGTGAGGCGTCGGTCACCGTGCAGGGCAACGACCAAATCGAGGTCGCCGCCCCCAACGTGAGCAGCGATGAGCTGGTCGAACTTGTGGGTACCACGGCCCGGTTGGCGTTCCGGCCGGTGCTGGCCGTCCAGGCTGCCACCCCGGCAGGCACGTCCACGCCGACCCCGTCCCCGGAGGCGTCCCCGAGGCCCAACCCGGACGACGAGGTGGGTGACCAGGCCACCAGCGAGCCAACCAGTCCGGCGCAGCGGGGCCCGGTGCCGGCGCTGCCGACCGAACCGCCGGCTCCCGCCACGCCGAGGCCATCCGCCCCGGCGGAGAATCCGCCGTCGTTGCAGGAACGGCTGGACTACCAGCCAACCGAACAGGACGTGAACGACTTCCTGGCCTTCGCGTGCGGTGATGAGTTCCCCGACGTCTCCGACCAGCCGCTGATCGCCTGCGATGAGCAGCAGACCGCGAAGTACCTGCTCGGTCCGGTGGTCGTCAGCGGCGAACGGGTCACCGACGCGTCCGCCGGTATCCCGCAGGGTCAGCTCGGCTGGGCGGTCTCGCTCAGCTTCGACTCCCAGGGCACCCAGGAGTTCTCGGACGCCACCGCGGCGCTGGCCACCAAGCAGTCACCGCAGAACCAGTTCGCCATCGTGCTGGACCACCAGGTGATCTCGGCGCCGAGCGTCAGCGAGCGAATCCCCGGCGGCCAGGCCTCGATCAGCGGCGGCTCGATCAACGAGGAGACCGCCCGCTCGCTGGCCGCCACCCTGCGTTACGGCGCGCTGCCGGTCGACCTGGAGATCAGCTCCGTCGACACGGTCTCGCCGACCCTGGGTGGCAACCAGATCACCGCGGGCATCGTGGCTGGCCTGATCGGTCTCGGCCTGGTGGTGGTCTACTCGCTGGTCTACTACCGCGGCCTGACCGTGGTGGTGGTCGGCTCGCTGCTGGCCGCCGCAGTCGTCACCTACGCGGTACTGGTGCTGCTCGGCTCGGCGGTCGGATTCGCCCTGAACCTGCCGGGCATCGCCGGCGCGATCGTTGCCATCGGTGTCACCGCCGACTCGTTCGTCATCTACTTCGAACGGATCCGCGACGAGATCCGCGAGGGCCACAGCCTGCGGCACTCCATCCAGTCCGGCTGGAGCAAGGCCCGCGGCACCATCCTGATGGCCGACGGCGTGCAACTGCTGTCTGCGGTGGTGCTGTACTTCCTGGCCATCGGCAGCGTCAAGGGCTTCGCGTTCACAGTCGGTGTGACCACCGCGATCGACCTGCTGCTGGTGATCTTCTTCACCCACCCGTTGATGACCCTGCTCGGCCAGACCAGGTTCTTCGGTGAGGGACGGAAGGGCTCTGGTCTCGACCCGGCGCACCTGGGTGTCAGCCGCGAGTCGCTGCTGGGCAGGCGTGCCACCACCAGACGACGCACCCGTCCGGACGCCAGACCGGCCGACAGCAGGCAAACCGTCGGCAGCCAGGAGGCGAAGTGAGGACCACCACCCCGCAGCCCAAGCGGCAGACGTTCGCGCATCGTCTCTACACCGGTGACTTCGAGTTCGAGTTCGTTGCCAACCGCCGCAGGTGGTACATCATCAGCGCGATCGTGCTGCTGATCTCGGTGCTGGCGGTCGCGGTCCGCGGCCTCAACCTGGGCATCGAGTTCGAGGGCGGTTCGGTCTTCCAGGCACCGGTCCAGGTCAGCTCGCAGACCATCCCGGAGTTCACCCGGGCTGCGGTCGACTCCGGGGTGCCCGACCTGGGCGTCCAGGTGAGCACCGTCGGCGACCACACCGTCCGCGTCCAGACCCGCAGCCTGGAGACCCCGGAGGTCGTCGACGTCCGGCAGGCGATCGCCGAGCAGGCGGGTATCAACTCCGACGACGTGGCCTACTCGCTGATCGGGCCGTCGTGGGGCCAGCAGATCACCCAGCAGGCGTTGATCGCGCTGGCGGTCTTCCTGGTGCTGGTGGGCATCCTGATCGCCATCTACTTCCGGGAATGGAAGATGTCGGTCGCGGCGCTGGTCGCGCTGATGCACGACCTGGTGGTGACAATCGGGCTCTACGCGCTGGTCGGTTTCACCGTCTCGCCGGCAACCATGATCGCGGTGCTCACCATCCTCGGGTACTCCCTGTACGACACCGTGGTGGTCTTCGACATGGTCCGGGTGCAGACCAGGGACCTGAAGAACCAGTCCCGCACCTACAGCCAGGCCGCCAACGCGGCGGTCAACCAGGTGCTGGTGCGCTCGATCAACACCACCATCATCGCCGTGCTGCCGGTGCTGGCCATCCTGGTGGCCGGCGTTGTGGTGCTCGGCGGCGAGGGGGCGCTGGCCGACCTCGGCCTGGCCATGCTGATCGGCATGATCTCGGGCGCCTACTCGTCGATCTTCCTCGCCACCCCGATGCTGGCGCAGATGCGGGAACGCGAACCCGAGATGGTGCGCCACCGCGCCTCGCTGGAGAAGAGCCGGCGAAAGGCTCGCGCCCGGGTCACCACGGTGGCCGCGGCGTCCACCGACATCGGGCCGGCCAGCGCACCGTCCATGGCGGTGCCGTCGGCCGGGGTGCTCGACTACGTCGAGCCCGAGGTCGACGCAGGGGCTGATGACGAACCGGCGGCCGACCAGCCCGAACCGCCCGCGGGCGGGGACAGACGCGTCCAGCCGAGCAAGAGCAGCAGATCGTCCCGAAAGAAGTGAGATGACCGACCCCCGAGTGGCACGCGCCGCCGCGTTGATCCGCAACGTCCCCGACTTCCCGCAGCCGGGCGTCCAGTTCAAGGACATCACCCCGATCCTGGGCGACATCTCGGCCTTCCGGGACGTGATGGACGTGCTGGCCGAACAGGCCCTGGCCGACATCGACGTGGTCTGCGGCGTCGAGTCCCGCGGCTTCCTGTTCGGGGCGCCGTTGGCGCTGCAACTGGGTGTCGACTTCGCACCGATCCGCAAGCCGGGCAAGCTGCCCAGCACGGTGGTGGAGGAGCACTTCGACCTGGAGTACGGGTCGTCCATGCTCGCCATGCACACCGACGCGGTGCAGCCCGGCCAGCGGGTGCTGCTGGTGGATGACCTGCTGGCCACCGGCGGCACCCTGATCGCGTCGGTGAAGCTGGTCGAGCGCCTGGGTGCCTCGGTCGCCCAGGTGCAGGTCGTGATCGAGCTGACTGACCTGGGTGGACGACAGAACCTGGTCGAGTTCGGGGTGAACGACCTGTACGCGATGATCCGAACCAGCTGAACCCAGCAAATGCGCAGCCACGTGCGGTTTCCGGCCCCGTAATACAATCAACGCTACGGTGCAGCGAGAGGGGGTCGGAAGCGATGTCGGATGACAGCGTCTACGGGCCCTACGGCACGGGGGAAGGGATTCCCGGGGCGCCGCGATCGGCCACCCTGGAACGCATCTCCAGCGGCCCCGAACAACCCAGGCTGCGAATGCGCCAGCGGCTTGCCTGGTTCGGCGCGGTCAACCGGCCACCGCAGTCGGCGGTGCTCGACCCGTTGTTCTCGGTGGTGCGGGCCAACCATCCGAAGGCCGACCTGGAGCAACTCGAACGGGCCTACCACACCGCAGAGCACTACCACCGCGGCCAGGTCCGCAAGAGCGGCGAGCCCTACATCACCCACCCGCTGGCCGTCGCCACCATCCTTGCCGGGCTCGGCATGACCGAGTCGACGCTGTGCGCGGCGCTGCTGCACGACACCGTCGAGGACACCAGCTACACCCTCGAACAACTTCGGGCCGACTTCGGTGAAGAGGTGGCGCTGCTGGTCGACGGGGTGACCAAGCTGGACAAGATCAGCTATGGCGAGTCGGCCAAGGCCGAGACCATCCGCAAGCTGGTGGTCGCGACCGCCCGCGACATCCGGGTGCTGGTGATCAAGCTGGCCGACCGGCTGCACAACATGCGTACGCTCACCTACCTGCGTCCCGACAAGCAGGCCCGCATCGCTCGCGACACCCTGGAGATCTTCGCCCCGCTGGCCCACCGGCTGGGCATGAACGCGATCAAGTGGGAACTGGAGGACCTGTCGTTCGCCACCCTGCAGCCCAAGGTCTACGACGAGATCGTCCGGATGGTCGCCGACGCCGCCCCGCAGCGGGAACGGCAACTGCGTGAGGTGATCGACCAGGTCAAGAAGGACCTGAACGAGGCCGGCATCAGGGCCGTCGTCTACGGCCGACCGAAGCACTACTACTCGATCTACCAGAAGATGGTGGTGCGCGGCCGCGACTTCGCCGACATCTACGACCTGGTCGGGCTACGGGTGCTGGTCGAGACCGTCCGCGACTGCTACGGGGCGCTGGGCGTGCTGCACAACCGGTGGAACCCGCTGCCCGGCCGGTTCAAGGACTACATCGCGCTGCCGAAGTACAACATGTACCAGTCGCTGCACACCACCGTGCTCGGGCAGGGCAACCACCCGGTCGAGTTCCAGATTCGCACCCATGAGATGCACCAGCGGGCCGAGTACGGCGTCGCGGCGCACTGGAAGTACAAGGAGGAGCCGCACGCCAAGGGCGGCAAGGGCGCGCAGCGGGACGACCCGGACAGCCAGCAACTGTCGTGGGTGTACCAGCTGAACCAGTGGCAACGCGAGACCGAGGATCCCAGCGAGTTCCTCGACTCGCTCCGGTTCGAGCTGAACACCACCGAGGTGTACGTCTTCACCCCGAAGGGCGACCTGATCGCGTTGCCGCAGGGCTCCACCCCGGTCGACATGGCCTACGCCATCCACAGCGAGGTCGGCGACCGGTGCATCGGCGCCCGGGTGAACGGACGCCTCGTTCCGCTGGACAGCAAGCTGGCCAACGGCGACATCTGCGAGATCCTGGTCTCCCGCTCCGAGGACGCCGGACCCAGCCGCGACTGGCTGGGCTTCGTGGCCAGCCCGCGGGCCCGGTCGAAGATCAAGCAGCACTTCACCCGGGAGCGCCGCGAGGAGGCGATCGAGCAGGGCAAGAACGCGCTGGCCAAGCAGTTGCGCAAGTCGGGCATGCCGTTGCAACGGCTGCTCACCATCGAGCACCTGACCGCCGTCGCCGACACCTACCGGCTGTCCGATGTGAACGCCCTGTACGCTGCGATCGGCGAGGGCAACATCGGCGCCCAGGCCGTCGTCCAGCGACTGGTCGAGACCGAGGGTGGCCTGGAGGCCACCGTCAGCGAAACCCTGGAGGAGAAGCAGCCGGTACCTTCCCCCGCGCGCAGGTCGCGCGGCAAGGACGACGTCGGCATCGTGGTGCAGGGCGACCCGGACATGTGGGTCAAGCTCGCGAAGTGCTGCACCCCGCTGCCCGGGGACGAGATCCTCGGCTTCGTCACCCGCGAGAACGGGGTGTCGGTGCACCGCCGGGACTGTACCAACGCGGCGAACCTGCTCAGCCAGCCCGAACGCATCGTCGAGGTGGAGTGGGCGCACTCGTCGAACGTCGGGTACCTGGTCTCGGTGCAGGTGGAGGCGCTGGACCGCACCGGCCTGTTGTCGGACCTGACCAGGGCGCTGTCCGACCAGGGGGTGTCGATCACCTCGGCGGTGGTGAGCACCACCAAGGACCGGATCGCCCGGGTTCGACTCACCTTCGAGTGCTCCGACCCCAAGCACCTGGCGCACGTCATCTCGCAGATGCGGAAGGTCTCGGGTGTCTACGACATCTACCGGGTCAGCCAGGGCGGCTGACCCGCGATCGCCGGCTCAGGCGCTGAACTCGTCGAGGGTCTTCTGGGCCTGGGCCAGCCACTCGGTGTAGGTCTTGATCGACTCGCGGGTCTTGGCCGCCTTGCTGCGGTCACCCCGACGCTCGGCCGCCTCGGCCTGCTCGGTCAGCTTCTCGATCTGGGCGCTGAACATCTCGACGGTGTCGGAGGCCCGCTTGCGGGCCTCCGGGTCGGTGCGCCGCCACTCCTCCTCCTCGGCCGAGCGCAACGCCTGCTCCAGCGCGCGGACGCGTCCCTCGAGCGGACGGATGGCCTCCCGCGGCACCTTGCCGAGCTGGTTGTAGCTGGCCAGGAACTCCCGGAAGGCGTCCTTGGCGACCTTGACGTCGGTGACCGGCAGCATCGCCGCCTCCGCCTCCTCCAGCAGCTTCTGCTTGGCCGCCAGGTTCTCGCGGAACTCGGTCTCCGCGGCGTTGAAAACCGCCGAGCGGGCATCGAAGAACTGGTCCTGCAGGCCGCGGAACTCAGCCCACAGCTTGTCGTCCACGTCCCGGCCGGCGCCACCGGCCGCCCGCCACTGGTTCATCAGGTCACGAAACTCCGCCGCGGTCTGCGCCCAGTCGGTGGAGTCGGCGATCTGCCGGGACCGCTCGATGATCTGTTCCTTGATCCTGCGGGCGGCTTCCCGGCGTTCGTTCTCGCTGGCGAACTGCGCCTTGCGGCGGCGGGTGTAGGTGGTGCGGGCGGTGCTGAAACGGTGCCACAACTCGTCGTCGGTGGCCCGGTCGATCCGCGGCAGCGCCTTCCATTCCTCCAGCAGCACCCGGAACCGGTTGACCCCGCCGCGCCAGTCGTTACCGGCAGCCAGCTTCTCGGCCTCGGCGACCATCGCCTCCTTGGCGGCCCTGGTCTGTTCGTTCTGGGCGGCCCGCTCGGCCTTGCGGGCCTCCTGCGCGGCGGCCAACTGGGGAGTGAGCGCTTCCAGCCTGATCACCAGTCCGTCGAGATCACCCACCGCGCTGGCCTCGCCGATCGAGGTCTTCAGGTGGTTGATGGACTTTCGGGCCTCCTCCGGCGACAACGAGCCCGACTCGATCCGCTGCGACAGCAGGTTCACTTCGGTCTCCAGTGATTCGAAGCGGCGCACGAAGAAGGCGAGCGCTTCGGATTCGTCGGCATCGGGGACTTGACCGACCCTGCGTTCGCCCGCGGAGGTCAGCACGTACACCGTGCCGTCTTCCTCGACGCGTCCGAAACTGGCCGGCCCTGCGCTTTCAGTCATGCGTCCCATCTTGCCCGATAGGCTGCGATTTGTGTTCATCGTGCCGTTCGTTTGTGGTCCGTGGCAGGCCAACTGTTATGTGGTAGCCGCCGCCGAGCCGGCGGCGGGCCATCGGCAACCGGCACTGGTCATCGATCCCGGTGTGCAGTCCCGACCGCAGGTGGACGCCGTGACGTCCCGCCATCACCTCGATCTGGCCGGCGTGGTCTGCACCCACGGCCACGTCGACCACGTCGCCGACGCGGCAAAGCTCGCCAACGACCACCGGGTTCCGCTCTGGCTGCACCCCGCCGACCTGCCGATGCTCACCCGACCTGCCCTGGGCCTGGGGCATGGCAGCGAACTGCTGATCCAGCAGGTGCTGGGCAGCACCCGGCTGCCGGCCCCCAACGACCTGCGCGAACTCGCCGACGACCAGCAGCTCGACCTGGCCGGCATCCAGCTGCGCGTCCGGCACGCACCCGGCCACACCCCCGGCTGCGTCGTGCTGACCGGCGTGGCCGACGGCGTCCCGGTGATGTTCAGCGGCGACGTGCTGTTCGCCGGCAGCATCGGCCGGGTCGACCTGCCGGGCGGCAGCATGGCGCAGATGCGCAGCACGCTGGGTGACCTGCGGGACACCGTCGACCCGGTGACGAGTATCCTGCCGGGGCACGGTCCGGCCACGACGATGGCTCGCGAGCTGGCCGGCAACCCCTACCTGACCAAGGAGATGCTCGCCTGATGGCTCGTCCCAAAGCCCTCTCCGGCTTCCCGGAGTTCCTGCCTGCCCAGCGGATCGTCGAGCAGGCGGTGATCGACCTGCTGCGTGAGACCTTCGAGTTGCACGGTTTCGCGGGGATCGAGACCAGGGCCGTCGAACCGATGGACGCGCTGACCCGCAAGGGCGAGATCACCAAGGAGGTCTACGTCGTCCGCCGGCTGCACGCCGCGCCCGACGAGGTCGGCGACGACGTCGGCCTGCACTTCGACCTGACCGTGCCGCTGGCTCGCTACGTGCTGGAGAACTCCGGGCAGCTGAACTTCCCGTTCCGCCGCTACCAGATCCAGAAGGTCTGGCGCGGCGAGCGTCCGCAGGAGGGCCGCTACCGGGAGTTCGCCCAGGCCGACATCGACATCATCGGCGAGCACGGCCTGGCCGAGCACCACGACGTGGAGGCGCCGCTGGTGATGCTGGAGGCGCTGGAGAAGCTGCACCTGCGGCTGGGGCTGCCGCCGGTGCTGATGCACGTCAACAACCGCAAGCTGTCGGAGGGCTTCTACCGGGGGTTGGGCATCGAGGACACCGCCGCGGTGCTGCAGCGGGTGGACAAGTTCGACAAGATCGGGCCCGCCGCAGTGCACGAGTTGCTGATGGACGAGCTTGGCCTGTCCGACCAGGTGGCCGCCAAGTGCGTGGAGCTGGCCACCATCCAGGCCCCCGACGACTCCTTCGCAGCCCGGGTGCATGACCTCGGGGTGCGCTCGGAGATGCTGGACGAAGGGATCGACTCGCTGGTGCGGGTGATCAACGCCGCCCGCACCCAGGTGCCGGGGCGGATGCTGGCCGACCTGAAGATCGCCCGCGGTCTGGACTACTACACCGGCACCGTCTACGAGACCGAGCTGGTCGGGCACGAGCCGCTCGGCTCGATCAGCTCCGGTGGCCGCTACGACTCGCTGGCCTCCGACGGCAAGCGCAGCTACCCCGGCGTCGGCATCTCGCTGGGCCTGACCAGGCTGCTGGTGCCGCTGCTGGGACGAGGCGCGTTGGCGGCGTCCCGCAGCGTGCCGAGCTGCGTGCTGGTGGCGGTGGACGCCGAGGAAACCCGACCGGTGGCGATGTCGGTCGCTGCGGCGTTGCGGGCCCGGGGCATCGCCTGCGAGGTTGCGCCGCGGGCCGACAGGTACGGCAAGCAGATCAGGTACGCCGACCGCCGGGGTATCCCGTTCGTCTGGTTCGGCGGCGTCCAGGGTGAGGTGAAGGACATCCGGTCCGGTGAGCAGGTGGGCGCCGATGCGTCCGGCTGGCAGCCCCCCGCCGAGGACCTGCGTCCCGGGGTGGTCACGGCGTCCTGAGCCGAATTGCGGCTGACCGGCCGGACGGTACACTGTCCGGCGTGCCCGCACTGTCTATGCGGGGTTCGCACCCGAGAGGAATGTGGCGTTGATTCGCACCCACGAGGCAGGGACGCTCGGTTCGTCCGAAATCGGTACCACTGTTCGGCTCGCCGGTTGGGTGGACGCCCGACGCGACCACGGCGGAGTGGTCTTCGTCGACCTGCGGGACGCCTCCGGCATCGTGCAGTGCGTGATCCGTGAGGAACTGGTCGACCAGTTGGGTGCCCACCGGCTGCGCAACGAGTTCTGCCTGGCGATCGGCGGGGAGGTGGAGGCCCGGTCCGCCGACACCGTCAACCCCGGCATGGCAACCGGCGAGATCGAGGTCGCCGTCAACACCCTGGAGGTGCTGAACCCGGCCGCACCGCTGCCGTTCCCGATCGACGACCGCGTCAACGTCGGTGAGGACACCCGGTTCCGGCACCGCTACCTCGACCTGCGCCGCCCCGAGCCGGGCCGGCTGCTGCGGCTGCGCAGCCAGGTCAATGCCGCCGCCCGGAAGGTGTTGGCCGCGCACGACTTCGTCGAGATCGAGACCCCGACGCTGACCCGCAGCACCCCTGAGGGTGCCCGCGATTTCCTGGTGCCGGCCCGGCTGGCACCCGGCTCCTGGTACGCCCTGCCGCAGAGCCCGCAGCTGTTCAAGCAGTTGCTGATGGTGGCCGGCATGGAGCGCTATTTCCAGATCGCCCGCTGCTACCGGGACGAGGACTTCCGGGCCGACCGGCAGCCGGAGTTCACCCAGCTCGACGTCGAGATGAGCTTCGTCGACCAGGACGACGTGATCGCGCTGTCGGAGCGGATCATCGCCGAGGTCTGGTCGCTGATCGGCTACCAGCTGCCGAACCCGCTGCCGCGGCTGACCTTCACCGAGGCGATGGACCGGTACGGATCGGACAAGCCCGATCTGCGGTTCGATCTGGAGCTCACCGAGCTGACCGAGTACTTCGCCGACACTCCGTTCCGGGTCTTCCAGGCGCCCTACGTGGGGGCGGTCGTGATGCCGGGTGGGGCGTCCCAGCCGCGTCGCACCTTCGACGCCTGGCAGGAGTGGGCCAAGCAGCGCGGCGCCAGGGGGCTGGCCTATGTCACCATCGCCGACGACGGCGCCATGGCCGGCCCGGTCAGCAAGAACATCTCGGACGCCGAACGCGACGGGCTGGCGGCCGCGACCGGCGCCCGGCCGGGCGACTGCATCTTCTTCGCCGCCGGTACCCGGACTGCGTCCCAGCATCTGTTGGGGGCGGCCCGCAACGAGATCGCCCGTCGGTGCGAGCTGATCGACCAGGACGCCTGGAGCTTCTTGTGGGTGGTCGACGCGCCGTTGTTCAAGCCGGTGTCCGAAGCGGTCGCCGAGGGCGACGTGGCGGTGGGTGGTGGGGCCTGGACGGCGGTGCACCACGCGTTCACCTCGCCCAAGCCGGAGTGCATGGCGACGTTCGACACCGACCCCGGCTCGGCGCTCGCCTACGCCTACGACCTGATCTGCAACGGCAACGAGATCGGCGGCGGTTCGATCCGTATCCACCGTCGCGACGTGCAGGAGCGGGTCTTCAAGGTGATGGGCATCGGCGCCGAGGAGGCCCAGGAGAAGTTCGGCTTCCTGCTGGACGCCTTCCAGTACGGTGCCCCGCCGCACGGCGGGATCGCGTTCGGCTGGGACCGGATCACCGCGCTGCTCGGCGGTGCCGAGTCGATCCGCGAGGTCATCGCCTTC
Organism: Brooklawnia sp.; assembly: GCF_049651565.1. Lineage (GTDB taxonomy): Bacteria > Actinomycetota > Actinomycetes > Propionibacteriales > Propionibacteriaceae > Brooklawnia. The sequence goes on from NZ_JBASCI010000274.1 coordinate 35,665, forward strand.
CCGAAGACCGGCAACGGCTACGACCCGCTGACCGGCGCCCCGGCCCCGATCACCGCGCAGCAGCGTAAGGAGGCCGGTGTCGACACCCGGCCGCAGCACAAGAAGCAGGCCGCCCAGGTCGAGGCCTAGTCCGGCGGAGGTCGGCCCTGCGATGGGCCGGCCCGCCGCAGGGTGTGTACCGGTCGGTCGGCGGGGCAGGGTACGGTCGATGCCATGACGACCGGACCGAACTGGGTGGAACTTGATGGCGTGGTCAACATGCGGGATCTCGGTGGGCACACCACCGTCACCGGACGGACCGTCCGCTGGCGGACGGTGCTGCGATCGGACAACCTGGCAGACCTGACGCCATCGGCGGCCACCCTCCTGCTCGACCACTACCGGGTGAGCGACGTCGTCGACCTGCGCACCAACGGTGAACATGCCCGGGACGGTGCCTGGCCGTTCAACGGGCAGGTCCACCTGCACAAGATGAGCCTGTACCCCGACGACGATCCGGACGATCCGATCCCGCCATGGCACGGCCAGCTGGCCGCCACCGAACCCGGCGAACCCCGCGACCGCAACCACCTGACGGCGCTGCACTACCTGGGCTACTTCACCACCCGGCCCGACAGCCTGATCCGGGCGCTGCGGACGGTCGCCTCGGCCAGCGGCGCCACGATCATCAACTGCGCGGCCGGCAAGGACCGCACCGGCGCCACGTCCGCGCTGCTGCTGTCGGCGGTCGGGGTGCCCGCCGACCAGGTGATCGCCGACTACGCGGCCAGTAACCAGCGGATTCGGGCCATCCTGGAGCGGCTCGGCGAGGCGGCCACCGTGGGGTCGCCCGAGTACGAGGATCGGGTGGCGGCCCAGGCCACCCCACCGGCGGTGATGGAGATCCTGCTGGACCGGATCGACCGCAAGCTCGGCGGCGTGGCGAACTGGCTGGACCGCCAGGGGTGGACCGGCGACGACCAGTCGGCACTGGAGAACAGGCTGCTCGACTGAGCATGTCGGAGGACCTGTTCGGCAACCTGATCCCTGGCCCCGACACCAGCACCGGTGGCTCGCTCACCCACGGTGATCACGCCAATCTCCCGCTGGCGGTCCGGATGCGGCCGCGCACCATCGACGAGATTGTCGGTCAGGACCACCTGCTGGCGCCCGGCTCGCCGCTGCGGCGGCTGGCCGAGGGTACCGGCGCGATGTCGGTCTTCCTGTGGGGCCCGCCCGGGGTGGGCAAGACCACTATCGCGGCGGTGGTCTCCAACCAGACCAACCGTCGCTTCGTCGAGCTGTCCGCGGTGACTGCCGGCGTCAGCCAGGTGCGCACCCAGCTTGACACCGCCAAGCGGGAACTGGCCCGAGGCCGGGCCACCGTCCTGTTCGTGGACGAGGTGCACCGGTTCAACAAGGCCCAGCAGGACGTGCTGCTGCCGGCGGTGGAGAACCGGCTGGTCACCCTCATCGCCGCCACTACCGAGAACCCCAGCTTCAGCGTGATAGCGCCGCTGTTGTCGCGGTCGCTGGTGCTGACGTTGAAGCCGTTGACCGACCAGGACCTGAACCGGCTGGTCGATCGGGCGCTGTCGGACGAACGCGGCCTGGCAGGCCGGTTCGGCCTGTCCGACGACGCCCGGGCAGCGATGCTGGCGATGGCGGGTGGGGACGCGCGCCGGGTGCTGACCTACCTGGAGGAGGCCGCCCGCAGCGCCGAGGCGATCGGCGCCGACGTCATCGAACTGGCAACCCTGGAGAAGTCGGTGGACCGGGCGGCGGTGCGCTATGACGCCGATGGCGACCAGCACTACGACGTGATCAGCGCCTTCATCAAGTCGGTGCGGGGCTCCGACGTGGACGCCGCGCTGCACTGGCTGGCCAGGATGCTGGAGGCGGGGGAGGATCCCCGGTTCATCGCCCGCCGGCTGGTCATCTCGGCCAGCGAGGACATCGGGATGGCTGCGCCGGGGGTGCTGCAGACCTGCGTCGCGGCCGCCCAGGCCGTGCAGTTGATCGGCATGCCGGAGGCCCGGATCAACCTGGCCCAGGCCACCATCGCGGCGGCCACCGCACCCAAGTCGAATGCGGTGATCACGGCCATCGACGCCGCCATCGCCGACGTCCGGGCCGGCCGGATCGGGCAGGTCCCAGCCCACCTGCGGGACGCCCACTACGCCTCGGCCGCCGGTTACGGCCACGGGGTTGGGTACCAGTACTCCCACGATCACCCGCACGGCGTCGCGGCCCAGCAGTACCTGCCCGACGAGTTGGCAGACCGGCGCTACTACCTGCCCAGCCAGCACGGCAACGAGGCGCAGATCGCCGACCGGCTGGCGGTGTTGCGGGAACTGCTAGGCCGGGTCTGACTTGTCGTCGGCCGACATCCGGATCTGGTGCGCCTCGGCGGCCAGCTTGTTGGCCTTCTCCTGCTTCTTGACGATGCCCGCGTTCTCCCGCGGTGGCAGCAGCGGGTCGCGTTCGGCCGCCATGCCCCGGTGCAACTGCCGGACGCGGATGATCTCCTCGTCCAGGTGGGCGCCCACCAGCAGGGCAAGGTTGGTCAACCACAGTAACCACAACGCGATGATGACGCCGGCGAGGGTACCGTAGGTCTTGTCGTAGCTGCCGAAGTTGGCCGCGTAGAAGCTGAAGCCGGTGGCCGCGATGATCGCGATGAACACGGCCAGAGTGGAGCCGGGGCTGATCGGCTGGAATTTTGGCTTCTTGACGTTGGGCGTCCAGTGGTAGAGCGCGGCGACCACAATCATCACCAGGGCGAGCAGGAGCGGCCATTTGGCGATGTCCCAGACCCGCACTACCGCGTTACCCAACCCGATTCGATCGCCGACCCACTGGGCGACGCTGCCGCTCAGCACCAGACCGCCGAGTACCAGTACCGCGCTGACCAGGACGATGATGGTGAGCAGCAGCTGGAAGAGCTTCAGCTTGATGGCGTTGCGACCCTCCTCGACCTCGTGGACGCGGTTCATCGCGCGAGTGAAGGCTGCGATGTAGCCGCTGGCCGCCCAGACGGCGGTGATGATGCCGAGGACCAGAGCAAAGCCGGCACCGGAAGAGGAGAAGAAGCCGTCAATTATGCCGACCAGGGTCTGCGCCGTACCGTCGTCCGGGACGCCTTCCTGGATCAGCCGGGTGAGTTCTGGCATCAGCCGGTCACCCACTCCGCTCAACTTGATGATGGAGACAATGGCGAGCAGGCCGGGGAACAGCGCCAGCACCGTGTAGTAGGTGAGGGTGGCGGCGATGTCGGTGGCCTGATTGGCGGTGAAGCGCTGGATGGTCGATTTCACGATGTGCAGCCAGGAGCTTCGGGGGATCTTGACCTTCTTGGGCTCCGGCGGCTGGTCGTCCGAGAGCACGGGGCCTTGGGAGTCGATGGGGTCGTTCATATCCCGAATGTACCCAGCGCGCTAGGCTTGGCTGCTGGCTCGGCGCGCACTACGCCCAGCGCGAACGCAAGTGAGGATGATGGGATGAAAGCAGCAGCAATCGGACGGCGTTTCCTGGACTTCTTCGCCGCCCGCGACCACACCGTGGTGCCCAGCACCTCGCTGCTGTACAACGACCCCACGCTGTTGTTCGTCAACGCCGGGATGGTGCCCTTCAAGCCCTACTTCACCGGGGCCGAGCGCGCCCCGTACCCGCGGGCGGTGAGCATGCAGAAATGCGTGCGCACCCTGGACATCGACGACGTCGGCAAGACCACCCGGCACGGCACCTTCTTCCAGATGCTGGGCAATTTCAGCTTCGGTGACTACTTCAAGCGGGAATCGATCGAGTGGGCCTGGCAGTTCGTCACCGGCAGCCAGGACGACGGCTGTCTGGGCTTCGCGCCGGACAAGATCTGGGTGACGGTGCTCGGCCCGGGCATGCACCCCGACTACCCGAACGGTGACGAGGAGGCGGTCCGGTACTGGCGTTCGGTGGGCGTGCCCGCCGGCCGCATCCAGGCCCGCAGCCTCAAGGACAACTACTGGCACATGGGCGTACCCGGGCCGGGCGGGCCGTGCTCGGAGATCTACATCGACCGCGGCCCCCGGTACGGTCCGGAGGGTGGCCCCAACGCCGACGAGGACCGCTTCCTGGAGATCTGGAACCTGGTCTTCCAGCAGGAGGAACTGTCGGTCGTGCGGGCCAAGGACGACTTCGACGTCGCACGTCAGCTGCCCAGCAAGAACATCGACACCGGCGCCGGGCTGGAACGGATCGCGTTCCTGATGCAGGGCGTCGACAACATGTACGAGACCGATGAGGTCTTCCCGGTGATCGCCCGGGCGTCCAGCCTGACCGGACGCCGCTACGGCGCCGACGCCAGCGACGACGTGCGGCTGCGGGTGATCGGCGACCACGTGCGCAGCGCGCTGATGCTGATGACCGACGGGGTGTCGCCCGGCAACGAGGCTCGCGGCTACGTGCTGCGTCGGCTGCTGCGACGCTCCATCCGCTCGATGCGGCTGCTTGGGTACCCCGGTGAGCACCTGGTCGAACTGCTGGACGTCAGCCGCGGGGTGATGCGCAACTCCTACCCCGAGATCGACGACCAGTGGGAACGGATCAGTGAGATCGCCGGGAATGAGGAGGCGACCTTCAGCCGGACCCTGCAGGCCGGCACCACCCTGTTCGACCTGGCGGTCGACCAGACCCGCCAGTCGGGGTCGGCCACCCTGCCCGGCGACAAGGCCTTCCAGTTGCACGACACCTACGGCTTCCCGATCGACCTGACCCTGGAGATGGCTTCCGAGCAGGGGCTCAGCGTCGACCGGGAACGCTTCGCCGAACTCATGACCGAGCAGCGGCAGCGCGCCAAGGCCGACGCCCGCGCCAAGAAGGGCGGCGTGGTCGACACCGAGGCCTACCAAGTGCTGCGCGCCGAGGGTGAGACCCCGTTCCTGGGTTTCACCGACCTTGTGATCGACACCAGGGTGCGCGGGCTGGTCGGCGAGGGCGAGTCGCTCACCATCGCACCTGACGGCAGCATCGTCGAGGTGGTGCTCGCCGAGACCCCGTTCTACGCCGAGGCCGGCGGCCAGGACTCCGACGCCGGTGTGCTGAGCACCCCGGCCGGTGAACTCAAGGTGCTGGACGTCCAGCGTCCGGTGCCCGGACTGATCGTGCACAAGGTCGAGGTCGTCGGCGAGCTGGCCGTCGGAGATCCGGTCACCGCTCAGGTGGACGGCTTCTACCGCCGGGGCGCCTGCCAGGCACACTCGGCCACCCACGTCGTCCACGCCGCACTGCGGGAACTGGTCGGCTCGGGCGCCACCCAGGCCGGCTCCTACAACCGCCCCGGCTACCTGCGCTTCGACTTCTCGGCCAGCAAGGGCCTCAGCCCCCAGCTCCGGGCCGAGATCGAGGAACGCTGCAATGAGGCGATCCGGGACGACCTGGCCGTCAGCGCCACCCAGATGAAGCTGGCCGAGGCCAGGGCGATGGGAGCGATGGCGATGTTCGGCGAGAAGTACCCGCCGATCGTCCGGGTGGTCGAGATGGGCGGGCCGTGGAGCCGCGAGCTGTGTGGCGGCACCCACGTCGAGCACTCCAGCCAGATCGGCATGATGACCCTGCTCGGTGAGCAGTCGATCGGCTCGGGCACCCGCCGGGTGGAGGCGCTGGTCAGCACCGACGCGTTCGCCCACATGGCGGCCGAACGCGCACTGGTGCACCAGTTGTCCGACCTGCTCAAGGTGCAACCCGACCAGCTGCCCGACCGGGTGCAGTCGATGGTCGCCGACCTGAAGGCTGCGCAGAAGACCATATCGGAGTTGCGGCTGGCCCAGTTGAAGGCAGATCTGGCCGACGCTGCCGAGCGCGCCCGCGACCTGTCCGGCGTCCGGACGGTGGCGCAACTGGTATCCGGCGCCGAGGGCGGCGAGCTGCGGACGCTGGCCACCGAGCTGCGCGACCGGTTCGGTTCGCAGCCGGCCCTGGTCGTCCTGATCGGGGA
>NZ_JBASCI010000275.1:0-8555 GCF_049651565.1 Brooklawnia sp.
CTCCGGCACCGGCCGCCCCCGCCCCGGCCGCCCCGGCGCCGGCAGCGTCCTCCGGGTTCCCGCTGGCCAAGCCGGCCAATGGCTGGTACTCCTCGCCATACGGGTGGCGCACCAACCCCGTCCTCGGCTACAGCGAACTGCACGACGGGCTCGACATCGCGGCCAGCTGCGGCTCGCCTCTGTACGCGGCGGCGGACGGCCGGGTCTCAGAGATGTACTACGGCGGCGGCTGGGGCTGGAAACTCACTATCGACAACGGGTGGATCAACGGCGTCCGGGTGAGCACCGGTTACAACCACGCACAGGGGTACATCGTTTCGGTGGGCGAGTGGGTCAGCCGCGGACAGGTTGTCGGATATACTGGAACAACCGGTCTCTCAACCGGTTGCCACCTCCATTTCCATACCTGGATCAACGGGCAAGTGACCAACCCGGCCAACTACCTGTAGACACCCACTGAGCGGTCCCTCCGAGACGGCCATCCCCCCGACCTTCTCGATCCCCCCTCGGGGCCCCTCAGCTGGGTCGTAGAGCCCCACCCTCGCCTTGGTAGGCTTTGGGGGTGGGGCTCTCGCTTTCAGCACGAGGCACGTTGCCCGCTCACGGAGTACCAGTCAGGAGACCGATGCCACGCGAAAAGGGCCGCAAGGTGGTCGCACGCAACAAGAAGGCGTTGCACGACTACCACATCGGTGACACAGTCGAGGCCGGTATGGTGCTCACCGGCACCGAGGTCAAGTCGCTGCGGGCAGGCCGCGCGTCGCTGACCGACGCCTTCGCCACCATCGACAACGGTGAGGTGTGGCTGCGCAACGCGCACATCCCCGAGTACGAGTTCGGCACCTTCAACAATCACACCGCCAGGCGCAACCGTAAGCTGCTGCTGCATCGAGGGCAGATCGACAAGCTGGACCGCCAGGTGGCCGATTCCGGACGCACCCTGGTGCCGCTGTCCATCTACTTCTCCGACGGCTACGCCAAGGTCGAACTGGCGGTGGCCACCGGCAAGCGGGAGTGGGACAAGCGGCAGACCATCGCCGAGCGGGACGCCCGCCGCGACGTGGAGCGCGAGCTGGCCGAGCGGCGCCGAGGGCGGCACTGACCGCCCCTCTCCAACGGCGTCCCCGGGCCTGGTGACGCAGCCGGCGGGTAACCCTCATTTTTCACTCAGGGGACCGACAGGGGCACATGGGTGCGATGGCCGATACCGGTGAAGAGCAGGCCGCGGCATCATTGCTGGCATGACGAACTATTCGCAGTGGCCCTTGTTGAACAACCCACAGCCGGGCATGGATAGCCAGATGTCGTACGGTCAGGCACCGGACGCCCCGGTCTCGGAGCCCGATCGCGACCGGGCCGAGCGGCTGCTGCACCAGGCGCACCGCGAGGGACGAATAACCACCACCGACTTTGAAGAGCGATTCACCCGTGCGATGAACGCCACCCGAGCAGGTCAGCTCTACAGCGCCATCCAGAACATCCCGGCGCCGGTCAGCCAGGCGATGGTCCGGGTGGGCGAGCAGTACCAACGCGCCCGCTCCGGCCAGCCCCAGCAGGGGTGGACGCCCGCCATCCGGCAGGCCGACACCGAACGCAACGCGGCCCTGACCCATTTGTCCGGCATGTTCACCTGGATCTTCGGTCCGCTGGTGATCCACTCGGTTTCGCGACCCGGCAGCGTCCTGCGCCGTGAGGCGGCCAAGGCGTTCAACTACCAGCTGGCCGCGGGCGGCATCTTCCTGGCCGCGTCGATGGTCTTCGGCATCTTGGGCCTTGGAAGCCTCACCGGGCTGGTCTGGCTGAGCTGGCTAGGGCTGACCATCATGAGCGCCGTGAAGGCCGGCAACGGCCACGACTGGACGAATCCGCTCACCAGGGTGACCAAGGTCAACCTGCTCGATCCGACCGGCCGCTGAGCGATCGTTCCCGATGCCGGGGAATGTTCGGCCATCGAGTATCGTTGTACCACTGACAACTCGACAGGGGGGTGACTGGTTTCGACTGGGGATGGTAGTACCAGGAGAAGCGGGTCGAGAATCCAAGGTCATCTCGTTAATGTCCCTTGGGAACCAATAAGTGCCAACGCAAAGCGCACTGACTTCGCTCTCGCTGCCTGAGCAGTGACCGAAGGGTCAGCCCGGATGTAGCCTTCCTTCCGGTTCCTGGCCTCATCAAGAAGGCTTGCTGATCAGCTCCAGCCCGGAGGGCTGATCGGGACTCAAACCGGGCTGGGCCCGTCTGCAACATGCTGGCGTGAGTGCAGGGGTCGAGTAGAACGTCCAGTCAGCTGCACCCGGAGAAGGTCTGGTGCGCCTCGTCAGGACGCGGGTTCAATTCCCGCCACCTCCACACAAGGCATCACGGCCGGCACCCCGAACGCACAAACGGCGTCCGCTTCATCGAGGCAGACGCCGTTTTGCGTCCCCCGGAACGACCTGCTTCGCGCGACCGGTGGCCCGGCACCGGGTGTCCGGCGCAGCAGGCCTGGCCGTCGGCACAGAGGCCGCCGGCCTCGGCACGAAGCGCTCCTGCTAGCGAAAGCCGTTCCTGCTGGCGTAGCCTTACCGCCGGGATTGGCCTGCTTCTGCGCAGACTCCTCAGCCGCCCAACCGTCCCGGGTCACTCGGTCGGTGCGGCCTGGCTCGGCCCCTCGTACAGGCCGATCTGGTTGCCGTCCGGGTCGGTGAACACGGCGTACCAGCTGGTGTCGTCGATCGGCCCCTTGGGCATCAGGACCTTGCCGCCCAGTTCGGTCGCCCTGGCCAGTGCCTCGTCGATGGAATCGACCTCGATCACGCTGCGCGGCTGGGTGAAGCCCTCCTGACGTTCGGTCAGAGCGCCGCCGCTGATCTTGTTGGGGGCCTGCCACATCGGGTAACCCTCGTAGCCGGGCATCTCGGCGATCTGCCAGCCGAAGACCCTCGAGTAGAAGTCGGTTGCGGCGGCCAAGTCTGAAACGGGTATCTCCAGGTGGGTGACATCTCCGTGTGGCATTTTGGCTCCTGTCGTGTTCGGGTGCGGACGTGGCCAGTATGCGCAACCCCCGTCCATCTGGCAGTGCATTGGAACCACAAGCACCTGCAGCGCTACCGATTCACCACCGAACGTCACCGCAGCAACCCGTCCAGCCGTTTCCCCGACCCCCTCAGGTGAAGGTGGGATGATTGAGGGGTGAAACCAGTGCAGCCGCCCGCCGCCGGTGAGTTGCTGGTGTCCACCACCCAGGGGACCAACGATTTCTTCGAACACGCCGTCGTGCTGCTGCTCGACTGCGATCGGGACGGGGCGCTCGGGGTCACCCTGAACAAACTCGACGAGACCCCGCTCAGCGCGGTGCTGCCGGAATGGGTCGAACTGGTGGCCCCACCCCGCGTCCTGTTCTCCGGTGGGCCGGTTTCACAGCACGGCGCCGTTTGCGTGGCCAAGGTGGCCGATCCGATCGAGGAACCGCCAGGGTGGCGTAGGGTGATCGGCGACATCGGGCTGCTGCACCTAGACACCCCCGTCGAACTCGCCGCCGGCGGGTACACCGCGTTGCGGATCTATGCCGGCTACTCGGGGTGGGCGCCCGGGCAGTTGGAGGCTGAGCTCGCTCAGGGGCTGTGGTACCGGATGGACTCCCGGGAGGAGGACATCTTCACTGCCGACCCCAGCGGGCTGTGGCGGCGCGTCCTGCGCCGGCATGGCGGCACCCCGGCGCTGCTGTCCACCTGGCCCCCCGACCCACAGCTCAACTGACCCGCCGTCTGAGCCTGCGGGATACCATTGACGGCAGTCACCGACCGACGAGGGGAGCATGAGCGAATCTTCAGGGCCGGCTGCCCATCGCGACCTGATCCTGGTGGTCGACGACGATCCTGCACTGGCCGAGATGCTGCAGATCGTCCTGCGGCAAGAAGGCTTCGACGCCGAGTGGTGTGCGACCGGTGACCAGGCATTGGCTGCGTTCCTGCAGACCCAGCCTGCACTGGTATTGCTCGACGTCATGCTGCCAGGGTTGGACGGCATCCGGGTCTGCCGTCAGATCAGGGAGCTCTCCGGCGTCCCGATCATCATGCTGTCCGCCCGCTCCGACACCGTGGACGTCGTTCGTGGGCTGGAGGAGGGCGCTGACGACTACATCTCCAAGCCGTTCAAGGCCAAGGAGTTGGTGGCCCGGGTGCGTGCCCGGCTGCGGGCTAACTCACGTCCGGTCGAAGAGCCCAGCGAGCACCTGCGGATCGGCGACCTGACCATCTCGACGCTCAGCCACACCGTCCGGCGCGGCGACCAGTTGATCAACCTGACACCGCTGGAATTCGACCTGCTGGTTGCGTTGGCCCGGCGTCCCCGGCAGGTCCTCAGCCGCGAGGCGCTGCTGGAGGAGGTCTGGGGATACCGGCACGCTGCGGACACCCGGCTGGTGAACGTGCACGTGCAGCGCTTGCGGTCGAAGATCGAACGCGACCCCGAGCGCCCCGAGATCGTGGTCACCGTGCGCGGCGTTGGTTATCGGGCCGGTGAGCAGGCCACCGCGGGCGCGGATTGATGTCGGTCGACCAGATTCGCCGACCCCACCAGCGTGCGGTCGCCACGTTCCGAAGGGTCTGGCGGTCGTCGTTGCCGCTGCGGGTGATCGTGTCCACGCTGGTGGCGTCGGTCGTGGTAGTGCTGCTGGGTGGCCAGTTCTTCCTGAACCGGGCCCGCAACGGCATCGTGGCCTCGAAGAAGCAGGGCAGCATCGTGGAGGCGTCCACCGCCCTGCAACGCATGCAGACCCAGTTGGACGACACCGATCTGCGCACCGAGTCGCTGCTGGAGCGCCTGGGGCAGCTGGCGGACGAGGTGGGCAGCCAGCCAGGCCAGTTCAGCGTCATCATCGAGACCACCGCCAGCGTCTACATGTCCCGCGGGGTGATGCCTGCCAGCGTCCCGCAAACCCTGCGCGACGAGATGTCGATGGAGCCGCGCCAGCTCTACGTGACGCTCACCGACGTGCGCTACGACGACGGCTCCAGCGAACCCGGCGTGGTCGTCGGTGGCCACCTGGTTGCGCCTTCGGGACAGATGTCACCGGTCTACTTCCTGTTCCCGGCCCACGCCGAGACCCAGACCCTCCAGGTCCTGCGTCGAGCGTTGTGGCTGACCGGGGCGCTGCTGCTGGCGGCGCTGGCGATCATCGCGTTCACTGTCATGCTTCAGGTCACCGTGCCGCTGCGGGCGGCCCGGGACGTCGCTGGACGGATCGCCGGCGGTGACCTCGACCAGCGGATGCAGGTGCGCGGTACCGACGAGATGGCCAGCCTCGCCACCTCCATGAACAACATGGCGGCGGAACTCCAGCGCCAGATCAGCCAGCTGGAGGACCTGTCGCGGGTGCAGCAACAGTTCGTCTCCGACGTCAGCCACGAGTTGCGGACGCCGCTCACCACCATGCGGATGGCCACCGAGGTCTTGCACGAGTCACGCGACCGGTTCTCACCCGACCTGCGGCGCACCGTCGAATTGCTGCATGACCAGGAGGAACGCTTCGAGCTGATGCTGGGCGACCTGCTGGAGATCTCCCGCTTCGACGCCGGGGCAGCGGTGCTGAACCTGGAGGAGGTCGACCTGGCCGATCTGGTGAGTGCAGAGGTGACCGCCCAGGAGGCGGTCGCGCGGAGGTTCGAGGTGCCGATCGAGCTGGTCATCGAGGGTTCGACCATCGTCGAGGCCGACCCGCGGCGGATCCAGCGGATACTCCGCAACCTGCTCAACAACGCGCTGGGACACGCCGAGCGGCGTCCGGTCACGATCACAGTTGCCGGCGACGACCAGGCGGTCGCGGTCACGGTCCGAGACCGCGGGGTCGGCTTCGCCCCGTCTCAGTCCGACCAGGTCTTCCGCCGGTTCTGGCGGGCCGACGAGAGTCGCAACCGGGTCGGCGGCGGCACCGGGCTGGGGCTGGCGATCGCGCTGGAGGACGCCCGGCTGCACCAGGGCTGGTTGCAGGCCTGGGGACGCCCCGGCCGGGGTGCCCAGTTCCGGCTGACCGTGCCGCGCAACCAGGGCATCGTCCTCGACCGGTCACCATTGCCATTGGTGCCTGCGGACGCCGAACCGCCGCCCGGGTCGGGTGCCGAAGTGGGACCGACCGCCGCCCAGGCCGGCCAGCTCGCGCTTCCGGCCACCGACAGCCGGGCGGGCTCGGGATCGTCGCCGGTGGGACCGGTGGGGGAGGTGGAGTCATGATCGGCACGATCGGCAAGGGCTGCCGCTGGCTGGCCGTGCTGCTGCTGGCCTCGCTGACGCTGGTCGCCTGCACCAGCTTCCCGACCAGCGGGCCGGTCGAACAGGTCAGCGTGGCCGCTCCCGGTGCGCGGCCACGCGGCATCGATGTCGCGGCCCAGCCCCCCGAGCCCGGGGCCAGCCCGGAAGCGATCCTTGAGGGCTTCTTCTCCGCCTCCGAGTCGCCCGGTGAGGGCTACCAGGTGGCCCGCCAGTTCCTGACCCCGGAGGCGGCGGCCAGCTGGCGCCCGGAAAGCGGCATCCAGGTCTACGACGCGACCAGCCAGTCCCGGGTGGTGACGACCGACGGCTCGGCGGTGCTGCGGGCCACCCTGGTCGGACGGGTGGACCTCGACAACGTCTTCACCGCGGCGTACGAACCGGACTTCACCCACAACTTCGAGATGACCCAGGTCGACGGGCAGTGGCGGATCGGCGACCCCGGACCGGGCATCCTGATATCCCTGCAACGGTTCCACCGGGCGTTCGCCGCGGTTCCGGTCTACTACTTGGATGCCAGCGGCCAACGGATGGTCAGCCAGCAGGTCTTCCTGCGACAGTCCGACATCGACCCGGATTCGCCGGACGCGCTGGTGCGCGCAGTCATCGACGGTCCCGGCGGGTGGCTGCGGCCTGCGGTGATGAACGTGCTGCCGACCGAGCTGGCGTCGCTGGGTACCTGGGTCGACATCAACGGGGTGGCGCACGTCAGCCTCAGTGAGCAGATCGAGGCGCTGAGCGCCGACCAGCGTGCCCAGGCCGCCGCCCAACTGCTGTTCACCCTCAGCTACTTCGACACCATCACCGGGCTGCTGATCGAGGTGAACGGCCGGCCGTTGTCGATCCGTGGCGCCGACACCGTCGGTGTGGTGCGGATGTCCAGTCTCGCCCGGTTCGCGCCCGAGCGGCCAACCGCACCCCGGGACATGTTCGCGGTCCAGGACGGCGTGGTGATCAGGATCGGTGAGGCGCCGAACTCGGTGCTGAGCACCGTCTCGGGGCCGCTTGGCGGGGGCTGGGACGAGACCCCCGGCCGGCTGGCGTCGTCCTGGGCGGGGGACCAGCTGGCTGTGCTGAGCGAGGACGGCGAGCGGCTGTTCGTTTCGACCAACTTCAACGTCGAACCGGTGCTGCGCCATACCGGCACTGGATTGGTCAAGCCGCAGTTCGACGCGAACGGCAACCTGTGGACAATCGACAACACCGAGGAAGGTCCGGTCGCGGTGCGCATCCCGCCGATCGGGGAACCGCTGCTGCTTCAGCTGCCGGACCTGGACGGGGCGCGGGTCGTCGAGTTCCGGATCAGCCCTGACCTGACCAGGATGGCGGTCATCGTCGAGGCCGAGGACGTGCAGCGCCTCGGCCTGCTGCGGATCCGGGACGCCGGGGAGCACGCCCTGGAGGGTTGGCGGCAGCTTCCGGTCCACACCACCCGCGGCCTGATCACCAGCTTCCGGGACGTGGCGTTCGTCTCGCCCGAGCGGATGCTGGTGCTCGGGGCGGGGGAGCGCGACACCACCTTCGCCGTGCACTCCCTCGATGTGGACGCCGCGCTGGTTACCTCTCAGGGGCCGCTCAACGACGAGGATCCGGTGCTGTTGGCTGCCATGCCGATCGGCACCATGGGCGCGGTGGCCGTGATGACCGCCGGCGGGGTGGGCCTGCGGTTTGAGGCGCAGTACAGGTGGTCGCCGGTGGTGCGGGGCATCTCGGACCTCGCCTACCCGGGTTGAGCTCGCGGCAACCCGGCGAAACCGGCCCGAGTCGCCGAGCTGTCCACAGCTTCGTCGATGGCCTGACCGTTCCGGAGCTGCAGCGGCGATCCTCCACCGCATGAACCGAGTGTCCCATCTGTTGCCCAGCATCGAACGGCTCGCCATGGCGGCCAGCAACCTGCTGCTCGGCGCCTGCTGCCCTGGCTGTGGTGTACCGGGCTGGGCGGTTTGCCGCCAGTGCCGCGCGCTGCTGCCGGTGGGCGTCCAGCCAGTACGGCGGACGGGGCTCGAGCTGCCCGACGGGCTGGTGTGCGGCGCCTATGCCGAGCCGCTGTCCCGATTGCTGATCGCCCACAAGGACGAGGGTGCCTGGCAGTTGGCCGGGCTGCTCGGCGCGTTGCTGGCCCGGGCGGTCGCCGGCCTGGACTGCCCATCCGACGCGGTGCTGGTCCCGGTGCCTTCCGACCAGGCCGCGGTGCGGCGCCGCGGTTACGACCATGCCCGGGCGTTGGCCAACCAGGCCGGGTGCCAGTTGGCCCGGCCGGTCCGGCCGTTGTTGACCCGCGGCACGGCGGCGTCCGACCAGGTCGGTCG
>NZ_JBASCI010000276.1:0-6385 GCF_049651565.1 Brooklawnia sp.
TGATGGTGGTGATCACCTCGTGCGCACCGAACCGGGCGCGCAGCCAGCCCGCCAACGCACCCCAGGCGGCGCCGCCGAGCATGCCGCCCGCCAGCGCCAGCACCAGGTGGACGCCCGCCGGCAGCACCACCGCGAAGCCGATGTACGCCGCGAAGGTGGCGCCGACGATCGCCTGGCCCTGGGCACCAACGTTGAACAGTCCCGCCCCGAAGCCCACCCAGATGCCGAGTCCGGCACAGATCAGAGGTGCCGCCAGGGCGATCGTCTCAGCCATGGCCTGGCCGCTGCCGAACGCGCCATCGAACAGCGCGGCGTACGCGCGCCCTACGTTGGCGGCGCTGGCCGGGTCGAACAGGACCATCACCACGGCGCCGACGACCAGACCGAGCAGCACCGCCAGCACGGCGCCGACCAGGTCACGCATCCGACACCCCGGCCATCAGCAGCCCCAGCCGGGCCCGCGACACCCCGGGGGGCACCACAGCGACGATCCGCCTCCGGTGCAGCACCGCGATGCGGTCGGACAGCCGGGTCAGTTCGTCGAGGTCGGAGCTGACCAGCAGCACCGCCGCTCCGGCGTCCCGGACGGCCGCGATCCGTTGGTGGACGAAGGCCGCCGCGGACACGTCGAGTCCACGGGTCGGCTCGCACGCCAGTAGCACCCCCGAGGGCTGGGAAAGCTCCCGGGCGAGCACCACGCGCTGCTGGTTACCGCCGGACAGCACCGCCACGGGCCGCCGCACATCAGTCTGAATACCGAAGTCAGCTGCCCGTTGCTCGGCGACCCGCCGCATCCGGTCGCGACGCAGCAACCCGAGCCGGGTGAAATCGGCGAGCTGGTTCAGCACCAGGTTCTCGGCCACCGACAACTCCTCGACCAGACCGGCCGCCAACCGGTCCTCAGGCACGTAGGCGAGGTCGTGGACGGCGGCCCGCACCGCGGCCACCAGTTCGGCCTGGCCGTTGCCCTGCACACCGGCAACCCCGAGCACCTCACCGGCCCGCAGTTCGATGCCCCACACCGTTGCCCGGACCTCGGCACCCGGCCGGCCGGTGCCTAGCTCAGCCGGCGGCACCGCGCGTCCCACCATCAACTCGGCCAGCCGCTGGTGCGGTGTGGACGGCGGCGCCTCCGCGACCACCCGACCGGCCCGCAGCACCGTGATCCGGTCGGCCACCGCGGTTGCCTCCGCGAGCCGGTGGGTGATCAGGACAATGCCCCGGCCGTCGGCACGCAGCCGGCGCAGCACGCCCATCAGTTGGTCGATCTCCTGCGGCCGCAGCACCGCGGTCGGTTCGTCCAGCACAAGCCAGTCGGCGTCGTCGGCCAACGCCTTGACGATCTCGACCCGCTGCCGCACCCCGATCGGCAGCTCGCCCACCACCGCGTCGGGGTCGAGTTCCAGCCCGTACCGCGTCGACAGCTCAGCGACCAGGTGCCGACCGGCGGTCAGGTCGAGCCACGGCCCGCGGCCGGGTTCGCGGCCGAGGATGATGTTCTCGGTCACCGTGAACGACTCGATCAGCCGGAAGTGCTGGTGCACCATCCCGACCCGGCCGTCCAACGTGATGGAGCCGGCGTCCGGTCTGGTCAGCCCGGCCAGGACCCGCACCAACGTGGTCTTGCCGGCCCCGTTCTCGCCCAGCAGGGCGTGGATCTCGCCGCGAAGCACCTCGAAGTCGATCCCGTCGTTGGCGAGCACATCGCCGTAACGCTTGGTGATCCCCCGCAGCTCCAGCGGCACGGCTCAGCCGATCGCTGCCGGCGAGACCACCTTGATCGTGCCGTCGATGATGCCCTTCTCGACCGATCCCAGCTCGGCGGCCAGCTCGGGGGCGAACTCTGCCCCGGCGGGTATCAGCTCGGTGCCCCCGTTGCGCAACTCGGCGGTGAACACGCCGGCTGCACCGCGTCCTTGTTGCTCGGCCGAGATCAGTTCGAAGACGGCGTTTCCCCGGTTCTTGACGACCGAGCCGAGCATCTGGTCGCAGTACTGGGCCTGGGTCTGGCATCCGTTGCTGTCCGACCAGATCACCCGCAGGCTCGAGGCCTGGGCCCACTCCAACGCACCGACCCCGGACTGGCCGGCCACGGCCAGCACCACGTCGGCGCCGGCGTCGGTCAGGCTGACCGCGGCGGTCCGGCCGGCCTGCGGATCGTTCCAGGGGCTGTTGGGTGACTGGACGAAGGTGCCCTGCTGGGTGTCCAGGTTCCAGCCGACGACCTCGATCTCGCGGCCTTTCTGCTCGCTGTAATACGCCACGCCCTGCACGAAGCCGTCCATGTAGATGGTCGCCGACGGGACGGCCAGGCCGCCGAAGACACCGACCGTGCCCAGCGTCGACTGGGACGCCGCCAGGTAGCCGGCCAGGAACGCGGATTCGTGGGTGTCGAACTGCACGGGTCGCAGGTTGGCGGGCACCGAGGTGGGGGTGGCGTCCATCAGCGCGAACCGTATCGTCGGGTTGGCCCGGGCGGCGGCCGCCATAGCGTCGGTGAGTGCCTCACCTCTCCCGATCACCACCTGGCAGCCCTGGTCGACCAGACCCTGCACCACGCCCGCCTGCTCGCCGTCCGCGGCCACGGCGGGGATGGTGGCGACCCCGGCCAGTTCCTGCTCAGCCCGGGCGAGCCCGTCGAGGGCCTGGGCGTTCGGGCTGCCCGGCGTCGGTTCGGCGTCGTCGGTGACCAGGCATGCGGTCATCGTCTCCACCGGCGGGGTCGGGCTCGGTTCGGGGCTGAGGGTGGTGGTCGGCTGCGGAGGCTCGGCGCATCCAGCCAGGACGAGCGCCAGCATCGCGCCGACGATGGCGGTCAGGAGCTTGTTCACCCGAGGCACTCTAACCCCCGCTGCTGACACCCAGCGGTCAACCTGCCGCCGGCAGTGGGATCGCCCCATCGACCAGGCCCTGCCGGATCTCCTCCAGCTCGCTCCTGGTGGCCTGGCTGACCTGGTCCTCGAACTGGTGGAACGGGCTTATCCCGACGCCCTGGTTGGCCAGCGTGCCATGGTAGGCGGTGTTGTCGAAGTTGCCCTCGGCGGCCTCGGCGATCGCGGCGAAGACCGCCACGTCCATGCCCTTGTAGACCGAGGTCAGGATGACCGGGCAGAACGAAGGGTTGGACACGCAGCCATCGGTGTCGACCCAGATCGCCGCGATCTGGCCGCTGGACGCCTCAGCCACCTGCAGCGCGCCGGTTCCGGCCATCCCGGCCACCGGGAAGATGACGTCGGCACCCTGGGCTGCGAGGTTCTCGGCGGTGGTCCGGCCGGCCGCCACGTCCTGGAACGGCGACTGGGACTGGATGAACTGGCCGTCCTGGGTTGCCAGATCCCAACCGAGCACCTGCACCTGGGCGCCTTTCGCCTGGTTGTAGTGGTCGACCCCGGCGGCGTAGCCGTTGAGGAAGAGCACCACGTCGGCGTTCCTGACCGCGCCGAAGGTGGCCACCGAGCCGGTCTGCGACTGGGACGCCGCCAGGTAGCCGGCCAGGAAGGCCGCGCCGGTGGGGTCGAAGAGCAGCGGCTTCAGGTTCGGCTGCGGGTTGGTCGGCATCGCGTCCACCAGCAGGAAGTCGACCTCCGGGTTGGCGATCGCGGCGGCCTCGGCGGCGTCGGCGTGCTTGAACCCGATCGCCGTCACCAGGTCGCAGTCGGTGTCCACCAGCGCCTGGATGGAGGCGGCGTAGTCGGCCTCGCCGGGCGCCTGGATCTCGCCGGTCTCGATACCGAGTTCGGCTTCGGCCCGCAGCAGCCCCTGGTGGCTGGTCTGGTTGAACGACCCGTCGGAGAACCCGCTGGCGTCGGCGACCATGCAGGCCTTGAAGTCGCCCGCCGGCTGGGATGCAGCGCTGGTCGCGCTGGTAGGAGAGGTCGACGCTGGTCCGCCGGTTCCCGGGCTGGTCGCGCATCCGGCCAGCACCAGCGCCAGCGCCCCTGCCGCGGCCACCGCTCGAATAGCCCGCATCTGAACCTCCGTGTAAGTTACAGCGACCTATACAGACCGGACCCTAGCCGAAACCATCAGTCGAACGCGACTGCTTGAGCAGTTCGGTAGCCGATAGCGTTTCGCCCATGACTGATCAGCCCACCAAGATCCTGTTGTCCGAGGACCAGATACCGACCCACTGGTACAACATCGCGGCGGATCTGCCCAGCCCCGTCCCCCCGCACCTGCACCCGGGGACGAAGGAACCGGTCAAGCCGGAAGATCTGGCGCCGATCTTTCCGCCCGGGCTGGTCGAGCAGGAACTGAGCACCGAGCGCTGGATCGAGATCCCCGAGCAGGTGCGGGCGATCTACCGGCTGTGGCGCCCGGCCCCGCTGTACCGGGCGTACCGGCTGGAGGCCGCACTCGGCACCAGGGCCAGGGTCTACTACAAGTACGAGGGCGCCTCGCCGATCGGCTCCCACAAGGCGAACTCCTCGGTACCGCAGGCCTTCTACAACCAGCAGGCCGGGATCACCCGACTCACCACCGAGACCGGCGCCGGCCAATGGGGTGCCGCGCTGGCGTTCGCGTGCAGCGTCTTCGGACTGGACTGTGACGTCTGGCAGGTGCGCAACAGCTACCAGACCAAGCCGTACCGGCGGATGCAGATGGAGACCTATGGCGCCCGGGTGACCCCCTCGCCGTCGGAGCGCACCGAGGCTGGACGGGCGATCAGGGAGCGCTTCCCCGACACCTCCGGCTCACTGGGGATGGCGATCAGTGAGGCCGTCGAAGCGGCCGTCGGCGACCCGCAGGCCAACTATTCGCTGGGCAGCGTGCTGAACCATGTGGCGCTGCACCAGACGGTGATCGGCCAGGAGGCGCTGCTGCAGCTGGCCGCGGTCGGTGAGCGGCTGCCCGACCAGGTGTTCGCCTGCGCGGGCGGCGGCTCGAACCTGGCGGGGCTGAGCTTCCCGTTCCTGCGCGAGAACCTCGCCAACGACGCCGCGGTGCGGGTGGTCGCCTGCGAACCGGCGGCCTGCCCGTCGCTGACCAAAGGCGAGTACCGCTACGACTTCGGCGACACCGCGAACCTGACGCCGCTGCTGAAGATGTACACCTTGGGCGCCGACTTCGTGCCCGACCCGGTACACGCCGGGGGGCTGCGCTTCCACGGGATGGCGCCGCTGGTCAGCGCCGCCTACGACCAGCATCTGCTGGACGCGGTGGCGATCAAGCAGCGCGAGGCGTTCGCCGCCGGTGTGCTGTTCTCCCGATGCGAGGGCATCATCCCGGCGTCGGAGTCGAACCACGCCATCGCCGGGGCGATCGCCCACCTGCAGGCCGCCGACGACGACGCCGCCGACCAGGTGGTGCTGATCGGCGTGTCCGGCAGCGGCCAGCTCGATCTGCCGGCCTACGCCGACTACCTGTCCGACGAGATGCTGGACGCCTGAGCCCAGACCCACACGAAGGCCCGGATCCCCTCGGCAAGGATCCGGGCCTTCATCATTATTGCGGCTCTTCTCGGCGGGTCAACTCGACCGCCACGACGAGGCTGAGCGCCAGGCCGAGGAGCCACGAATACCAAGTTGGCGCGAGTTTCAAGATCACCGATACCGCCACCATCATTGACATGATCGCAGCAATAATCAAGGTCACCTTGACAGCTCGGCGCGATCCAGGCGTTTTGTTACCGAACACTAGTTGCATGCATTGTCGAAATTCGGCAGCTGGCCGATGCCCCAGAATGCAAGGGCACAGGCTACTCCGGCAGGACCCGAGAAGACGGTGACTGCACCGCACATCGCGAAGGTTGCCGCGAAGAAGGCATACGAGGCTGCCCACGCCTGAGGACAAGCGCAACATGGCCTTGTCTGCATCGGCGGGCCATCCACTAGACTAATCGTTGGGTCTTCCGGGGTGCCGGAGACGTCGTAGTGCTTGCCTTTGGTCAAAGACACGAAGTCGATCGCCTGCTTCTTGTCAACCGAAGCAGCAAAGAACTCGAGGTAGACAGTCACCTCACTGCTTGGCATTCCAGTGAACAGCGCCATGAGTGCATCGCTTCTGCGGATGATCTGGACCTTCTTAGCGAGAGCCGTGGCATCAGTGGCCTTCGCGTCGGCGATGACGTCGTAGGGGTCAGGCGGCGCGTCAGGGCTGGATTGAGCGAGAGCAGGCGTTCCCGATAACAGGAGACCAACGGCCAGGAAAAGACAGACGAGACTACGCATGATTGAACTCATGGAAATCCTCTCGAAGGGAGCTTATTCGGCGACAATGCCGTTCGGGATGGTAGGGGGTTCCCGATGGAAGCAATCTGGCTCATCACAATGCAGGGTGTAGTTGGGGTCTGAATCCGCCGGTCTCGAGCAGTGATCTGGCGATGTAGTGGGTGAGGTTCCGGAACCCCAGGGCGGAACCGCGGAGGTGTTCGAGGCGGCCGTTC
>NZ_JBASCI010000277.1:0-2210 GCF_049651565.1 Brooklawnia sp.
CAGGCCCCGCAGGACGGCACCGACCGGCGGATCGTCCGCGCCCAGGTGCTGCGGCTGGAGGTGCAGAGCACCCCCGACGCCGTGGACGAGGTGCGCCGGCTGGCCGGCGAGCACTCGGCGACCATCACCAACATGCAGGTGGCCACCGATGACGACTGGCTGTACCGGTACGACCAGCAGGGCGGCGCTCCCGCCGGCGACGGCACGGCGCTGCGCGGCTGGGTGACCGTCCGGGTGCCGGCCGACGACCTGACGGCGTTCGTCGCCGACGTCTCCGAACTCGGCACCGTGGTCTACCAGTCGGAGTCGACCGATGACGTCACCCAGGAGCACATCGACCTGACCGCGCGGCTGGAGAACCTTCGCGCCCAGGAGGCCAGGCTGCGCGAACTGGTCGCGGCCGCCAACAACGTCGAGGAGATGCTCGCGGTGGAGCAGGAACTGTGGCGCATCCGCGGAGAGATCGAAAGCCTGGACGCCCAGGTGCAGTACCTGGAGCGGCAGGCCGCGCTGGCCACCGTCACCGTCGAGCTCACCGAGGAACAGCCGGTGGTGCGGCCCGGCGGGCGGTCGTGGGGGTTCCTGGACGCCATCACCGACGGCATCCAAGGCGCCGCCGGGGTGTTGGCGTTCCTGGTCACCTTCCTGATCGCCAGCGCACCGCTGTGGCTGATCGGTCTGCTGGTCTTCTACCTGGTCCGGCGAGCGAGGCGGCGGCGGGCGGCCAACCGGGTCACGGCGACCACTCCCCCCGCCGGCGCCAAGACCCAGCAGCCGCCGACGCCGGTGCCGGCCGGGTCCCAACCGGCCGGGACCGGGCGAACTGAACCCAGCCCGGCCGAACCCAGCCCGACCGAACCCAGCCCTGCCGAACCCCGCCCGGCCGGGGAGGCCCCGACCGACGTCCAGGCCGCCGAACCCCCCAACCCTGAGCAGCCGTCGGCAGACCGGTGAGGACGCATCGTCGCCTCAGCTCGGCGCCGCCATCCCGAAGAAGACCGGGCTGAAGTAGGGCACAAGCCAGATCACCCAGACGAACAGGCTGAACTTGTGGAAGTTCGTCAAGGCGTGCTCGTCCTGTCTGACCAGCACGACCAGGGCCCAGCCGGCGTGGATGAACATCAGCAGGATCGCGATGGTCCCCGAGATGCCGTGCACGTCGAGGCTCAGGCCGCCGACGAAGTCGAACATCATGGCGGTGCCGAGGGTGTCGAAGAACAGCCCGAGCACGAAGAACACGAAGTGCCACCACCTGAGGCGGCCGCCAAGGCGTTGGGCCCACACCCCGATGGAGTAGCAGACCAGGGCCCCGGTGATGAACGTTGCGGCCAGCGGGTTCACCGGTCGTCCCCGCCCCAGCCACCATCTGCGAAGATCCGCTCGCTGCCCACGACATCACGCAGCAGCCGCGAGTCGAGGTCGGCGCCCACCCTCAGCAGGCTCATGCTGCCGTCCGGCTCCAGCACCACGGCCCGCACCTCGTCCAGGTGGGCGATCCCGCCCTGTCGCAGCCGCGCGAAGAACAACTGCTCACTCAGGTGGTACCTGCGCATCACCTGGTAGTCCAGCCGCCGGTTGGCGTACAACACGATCCCGCGGCGGTGCCCGATCAGCCCGGACCGGCGTCCGGTGCCGAAGAAGCCCTCCAGGGTGACCAGGGTCGCCAGGCAGATCAACCCGCCGACCAGCGTGGCGTTCGGTCCCAGCATTGACCGGCCCACGATGGCACCCAGCACCAGTGCCACCGCCAGGCCGCTGCCGGAGCGATTGGCGAACAACCGCTGGCCCCACACGCGCAGCACCGTGGTAAAGGTCAGGTACATCACGCCGGACGCGATGAACACTGCCAACGCCTCAGGCCAGGTCGGTACCAGTGTCTGCCGGACCCCGTCCCAGAACTCCATGCGCCTCATGGTGGCACCTCCGCCGAGCCGTCGACACCGAGGGGGCCGGGATTGAAACCGCCATGGCCAGCGTTTCACTCACCAGGAGGTGCGAAGTGGACGAGCAGTCGGTCGAGGCGCTGGACGCGTACTCGGCGGTGGTGACCCGGGTGGTGCGCGCGGTGGCGCCCTCGGTGGCGAACCTGACGGTGCATGGCGATCGCGGCTGGACCGGGTCCGGGTCGGGCGTGCTGATCAACCCCGGCGTCCTGGTCACCAACGCCCACGTCGCCGGCGGCGCGCGGCGCGTGGTGGCGTCCTTCACCG
>NZ_JBASCI010000278.1:0-11045 GCF_049651565.1 Brooklawnia sp.
CGCCGACCCAGCACCGGGGACCGGTCTTGCGGAGGCCATGGTGGCCGGCCGGGGCGCTGCTGCCGCGCTGACCACGGCGGCGTCCTCGACCGGCTAGGCCGGGGCGCGCGGGCGTTACTGGATGACCCGGACGCACACCAGCCGGTTCACCCCCGAGTTGCTGCTCAACGCCAGCAGGTCGCCGTTGGGGTGCTGCGCCAGCGCCACACTGGAGCCACCCGGATCGGGTGAGTTCAACGTCATCGGCTGACCGACCACCTCACCGGTGACGTGCAGGAACCACAGCCGCGGCCCGGTCAGGTTGCTGATCGCCAGGTCGGCCTCGAAGGCACCCCATTGCGCCCCGGAGATGAAGGTGGCCGGGCCGAGCTGCTGACTCACGTCGCCCGAGTTGTAAGCGGCGGGCCGGGCGTTGGGCAGCGACAGGTCGGTCATCGGCACCCCTTCGGTCCGGTACTCGGTGACTGACGCGGACGCCGGGTTCCAGCCGTAGTTGCCGCCCGCCACCACGACGTTGATCTCATCCTCGCGTCCCGGGCCGCGGTCGATGGCGTAGAGCTGGCCGCTGGCCGGGTGCCAGGCCAGCCCGGTCACGGCGCGGTGGCCGTAGCTGTAGACCAGCTGAGTGACCATGTCGCTGCGGTCGGCGAACGGATTGCTGTCGGGTGCGGCGCCGGTCAGCGGGTCCAGGCGCAGGATCTTGCCGCCGAGCGAGGTAAGGTCCTGCGGTGTGGACGGGTCCCCGCCGTCCGAGGTGCCGACGTAGAGCAGCCCGTCCGGCCCGAACCCGACCTGGCAGCCCCGATCGGCCTCGTTCTCGGGCAGCGGCAGGTCGGTCAGCAGGGTGGCGCCGGCCTCCGCCCGCTCCAGTTCGTCGTCGAGGCTGATCCTGGTCACCCGCAGGTCGGATGCGGTGCGATGGCAGACGTACAGCTCACGGTTGTACGAGAACGCGGGTGAGGCCGCCAACGACAACAGGTCGGTGGCTTCGCCGAGGACGCTGGTGAGATTGTGCTGGATGGGTTCCAGCGGCTGGTCCAAGCGGTACCGCAGCAGCTGCGGGCCGTCGGCGACCAGCGTGGTGCCGTCGGGGGTGATGGCCAGCGCGTTCGGGGCCTGCAGGCCAGTCGCCAGCACCTGGTAGTCGGTCGGCGGCACCGGGGGTGGCTGGGCGAGGCCGGACATCGCGTCGGCGGACACCGATTCGGGGGAGATCAGGTCGGCGGCCACGCAACCGGTCATCAGGATGGACGCCGCGCCGGCAGCGACGATCCGGCGACATCGCCGGGCCATGCTGGGCGCGGCGACTCCTCGGCTGGTCGACCGTGCTCGCACGCGCCCAACTGTTCCGCATTGTGAGCGCAGATGCCAACGTTTCATATTATGAATCGGGTCAACCATTCTTAGACAGCTTCAGTAGCTGCACCGCCTGGTTCCGGTAGCCCGACTCGTCGAACCCGTCGACCAGAACCCGCTGCGAGGCGTAGCCGAGCGTCAGACCGGCGAGCAACTGGCTGTAGCCGCTGACCCGTCCGCCCGGGATGTCGTTGGCCTGCGCCCAGGCCAGCATGGTCTCCTCCATCGAGTCGCGCAGCAGGGCGAACTCGGCCCGCAGCTGCTGACCCAGTTCGTCGTCGGTTCCCGCACCGGCGCCCAGTTGGGCGAGCAGGTCGCCGAGCTCCGGCGCCACGGCCAGCGCGTTCATCGCGAACGATGCCAGTTCAGCCGGCGAGGCCGGCCGGTGCCGGTACTCCTCCAACGCCCGCAGCGGCACCGCGATGGCCTCCCGGGCGACCGCGACGACAACGGCGTTCTTGCCACTGAAGTGGTGGTAGATGGCACCTGCCGAGGTGCCGGACAACTTCACCAGCCGGGCGATCGAGGCCCCCTGCACGCCATGGCTGCGAATCAGTTCGCCCGCGGCGTCGATGATCGCCTGCCGGCTGGTGGTCTTGTCGGTCACCTGCCCACCCTAGATCTCGGCGCCGCGGCACCGGTCGGCGGGGGTTGTCGACCGGGGACGCGTCGAACTCCACAAGGATCGGCGCGGCAACTTGTCCGAACCCCGGTGGGCCTGGTGGGCCGGCGATGGGTTACTGTGAGAATCAACCAGAATGATCGTTCTGTATGCACAACCGGATGAAGGACGATATGAGCAGCGCCCTGTCCCTGGGTCTCGATGTCGGTTCCACGACGGTGAAAGCCGTCGTCGTCGACGAGGACGAGATCGTCTTCAGTGACTACCGCCGCCACAACGCCGACGTGCGTGGCGAGCTGGCCAACCTGCTGCGCGACGTGCAGGCACACTTCCCGAGCGACCCGGTGAAGGTCGCCATCACCGGCTCCGGCGGCCTGGGCGTGGCCAAGGCGATGGGCGTCCAGTTCGTCCAGGAGGTCATCGCCGCCACCGCGGCCATCGAGCACCTCAACCCAGAGGTCGACGTGATCATCGAACTCGGCGGCGAGGACGCCAAGATCACCTACCTGCACCCGGTTCCCGAGCAGCGCATGAACGGCACCTGCGCCGGCGGTACCGGTGCCTTCATCGACCAGATGGCCACCCTGCTGAAGGTGGACGCCGCCGGGCTGAACTCGCTGGCCGCCGACTACCAGAACCTGTACCCGATCGCGTCCCGCTGCGGGGTGTTCGCGAAGTCGGACGTCCAGCCGCTGCTGAACCAGGGCGCCGCCCACTCCGATATCGCCGCCTCGGTCTTCCAGGCCGTCGCCACCCAGACCGTCGCCGGCCTGGCCTGCGGACACCCGATCCGCGGCAAGGTGATCTTCCTCGGCGGGCCGCTGCACTTCCTGCCCGAGCTGCGAGCGGCCTTCGTCCGCGCGCTCGGCGAGAACGTGGACGAGTACATCACTCCCGACAATGGCCAGCTGTACGTGGCGCTCGGTGCGGCGTACAGCGCAATGGGACCGGCACTGAGCCTGCCGCACCTGGCCGCCGGCCTGGAGGCCGCCAACCAGATCGCCGTCACCACCCGCAGCATGCGGCCGCTGTTCGTCGACGCGGCCGAGCGGGCGGAGTTCGACACCAGGCACGCCCAGGCCGCCGTCCCGATCGGCTCGATGACGGACGTCTCCGGCCCCGTCTGGCTCGGCATCGACGCCGGTTCGACCACCATCAAGTCGGTGGTGCTGGACGCCGAGGGCACCATCGTCTTCTCCACCTACGGCTCGAACAAGGGCGATCCGACCGTCGCCGCGGTCAACATCGCCCGCGAGGTGATCGCCGCGCTGCCCGCGGGCGCATACATCGGCCGCTCCTGCGTCACCGGCTACGGCGAGGAGCTGGTCAAGGCCGCCCTGCACGCCGACGAGGGTGAGATCGAGACCATGGCCCACTTCCGGGCCGCCGCCGCGGTCTGCCCCGGCGTGACCAGCGTCATCGACATCGGCGGCCAGGACATGAAGTACCTGAAGATCCGCAACGGCGCGGTTGACTCGATCTCGGTCAACGAGGCCTGCTCGTCCGGCTGCGGCTCGTTCCTGCAGACCTTCGCCGAGACCATGGGCACCGACGTGCGCGAGTTCGGCCGGCTGGGGCTGGCCGCTGAGAACCCGGTCGACCTGGGCAGCCGCTGCACCGTGTTCATGAACTCCTCGGTCAAGCAGGCCCAGAAGGAGGGCGCCTCGGTGCCCGACATCTCGGCCGGGCTGAGCTACTCGGTCGTCCGCAACGCCCTGTACAAGGTGATGAAGCTGCGCGACCCGTCCGAACTTGGCGACCGGGTGGTCGTCCAGGGCGGCACCTTCCTCAACAACGCGGTGCTGCGGGCCTTCGAGCTGCAGGCCGGCGTCGAGGTCGTCCGTCCCAACATCTCGGGCCTGATGGGCGCCTACGGCGCCGCCCTCACCGCGCGGATGCACTACCTCGCCCCGGACGGCCCGGGCGTCGGCGCGGTCTCGGCCATGATGTCGCGCGATCTGGACGCCTTCAGCGTGACCAGCGAGCAGCGGCAGTGCAAGCTGTGCCAGAACCACTGCAAACTGACCATCTCGACCTTCGACGACGGCTCCCGGCACGTCTCGGGCAACCGCTGCGAGCGCGGCGCGTCCCTGGACGCCCGGCCGAAGAAGTCCGAGGTGCCGAACCTGTACGACTACAAGTACAAGCGGATCTTCGGCTACCGCCGGCTCACCGACGCCAAGGCCACCCGCGGCGAGATCGGCGTCCCGCGTGCGCTGGGCATGTACGAGGACTACCCGCTGTGGTTCACCATCCTCACCGAGCTCGGTTTCAAGGTGGTCATCTCGGGACGCAGCTCGCACAAGTTGTTCCAGACCGGCATGGAGTCGATCCCGTCGGAGAATGTCTGCTACCCGGCCAAGATCGCCCACGGGCACATCGAATGGCTGCTCGACAAGGGCATCAAGACGATCTTCATGCCGTGCGCGAGCTACGAGCGCAAACAGTTCGCCGACGCCGACAACAACTTCAACTGCCCGATCGTGGCGTTCTACCCGCAGGTGCTGGCCAAGAACGTCGAGCGGCTGCGCACCGACCCCGAGGTCAGGTTCCTGGACCCGTTCGTCAACCTGGACAATCCCGAGAAGCTCGCCGAGCGGGTCGTCGAGACCTTCGCCGACTGGGACGTCACTCTGGTCGAGGCGAAGGCGGCGGTCGCGGCCGGCTACGCCGAACTCGACCAGGTGCACGCCGACATCAAGGCCGAGGGCGACCGGGCGCTGCAGTACATGCGCGAGAACAGCATGCGTGGCGTGGTGCTGGCCGGACGTCCGTACCACATCGACCCCGAGATCAACCACGGCATTCCGGAAATGATCACCTCGCTCGGGATGGTGGTGCTCAGCGAGGACGCGCTGACCAACGGCATGGTCAGCTCCGGCTTGGAGCGGCCACTGCGGGTGCGCGACCAGTGGGTCTACCACACCCGGCTCTACGAGGCGGCGTCCCAGGTGGCCACCGAGCCCGACCTCAACATCGTCCAGTTGAACAGCTTCGGCTGCGGGGTGGACGCGGTCACCACCGACCAGGTGCAGGAGATCCTGGAGAAGGCCGGCGACGTCTACACCGTGCTGAAGATCGACGAGGTCTCCAACCTCGGCGCGGCGAGGATCCGGCTGCGGTCGCTGCAGGCGGCCACCCGCGAGCGGCCGGCGTTCGAACCCAGCGCCGAGATCGACACCACCGGCCCGAACCCGGTCTTCGGGCTGGCGGAGAAGCAGACCCACACCGTCTACGTGCCACAGATGGCGCCGATCCACTTCCGGATGCTGGAGCCGATCCTGCGCCGGTCGGGCATCAACGCCGAGGTCCTGGAGCACGCGTCCAACGATGACGTGGAGTGCGGGCTGAAGTATGTGCACAACGACGCCTGCTACCCGGCGATCATGGTGATCGGCCAGCTGATCAACAAGTTCATCTCCGGCGGCGCCGACCCCGACCGGTCGACCGTGGCGATCACCCAGACCGGCGGCATGTGCCGGGCCACCAACTACGTCGGCCTGCTCCGCAAGGGCCTGAAGGACGCCGGCTACCCGCAGGTGCCGGTGCTCGCGGTCAGCGCCCAGGGCCTGGAGACCAACCCCGGTTTCGAACTGACCGCCGGCATGGCCAACCGGGCGATCCAGGCCATGGTGCTGGGCGACCTGATGCAGAACGTGCTGCTGCGGGTGCGCCCCTACGAGCGCCACGAGGGCTCGGCGATGGCGCTGTACCGACGCTGGGACGCCATCACGCGCGAGTTCTTCGATTACGGCGGCTACTCACCGACCCTGAACCGCCGGGTCGGCTACACCTGGCTGGTCAGGCAGATCGTCAGGGAGTTCGACGAGTTGCCGCTGCTGGACATTCCCCGCAAGCCGCGGGTCGGGGTGGTCGGCGAGATCCTGGTCAAGTTCCAGCCGGACGCCAACAACGACGCGGTACGGGTGATCGAGGAGGAGGGCTGCGAGGCCGTCCTGCCCGGGTTGACGGCGTTCTTCCTGCAGGGCATGTACACCGCCGACTACAAGTGGCAGACCTTCGGCCTGGGCACCAGCAAGGGACGCCTCGGGCAGAAGCTGGCGATCTGGGCGATCGAGCAGTACGAGCGCCCGATGCGCAAGGCGCTGGCCTCGGCCGGCGGCAAGTTCGGCGTCCCGGACACCATCGAGGAGCTGGCCGGCAAGGCGCAGCGGGTGATCTCGCTGGGCACCCAGGCCGGTGAGGGCTGGCTGCTGGTCGGCGAGATGGTTGAGCTGATCGAGCACGGGACGCCGAACATCATCTGCGCCCAGCCGTTCGCCTGCCTGCCGAACCACGTGGTCGGACGCGGCATGTTCGCCGAGCTGCGGCGCCAGTACCCGCAGGCCAACGTGGTGTCGATCGACTACGACCCGGGCGCCTCCGAGGTGAACCAGCTCAACCGGATCAAGCTGATGGTCGCCACCGCGCACAAGAACGCCGGCACCCTGAACACGCTGGCCGACTGGCGGGATGCCGACCGGTTCGGCGAGCCGGAGCAGGTCGGCGCGCGGCCGCTGCCAATCACCCCGGTCGGGGTGGCGGCCGGGCTGGTCGCGGCGAATTCCTGCGGGTGTGGCGGGCAGTGTGACTGCTCCTAGACTGGCCTGATCGGCTGGTCGCCGACCACCAGGTCCACCCGAGGAGAAGCCATGACCAATCGCGCAGACACCACCCAGTCCACGTTGCCGGCAGTCGCCGTGCTCGGCATCGGAACCATGGGCGCCGGGGTGGCCCGCACGCTGTCGCGCAGCGGGTTCGAGGTGACCGCCTGGAACCGCAGCCGGGACAAGGCGGAGGCGTTGACCACCGACGGCGTCCGGGTGGCGGACACGCCGGCTGACGCGGTGGCCGCCGCCGACGTGGTGCTGACGATCCTGTTCGACGGCCCGGCGGTCATCGAGGTGCTGGAGCAGAGCCGCGGCTCGTGGCGCGATGACACCCTGCTGGTGCAGTGCGCCACCGTTGGGCTGGCGGCGGCGGGCCAGATCGCCGCGGCGGCCGAACGGGCCGGGGTGAAGATGATCGAGGCCATGATGCTGGGGACGAAAGGCCCGGCCGAGACCGGCCGGCTGCGGATGCTGGTGTCCGGTGAGCCGGAACTGATCGAGCGGGCCCGCCCGGTGCTCGACACCATGGGCGACCGCACCGTGGTGGCCGGCGAGAAGCTCGGCGACGCGAGCCGGCTCAAGCTGGCCTGCAACACCTGGCTCGGCATGCTGACCGCCGGCACCGCCCAGTCGATGGCTCTGCTGCGCGGCTGGGGACTCGATCCGAGGCTGTTCATCGAGGCGGTCGCCGACACCCAGTCCGACTCGCAGTATGTGCCGGTCAAGGGCGGCCTGATGGCCGCGGCCAACTACGACCCGAACTTCGCCCTCGACGGGCTGCTCAAGGACCTGCGGCTGGCCGCCAGCGAAGCGGTGGACGTGGACACCGCCCTGCTCGCCGCCCTGGGTGACCTGTTCGCCAAGGCGTCCGACGCCGGCCACGGCGACGAGGACATCGCGGCGGTCTACCAGGCGCTGTAGCGCTGGACTTGGTGGGGACGCCCGGCGACGAGGACATTGCGGCGGTCTACCGGGCGCTGTAGCGCTCGACTTGGTGGGGACGCCCGGCTGGCTCGCTGCCTCGGCTTGTCCCGGACCCATTCTGCGCGATGATGGTTGAGTCATCAACGAACGGAGCGGCCATGGCCAAGGACTGGGCGGGCGACCCCCGCAACGCGTCGACCGAGGGCGATTTCACCCGCGACGTCACCTACATCGCCGACCGGATCGTGGCGTCCGTGCCGGCTGGTTCGGCACCGACACCGATGCCCGGCACGTCCGGTGGGGTGGGTCGGATGCTTTGGCCCGTGGAGGCCGGCCGGTACCGGCTGATGGCGGCGCGGGCCTGCCCGTGGGCGAACCGGGCGGTCATCATCCGGCGGCTGATGGGTCTGGAGGACGCGTTCTCGCTCAGCCTGGCCGGGCCGACCCACGACGTGCGGTCCTGGAACTACGACGGGGTCTACCCCGGCGACGTCGACCCGGTGCTGGGCATCCCGCGACTGCAGGACGCTTACTTCGCCCGGGTGTCCGACTACCCGCGCGGTATCACCGTGCCGGCGATGGCCGAGGTCGCGACCGGGCAGGTGGTCACCAACGACTACGACCAGATGACCATTGACTTCATCCGCGAATGGAGTAAGTTCCAGCGCCCCGGCGCGCCCGACCTGTACCCGGACGGGCTGGTCGACCAGATCGAGGAGCTCAACGAACTCATCTACCCGAAGATCAACAACGGGGTATACCGGTGCGGGTTCGCGTCCAGTCAGGACGCCTACGAGCGCGCCTACCGTGAGCTGTGGGACGCCCTCGACCAGGTCACCGAGCGGCTGGCTCGGCAGCGCTACCTGGTCGGCGACCACATCACGCTGGCCGACATCAGGCTGTTCACCACCCTGGTTCGGTTCGACCCGGTTTACCACGGGCACTTCAAGGCCAACCGGTCGAAGCTCAGCGAGATCCCGGTGCTGTGGGGCTACCTCCGCGACCTCTTCCAGACCCCTGGCTTCGGCGACACCATCGACTTCCCGGACATCAAGGCCCACTACTACGTCGTCCACAAGGAGGTGAACCCCACCCAGGTGGTCCCGGTCGGGCCCGACCTGAGTGGGCTGCTCACCTCGCACGGCCGCGAGGAGCTCGGCGGTTCACCCTTCGGTGACGGGACGCCGCCCGACCCGGTTCGCCACGACGAGCGGCCGCCGGCGGGCTCGAACCCGCTGTACACCTGAGCCGGGCCGGGCATATCGGACCGCGCACCTGTTTGCAGAGTCCCGGCTGGGGCGAGTGCACGCGAAGGATTGGTAATCCGACACGCTGAACCGCGCCTTCAACGATTCAACGGTCCGGAATCGCAGTTGAGCGGTTCGTTCTACCAATCCGCGGTGCTCCCGGGCGGCCTGCAAGCCGCTGGCTCGAGGGTGCTCGGGTGGGCCCCGCGTCCAGCCTTCAAGCCCGGTGACCCGAAAGGGTCCTTGCGGACCCCAGGTTCAGCCGCATTGTTGGCCAGTCATCGACGTCTCGAAGCAGTTGCCGATCGTGCGTGGAAAGAACCACCGCCGCCGGCGTCCCGCCCGACGCCTCGGTCAACTCGTCGACCAGGGCGATCGACAGGTGGTTGGTGGGCTCATCCAGCAGCAGCACCTGCGGTTTGGTGGCGAGCACCAACGCCAGGTCGAGCCGGCGTTGTTGCCCCATCGACAACGCGCCGATCGGCTTGCCCGTTTCCCGAGGACGCAGCAGGCCGAGCTGGGACAGCCCGACGGCATCCGACGCCGGGAGGGTTCCCGCCGCGACGAGCGCGTCAACGTGGGACGCGTAGGCCTCGCTCGCCCGCCGATGCGTTGGCAGGGCGGTTTCCTGGTGCAGGAATCCGAGCCGGAGGTGCCCGGGTCTACGCACCGAACCGGTGCTGGGCGCCAGTTCACCAGCCAGCACCAGCAGCAGGGTCGACTTGCCCGAGCCGTTGGGGCCGGTCACCACCAACCGACCGCGGTGCGACAGCGAGAACGTGACTGGGCCAGCCAGCCGCTCGGCGACGCTGACGCCCTCGGCGTCCAGCAGCGTGGCGCCGGTCCTGGTCGGCAGGTCCGGGAACCTGAACCGCTGGGGCGGCTCGGGCACGGTCACCGCGTGCGCCTGGAGCTCCTGACGCCGGCGGTGCACGCTCTGCACGATCCCGCCGGCACGGGTAGCGCGTCCGTGCTTGTCGGTGCCCTTCTCCGGACGCCACCCGCTGACCAGGCGGTTCTGCGCCGCGCTGAGATCATCCCGCAGCCGGGCGTGCTCGGTCTGCTGGCGCTCGTACTCCAGTTCCCAGCGGTCACGTTCGGCCTGCCGGCCCTCGCAGTATCCGACGTACCCGCTGCCGTAGAGGCGGGGCCGGTCGTCCGGTGTCGGGTCGAGGTCGAGGACGGTTTCGGCGATGTCGGGCAGCAGCGCGCGGTCGTGGGTGACCAGGACGACACCGCCCGGCCGTGACCGGAGTTGCCCGGTCAGGAACTCCAGCCCGGATCCGTCCAGGTGGTTGGTCGGCTCGTCGAGGAGCAGGAAGTCGTCGTCCGAGCCGAGCAGGCAGGCCAGCCGCACTCGATACCGTTGCCCGACCGAGAGGTCGGCGAGCAGGCGGGTCGGGTCGGTTTCGGCGTCGAGGGCTTCCAGTGCGATCCGCACGCGACGTTCGGCGTCCCAGGCGTCCAGCAGTTCGGCGAGCTCCAGGGCGGAGGCATACTGTTCAGCCGCACCGGGCGCATCGGCGGCGAGCAGGCCGGCCGCCGCGTCCAGCCAGGCCAGGGCGGCGAGGGCATCGGCGATCGCTTCCCGGATGGCCTGGCCGACTGTCCGATCGTCACGGGCGGGCATCTCCTGCTCCGCGAAGCCGAGGGTTCCGATGCGTTGCACGATGCCGGCGTCCGGGGTCAGCCTGCCGTCGAGAACCTGCAGGAGCGTCGACTTCCCGCGGCCGTTCTCGCCGATGATCGCGATTCGGGAGCTTGGGGTCACGGTGAGGTTCACGTGGTTCAGCACGCGGGTGGCCCCGCGCATCACCGAGACGTCGGTGGCGATGAGTTGGGCGCGCTGCCGCGCCGGTAGGTGGGTGGGAGGGGTGAGCATTCTGCATCCTTCGAGGTGGCGCACCAAATGGTCCGCGCGGCGGCGGCGGGTGCGGGATTGACGGCGACCCAGAGGGGTCAGGGACGAGCGGACCGCCGCTTGCTCGGATCACTCAACGAGCGCGGGGCCCTGCTCAGCCGTCACAGGAAATACGGATGCACCCCTTCAGGGTAGCTGGGACTTCCCTGGCCGAGCAACAGTCGTTGGCCGCCTGCTCTCGCACCCCGCGGGCGGCAGCGTCGGCGTCCTCAAGGTCACGCCGCTGTCCGCCGGCTGCCAGTCCATGGACCGGCCCTCGCAAATCGCCAGATCCCGTCACGATGCTGTCCGCCGGCGGGCCAGTAGGTGGCGACGTGCTCGCCGGCCCCTGGCGGCCCGGCTCCGTGGGGCGCTCTGCGTCGGGC
>NZ_JBASCI010000279.1:0-19171 GCF_049651565.1 Brooklawnia sp.
CGGTGACCCCGGCGGTGGTGCCGGACGCGGTGGTCGCCGCGACTCCGGCCGCAACCGTCCCTCCCGTCGCCGTCCCACCGACGGCCGGCCCGGAGCGCAGCTTCGAACCGACCCAGGTGCTTGGTCAGCGTCCGCCCTTCGCCCCCGGTCAGGGACCGGACGCCGAACCGGATCGGGCCCCGGCCGACGAGGATGAACCATCCGCGCTGGCCGACCGCGGCTTTGGGCAGGGGCCGCGCGGCACCACCGGCCCATGGGGCCCGCAGGGCTTCACCGCCGCGGCGAAGGACCAGCCAGTGCCGGTCGAGCCGGTGGTCCAGCAGCCTGAGCCGGTCGTCCAACCCGAGCCAGCCGCTGACGAGACCGTCCTCGAGGCTGCGGTCGAACCCGAGCCGGTCGAACCCGAGCCGCTCGAACCCGAGCCCGGGCGGGCCGAACCAGAGCCCGAGTCGGCACCGCAACTACGGCCCGTCCAACCCGAACCGGCCGAGGAACCGGTCCGGGCCATCCTGGCCACCTCGGCCGGTGACCGGGTGCGGCTGGTGCGACCGCTCGTGATCGGCCGGGCGCCGTCCAGCGCCGGGGACGACCCGGAGGCCGAACTGCTGCGGGTGCCCAGCCCCAATCACGACATCAGCCGTACCCACGTGCGGATCGAGCCCGCCGGCTGGCAGGTCGAGGTGACCGATCTCAACTCGACCAACGGCACCCGGGCCATCTCACCCGACGGCGAGACCAGGCTCCTGGAACCCGGCATCCCCACCATCGTCGACCTCGGCTGGACCCTCGACATCGGGGACGGGCTGACGATCCTGCTCGAACCGCCGGTTTAGCTCGTGGCGTCCCGGCTCTCGGGGATGGCGATCCGGCTGAAGTTGAAGTGCGAGCGGCTGGCGGTCGGCCCCCGCTGCCCCTGGTAGTGCGAGCCGGTGGCCGCCGATTCGTACGGGTGCTCGGCTGGCGAGCTGAGCTGGAAGAAGCAAAGTTGACCGATCTTCATTCCGGGGTAGAGCTTGATCGGCAGCGTCGACATGTTGGACAACTCCAGGGTCACGTGGCCGCTGAAACCCGGATCGATGAACCCGGCGGTCGAGTGGGTCAACAGACCCAGCCGGCCGAGCGACGACTTGCCCTCCAGCCGGGCGGCGATGTCGTCCGGCAGCGTCACGTACTCGTAGGTGGCGCCCAGTACGAACTCGCCGGGGTGCAGCATGAACGGCTCGTCCCCGATCGGTGTCACCAGCCGGGTCAGGTCCGGCTGGTCCAGGGCAGGGTCGACCGCGTCGTAGCGGTGGTTCTCGAAGACCCGGAAGTAGCGGTCGAGCCGCACGTCGATGCTGGACGGTTGCACCATCGCGGCGTCCCATGGGTCGAGGCTGACCCGGCCAGCGGTCACCTGGGTGATGATGTCACGATCCGACAGCAGCATGGAGGCAATCTAGCCGCTGGTGTTGGGATGATGTCGTCATGACCGACGTGGACCAGGGCGCAGCAGGCTGGCGTCCGGTTGGTGACGAGGTCGATCCGACAGCCGCCGGCATCCAACCGGCCGCGCTGCAGGCCGCGGTGGCCGAGGCCGAGCGCCGTGGTGGGCGCTGGCAGTTGGTGGTGTGGAAGGACGGCCGGCTGGTGATCGACCGGGCTTCCGACGCCGGCGGGCCCGACCTGTTCTGGACCTGGTCGGTTTCGAAGCCGGCCGTTGCGCTGCTGGTCTGGCAGCTCGCCGAGGCCGGCGTGATCGACGTGGACGACCCGGTGGTGCGCTGGTGGCCCGAGTTCGGGGCCCACGGCAAGGACCAGGTGACGGTCCGGCACCTGCTGCAGCATCGATCCGGGCTGCCGACCGGGCCGGGCGGGCAGCTGGGGGACGCGCTGGCGATGGCCGACTGGCAATGGTCGACCCGCCGGCTCGCGGCCAGTCGGCCCAGGTGGGCCCCCGGTGAACGGGCCGCCTACCACTACCTCAGTTACGGGTTCATGCTTGGCGAGGTCGCCCGCCGCGCAACCGGTCGGCAGCTTCCCGAGCTGATGCGCGAGCGCATCTTCGAACCACTCCAGCTCCGCGACGCCTACCTCGGCCTGCCCGTCTGCCAGCTCGATCGGGCGGTGCCGATACAGGTTGACCTGCCGGCCGGACGCGTCGTCGAGCAGGTGCTGAACTCTCCGCGGGTTCGGCAGGCGGTGATCCCGGCGGGTGGGGTATCGGCCAGTGCTGCGGATGTGGCCCGCTTCTACCGGGCGATGCTGGCCGGCGGCCAGCTGGACGGGGTGCGGATCACGTCGCCGGAGGTCGTCGCCCAGATGCGAGCCTCGTCCACCGTCGACGGCCAGCCCGACGGCCTGCTGCACTACCCGGTCAGGTTCGGGCAGGGGTTCCAGTTGGGTGGGCCGGCGGTTGGCTGGCCGGCGGTGGAGCCGTTCGGGCACCTGAGCAGCCGGTACAGCTTCGGCCACAACGGCAGCAACGTCTGCGTCGGCTGGGCAGATCCGGCCCACGCCCTGGTGGTGGTCTACCTCGGCAGCCGCATCCGCGGCTGGCAGCCTGACCGGACGATGGTCCGCGACCTGGCCGACCATCTGATCGCAGGCATCAGCGCTGCTCGGCCGCTTCCCGCCCGGTGACCGGTTGGCGGCGGGTGGAATCGCGCAGGTGCAGCCGGTAGTCCAGCTGCACCGAGCGGACGCCGGCGTCCGGCCCCAGCACCAGGTCGACGGCCAGCGCGCCGGCCTGTTCGGTGTCCATGAAGACCGAGGTGATGCCGGGCACCACGTCGTTGAGGAACTCCCCGCCGCCGAAGCCGGCCAGCGCGATGTCGTCGGGCACCACCAGGCCGGCCTCCCGCAGCCGGCGCAGGGCGCCCAGTGCCAGCAGGTCGTTGGTTGCGAAGACCAGCTCGGGTTGTGGACCGGCCAACAACTCGCTCATGCCGCGGTGGCCGGCGGTTCGGTCGAACCCGCCGTGGATGCTGGCGACCACCTGGCCGCCACCGGCCAGGACCCGATCGGCGAAGCTGGCGGCGCGCTGGCTGGCGCTCGGCCGGTTGGCCGGCCCGGCCAGCACCGCGAACCGGCGGTAGCCGAGATCCAGCAACTCAGCGGCCAGCGCGGTCGAGCCGCGCCGGTTGGGCAACAGCACCGAGGACGTCCCCAACTGCTCGGCACCGATGGTGGCGACCCGGGCGCCGGTCCTGCCCAACCGGACCAGTGCCGCGTCCAGCTGGTCGACCGCCGGGTCGTCCGAACCGACGCTGCCGGCGATGATCAATGCCCGGACACGTTGGGAGGCCATCAGGTCGACCACCTCTGCCCGGCCGCTGGCGCCCATGCCGGCCGACGACAGGGTGACGATGCAACCGTGCCTCGCGGCGGCCCGGGTGACGCCCGAGGCGATGGACAGGAAGTGCGGGTCGGAGATCTCGTTGACCAGCAGCCCGAGGCTGTTCGACTGTCCGCGCGCCATCGTCTGGGCGGCGGCGTTGGGGACGTAGTTCAGTTCGCGAGCGGCGGCCAGCACCCGATCACGCAGCTCGGGACGAACCGTGCGCCCCGGCGCACCGCTCAGCGCCCGGGAAGCGGTTGCCGGCGAGACCCCGGCCAACCGGGCCACGTCGCTGAGGGTGGTCACGACGTCGACCCTGTCAGGGTGTTGAACGCCTTGTCGGCGGCGGTTCGGGTCAAGGTTGCTCCTTTGCTGCGCCAGACCCAGCCTAGGCCAGCGGCAACCACACGGTGAACCGGCTGAACCCGGGCTCGCTCTCCGACGCCTGTCGGGAGGCGGCCTCGACCCGGCCGCCGTGGGCCCTGGCGACCGCCGCCACGATCGCCAGTCCCAGCCCGGTGGATCCCTCGGCGTCGTGCGAGCGGGCCGAGTCGGCCTTGGTGAAGCGTTCGAAGATGTGGTCGAGCAGGTCGCGCGGGATGCCGGGGCCGTCGTCGGTCACGGTGACCTGCGCCCAACCGTCCGCCTGGGTGAGCCTGCAGGTCACCGTGGTGCCGGCTGGGGTGTGCTTGCGGCCGTTACCGAGCAGGTTCGCCAACACCTGGTGCAGTTGGCCGGAGTCGCCCCGCACCGTGACCGGTCGGTCGGGCACCTCGACCCGCCAGGTGTGCTGAAGGCCGGCCGCCCGGGCATCACTGACCGCGTTGAGGACGACCTCCCCTAAGTCCACTTCGCCGGTGGCCAGTTCCGGGGCGTTGTCGAGCCTGGCCAGCAGCAGCATCTGCTCGACCAGCCGGCTCATCCGCTGGGATTCGGCGTCGATGCGCCGCAATGCGAAGACGGTGTCGGCGGGCAGTTGGTCGCGGCCCCGCCTGGTCAGTTCGGCGTAGCCGCGGATCGCCGCCAGCGGGTTGCGCAGTTCGTGGCTGGCATCCGCCACGAACTGCCGCACCGTGGTCTCGGACTCCTGCCTGGCCTGCAGGGACGACTCGACGTGATCGAGCATCGCATTGAACGCGGAGCCCACTCGTCCCACCTCGGAGACGGCGTCCACCTGGTCTGCCGGCACGCGGACGCCGATCTCGACCTCACCGCTGTCCAGCGGCAGGGCCGCCACCTGGGTGGCGGTCTCGGCCAGCCGGTTCAGCGGCCGCAGCGAGCTGCGCACCACCATGGTCGACACCGCAGCTGCTGCAGCGGCGGCCAGCGCGGTCAGCAGCAGTTCGATCCACAGCATCTGGTTGATGATGGCGTGCGTCATCGTCAGCGGGGCCGCGACCGCCAGCAGCGTCCCCTCGTCGTCGACTGCGACCGCCCGGTACTCGCCGAGCCCGTCGATGTGCAGGTTGCGCAGCTGGCCGTCGCGGGGCAGGTCGAGCAGTGCGGCGATCTGCGTCTCCGGAGCAGGACCCGCCCCGTAGTCCCACACCACCGCCGCCTGCACCGCACCCGAGGAGGTGACCACCAGCGAGATGCTGCCGGACGGCAACCCGCCGGGCCGCAGACCCTCGGGGGGCGCCTGGCCACCCGGCCACCCGGCGGGCCCTCGCGGCGCAACATCGGTGGCACCAACCGCGTAGCGAAGTTGTTGGTCCAGCGAGGCGGTCAGGATCCGCCAGACCAGGACGGTGGACAGTCCCGCGAGGATGATCGCCACCACGGTGACGATCAGGATGATCCGGACGACGAGTTGCCGGCTGAGCGTCCGGTTACTCGGCCGGCTTGAGGACATACCCCGCTCGTCGCATGGTGTGGATCATCGGTGCCCGCCCGGCGTCGATCTTCTTGCGCAGGTAGCTGATGTAGAGCTCGACCACGTTGTCCTGCCCGCCGAAGTCATAATTCCAGACCCGGTCCAGGATCTGCGCCTTGCTGAGCACCCGCCGGGGATTGCGCATCAGGAACCGCAGCAGCTCGAACTCGGTGGCGGTCAGCCGGATCGGGTCGCCGCCCCGGGTGACCTCGTGGGCATCCTCGTCCAGCACCAGGTCGCCGACCACCAGCATGGATTCCGGTCTGGTGGTGGTGGCGCCGCTGCGCCGCAGCACCGCCCGCAGCCGGGCGATCAACTCCTCCAGGCTGAATGGCTTGGTGACGTAGTCGTCCCCGCCGGCGGTCAGTCCTGCGATGCGGTCAGCGACGGCGTCCTTGGCGGTCAGGAAGATCACCGGCATGTCGGGCTGGTGGGCGCGGATCCGTCGCATCACCTCGAGCCCGTCGAAGTCGGGCAGCATCAGGTCGAGGATGATCGCGTCCGGATCGACCTCGCGGGCCACCTTGACCGCCTGCGTGCCGGTCGCGGCGGTGTGCACCTGCCAGCCCTCGTAGCGCAGCGCCATGCTCAGCAACTCCGTCAGACTCGGCTCGTCGTCCACTGCGAGTACCCGCAGCGCTGTGCCGTCAGGACGGGTGAGCCGCTCAACTTCGTTCGTCATGGCAGCAGGATTCCAGCTCATGCCCAGCCTTTGCTTTGGGCAGGCTGTGTGGCAGCTGTGAACTAACTAGACCTGGGTCGAGCCGAGCTTGGGCTGGTAGAGGTCGGCGCTGGACTCCGCCTGCCGGGCGCGCCGGCGTCGTCCGAACAGCAGGGTGTCGATCCCGGCGTAGGCGGCGCCGACGGCCAGGAAGACCACGCCCAAGCAGGCCAGCGCCACGTTGTACTCAAAGCCGCCGTCGTTCAGGTGCAGACCGGCCGACCACCGCAGCAACACGATGATCAAGATGTTCTCGACAGCGACCAGCGTGGCGACCAACCGGGTCAGGAAGCCAAGGGCGAGCAGCACCCCGCCGATACCCTCCAGCAGGACGGTGCCCCAGGCGATCAGTTCCGGCTGCGGCAAGCCGGCCTCGGCGACCCTGGCGAACTGGCTCGCCATGCCCTCGACCTGCCAGCGGAACCAGGCGCGGCCGACCAAGATGCCCGCGAAGCCGAGCCGGGCGATGAGCAAGAGAAGCGATTGGGTGGCGGTGCTGGCGGTGGATCGTGCGGGCATTGGCGTCCCTTCTGCGACATGACCTGGTCATAAACGCTACCGCAGCAGGTTGGGTCAACTGGTCAGCCGGCCCGCCGGGGTGCGAAGAGTCGGCTGATCCGCGCCACCAGTTCGGGGTCGAGGCGCCGTATTGCCGCCGCGTTCTGGTGGGCCTGTTCGGGCTGGGTGGCGCCGGCGATCACCGTCGCCACCGGCCGCTGGGCGGCCAGCCAACTGATGGACCCCTGCAGCATCGTCAGCCCGGCCTCATCGCACAACCGCTGGTAGGCGGACAGTTGCTCCCAGTCCACGTCGGCGAGCAGGTGCGGTTTGATGCTGCGCAGTCGGCCCTCACCGGAGTCGGCGGTGTACTTGCCGGTCAGCAGCCCGTTGTACAGCGGGAAGTAGGGCAGGAACCCCATGCCCAGCCGGTCCGCGGTGGGCAGGATCTCGTCCTCCACCCCGCGCTGCAGCAGCGAGTACTCGTCCTGCGCCGAGATGAACCGGACTAGCCCGCCGGCCCGGGCCACCCGGTCGGCCTCGGTGATCTGCTCGGCGCTGAAGTTGGAGTTGCCGACGTACCTGACCTTGCCCTCGGCAACCAGGTCAGTGAGCACCCGCAGGGTCTCGCCGATCGGGGTGGCGGGGTCAGGGGAGTGCATCTGCAGCAGGTCGATCCGGTCGGTGCGCAGCCGCCGCAGCGACTGTTCGACCGCGTGCCGCACGTACCGTTCGGCGCCCTTCGGGCCGAGGTCGAGGTCGGGGTAGACCTCGGTGGCGTCGAATCCGAACTTTGTCGATAACACCACCTGGTCACGTCGGCCCTGCAGCGCCTCGCCGATGAACTCCTCGGCCCGTCCGACGACCGAGCCGTAGATGTCGGCCGCGTCGATGAAGGTGATCCCGGCATCGATCGCGGCGTGGATCACCGCGACCGAGCCGGCCAGCGTTTCGCTTGCCGTCTTGCGTCGGGAGAAGTTGTTGCCACCCAACCCGACCGCGCTGACCATCAGGTCGCTGTCGCCAAGCCTGCGTTGTTCCATGCGCACCACCGTAGCCGGGCGGTGCACATGGGTCACGGCGCGACCGGCGGCACATCGGTGTTCAACGCGGAGACCACGTGCGACCAGTCGGCGGCGGGGTCCATACCGAGGACGCCTGCCCAGGCCGGGACGCACTGGGCGGCGTGGTACTTGTGGCCGTAGCCGGAGGTCACCTCACGGCAGACCGGCATGTCGGCGGCGATCTGCCAGAACGTGATGAACGGCCACCAGGTCATCCGGGCCATCGGGGTGGTGCCGCCGGTCATCTCGTCCATCCACTCCGGGCGCCGCCACAACAGGTGACCGCCCCACCACACCACCGGGTCGGTGTCGTTCTGCAGGTACACGAACCGGGGCTCCTCCCAGGGCCCGAGCCGGCGCCCGTTGCGATCGACCAGCAGCTCCTGCGGGTGCATCGCGAACCGCACGTGCCGGCCGCGGTCGACCACAGGGCACACGACCAACGAGTCGCGGCTGCGCATCCCGGTGAAGGCGGTCTGCATCGGGGTGAAGCTGGGACAGCCGGTCCACACGCCGCCGTCGGCCCGGGCCAGCAGGTCGTCCGGCGAGTCGAAGATGCCGTTCGAGCCGAACGCCCCCAGTGATTCCCCGGCCACGTACAACTTCGGACGCCGCTGCGTCGGCAGTGCGGCCAGCCGGTCCTCGATGGCGCCGAACAACAGCCGGGAGGCGTGCACCGGCACCTGCCTGGAGCTGATCATGGTGATCGCCGAAGGCAGCCCGGAGTACTGCATCGCGGCGGTCGCGCAGTCGCCGCGCATCAGGAACTCGAACGCCGAGGTGCTCCACTCGTTGACGTTGCCGCGTCCGGTGGTGGTGACCACCAGGATCGCCCGGCGCGACCAGGCATTCGTCCGGTCGAGTTCGTCCAGGACGGCCTGGGTGACCTGGTCGAGGTTGCGGCCGTTCATGGACGCGTAGGCCCGGATGGGTTGCAGTGCCGGTTCGCCCAGCACCCGGGCGATCCGCTCCCGGGACGGCCCGGCGCAGG
This sequence comes from Brooklawnia sp., assembly GCF_049651565.1. Classification (GTDB taxonomy): domain Bacteria; phylum Actinomycetota; class Actinomycetes; order Propionibacteriales; family Propionibacteriaceae; genus Brooklawnia. The sequence continues at coordinate 8,467 of NZ_JBASCI010000279.1, forward strand.
TGAAGCGCTTGCCCTGCAGACCAAGGCTGTCCCACGGCTCGAGTGACTCGGGGCTGCCGGAGTGCAGCGGCGTGGTTGGCTGGAGGACGTTGTCCGGGGTGCGCAGGTCGACCTGGGCGGACGCGGTGACGGCGACCCCGACCACGCCGCGCAGGATCACTTGGTCGAGGATGACCAGGATGGTGGCCAGCACCACCAGTGAGGCGGTCAACCGGGCCAGCAGGCCGAAGGTGAAGCGGTTCTGCAGGCGTCCCGACAGGTGGTTGATCGCCCACAGCGTGCCCCGCCACTGCGCCATCAGCAGGAAGCAGACGCCGTACGCGGCGGCGGTGGAGGCGACCGCCCAGAACCAGTCCGGGCCTGGCTTGTTGACGTATTCGGCGGTGCGGCGGTGCCAGCGCAGCGACCGAAGCGGGATCGCCACGGTACCCAGCCCGAGGATGGTCGCACCAGCCATGATGCCGCCCTGCCGCAGGCCCGGCTTCAGGTTGATCTCGATGTTCAGCTTCTCGGCGGCCGCGGAGATCGCCCAACTGGTCAGCAGGCCGGCCTGGTAGCCGAACATGGTGCCGAGCCCGGCCACCAGACCCTGCCAGTACCAGGGACGCGGCAGCAGGCTGGGCGAATAGGACGCCGCATAGCCCGCCACGGCGGTGGTCGCCTCGGGCACCGTGAGGGATGCGAGCTTGTCCGCGCTGACCAGGGCGCGGCGCCACCGCGACTCAAAGAGGTCGGAGAGCCGTGAGCTGCGGCCTCGGCCTGCTCGCCCGCCACCGCCCACTATCCGGTCGAGCCTGCCGACCAACCTGCGGCGGGTGTGACGGTCCAGCAAGCCCATGGCGGTCAGCTTAGGGGCTGCCCATAGGCTGTGATCACCCGAATGGACGCCAAGACCGGAAGGATGCAGCGTTGAACACTGTCACCCTGAGCCTGATCGTCACCCACGGCGTTGGGCTGCTGCTGGTGCTGATCGGCATACTCGCCCAGGTCCCTGCGATGCGACGCAACGACGCGCGGGTCACCTGGGTGGCCGTTGCCGGTGCCGGCCTGTTGCTGCTGAGCGGGATAACGATGACCATACTGATGGCCATCGGCGGCGACCCCAACTGGCCGAAGCTGGCGGCATCTGCTCGCACACCGGGCGGGTCAGCGGGTAGCGTCCGGAGACCACCCAGCCGATGCTCATCAACACGATGATGGTGCCGGCCATCGTGGCCCGGATGCCGAGCTGCACGGCGTCCGGCTGGGTGGGCTGGAAGTAGTCGGTCGGCACCTGGTACCCGGTGAACTGCAGCATCAACCCGATCAGCTGGACGGCCACTGCGGTCGACAGCCCGCGGATCAGCGTCATCAGACCGGCGAACGCGCCGGCGTTGCGCTGGCCGGTGGCGAGTTCGGCGTGATCGATGACGTCGGGGAACATCACCCAGCTCATCAGCACACCGCCGCAGATACCGGCCGCGACCACCATCGAGCACAGGTACGGCCCCCACGCCGGCCAGTCGGCCGGGTACAGCCCGATACCAAGCGCGCCGAGCAGCGCCGCCGGGATGGCCGCCCGGTAGAGGACGTTCTTGGACACGGTGCGCACCAACCGTCCCACCACGATGAACCCGATCAGGTTGACGGTGATGAAGATTCCCAGGAAGACGGTGACATTCAGCCGCACCACGTACAGCGAGTAGTAGAAGACCAGCGCGCTGACCACGTCCATGGTGAGCGCCTGGCACACGTACAGGACGAGCAGCTTCCGGAACGGTTCGTGCTGCAGCGGACGCACCACGTCGATCAGGGACAGCCCGCTGCGGCGCGTCGGGATCGGGGTGCGCTCCCGGGAGGCGATCGCGACGGTCAGGATCGGCACGACGAAGACGGTGCCGAATACACCCACCAGCAGCAGGTAGAGCTCGAGGTTGGTGATCCGGCCGCTGGTGTACAGGTTGAGCAGGGTGGTACCGCCCAGGGTGGACAACGCCGCGGAGATGGTCGAGAAGGCCAGCCTCATCACGTTGATGCGGTTGCGTTCCTCGTAGTCAGTTGTCACCTCGGTGCTCATCGAGCCGTAGGGGACGGCAACTGTGGTGGCCGCGGTGGTGTAGAACAGGTTGGCTCCGATCGCCCACAACGTCTTGGCGGTGGTGGAGTCCCAACCGCCGATTGGTGCCCAGATCGCCGCCATCGCCACGATCAGCAGGCTGCCGCCGACCGCCAGGAATGGGCGCCGGCGGCCCCATCGCGTCCGGGCGTTGTCGGACAGCGCGCCCATCAGCGGGTCGTTGATGGCGTCCCAGAACTTGGGGATCAGCAACGCCAGCCCGGCGTAGGCGGGTGGGATGCCGATGATGTCGGTCAGGTAGAACAGGTACAGCACGCTGATCAGCGCGGCGCCGCCACCGCCAAAGATGTCTCCGGCCGCGAAGATGATGCGCTCGACCGCGGTCATCTGGGGCTTCGACACGGTGGTCACGGGGCAACCTTCTCAGGCGGGCGGGGCCGAAGCAATCCTCTCCTCCGTCGGTCTGGTTGAGGGTGGGCCGTCTTACCGATTCGGACCTGTTCGCGGGGCGCCCGGGCGGCGTGGAAAACTGAACCGCAGCCACCGAGGAGGATGACGTGCTCCAGTCCGACACCGTAGCCCTGAACCCGAACCAGCTCGTCCGCGCGTTCGACAAGCCGTCGGAGGAGTTCACCAAGGCCGACATCATGACCTACATCGAGGCCAACGACATCCGGATGCTGAACCTTCGCTACCTGGGCGGTGACGGTCGGCTGAAGATGCTGAACTTCGTCATCCAGTCCCGGGCGCAGCTGGATCGGGTGCTCACGATGGGGGAGCGGGTCGACGGATCCAGCCTGTTCAGCTTCGTCGAGGCCACCTCGTCCGACCTGTACGTGGTGCCAAGGTTCCGGACGGCGTTCGTCAACCCGTTCAGCGACACCCCCTCGCTCGACCTGCTGTGCTCGTTCTACGACGTGGACGGCAACCCGCTGGCCAGCGCCCCGGAGCACATCCTGCAGAAGGCCCAGGAGTCGTTGACCCGCCACACCGGGACGACCATGGAGGCTCTCGGTGAGCTCGAGTACTACCTGTTCAGCCCGGCAGAGGCGCTGTACCCGGTGGTGGAGCAGCGCGGTTACCACGAGGCGCCGCCGTTCTCGAAGTGGGGCGACATCCGGCAGGAGACGCTGTACCACCTGGCCCAGATGGGCTGTGCGCTGAAGTACGCCCACGCCGAGGTGGGCAACTTCGTCAGCAACGGTCAGCAGCACGTGCAGCACGAGATCGAGTTCCTGCCCGCTCCGGTGAACGAGGCCGCCGACCAGATGGCGCTGGCCAAGTGGGTGGTGCGGCAGGTCGCCTACCGCAACGGCCTGGAGGTGAGCTTCTCACCGAAGATCGTGGTCGGCCAGGCCGGTAACGGCATGCACTTCCACACCCGGCTGATGAAGGACGGGGTGAACATGTTCAGCCAGGGCAAGGGGCTGACCGACGAGGCCTTCAAGGTGATCGGCGGGTATCTCACCCACGCGGCGGTGCTGACCGCGTTCGGCAATACCGTGCCGACCAGCTTCCTGCGGCTGGTACCGCACCAGGAGGCGCCCACCGCGATCTGCTGGGGCGACCGCAACCGGTCGGCGCTGGTGCGCGTCCCGCTCGGTTGGCAGAACCTGGACGACCGGATGTTCCGCAACGCCAACCCCAACGAACCGCCGATCGAGCAACTGCCAAACGACGCCCAGACCATCGAGCTGCGCAGCCCAGATGGGTCGGCGAACATCCACCTGCTGCTGGCCGGGATCACGGTCGCCGCGCGGGAGGGGCTGACCACCCCGGGGATGCTGGAGTTCGCCAGGCAACGCTACGTGGCCGGCGACGCGGCCAAGGTTGAAGGGCTCGACCAGTTGCCGTCGTCGTGCTACGAGTCGGCCGAGCGGTTGCTCGCCCAGCGGGACAGCTTCGAGACCGACGACGTCTTCCCGCCCGGGCTGATCGACACGTGGGCCACCCGGCTGCAGGGCTATGGCGACCGAGACCTGCGCACCCAGTTGCTCGAGCAGAAGGGCCTGCTGGACGAGTTGGTCCGCCGCTACTTCCACATCGGATAGCTGCCGGGCCGTCGGCATTTCCGGCTTTGAGCGAAATCGCATACAATTTGCGACGAGCCGACGTGTACGAGGAGGTGCCGACGCCTTGTCGATCGCTGACCCTGAGGACGACTACCAGAATCCTCGCGAGGATCATCGCCTGGGCCTGGCCGGGCAGGTGTACGACGCCCTGGTGACCATGATCCTCAGTGAGGAGTTGGTGCCGCTGCAGCCGCTGCGGATCCACAGCCTGGCCCGCAAACTCGGGGTGTCGGCGACACCGGTCCGGGAGGCACTGGTTCGCGCGGACGCCATCGGCATCGTGCAGCGAGAGAACAACAAGGGCTTCCGAGTGGCCCCGCGGCCGGCAGCGGCTGAGCTCGAAGACCTCTTCGAGGCGCGCATCGTGGTCGAGGCAAAGACTGCGTCGCTAGCCGCGATGCACGCAGACGCGGAGCTGATCGAGCACCTCGAGCGAACTTGGGAGTATCAGCAGTCCTGGGGGGCGAAGCAGAGCTTCGCCAGCTTCCGCGGTTTCCTCGACGCCGATCGGGAGTTCCACGCGCTGATCGCCAAGGCTGCTGGCAACCGCTTCCTGTCCTCCGCCCTGGAGATGCTCGGCAGCCACGTGCAGCGTTATCGGTCCTTCGACGACCAAGTGGTGACCGATCAGGCCGAGACCCTGGTCGAGCACCGCGGCATCATCGAGGCGCTGCGGGACATGAACGCCCTGGCCGCGGAGTCGGCGATGACGCTGCATCTGGCGAACCTCCGGTCACGGGTCAGGCAGGAGCGGGCGGCCCAGAAGTCCCGCGGTTGACTTGCCCCCAAATTGTATATAAAATCAGTGACACATCGCTCAGTGAGCGATCACACAGACAACGAAGTCCCGTGTCAGATAACCGGGAAGCAGCGGCCGCGACTGGCCGGTGCCTCAGCGCACCTGGCCTGAACAGTCGGATGAAGCAAGAAAGGGATTCGGTGATGGGTGCACCCGTGACTGAAGGCATTCGCCCCAGGCTGGCGATGACGCTGGGAGATCTGTCCGGCGTCGGGCCCGAGTTGGCGATGAAGATTTCTGGCCTCGGAGGAGAACCGCAACCAGGCAGACATTCTGCTGCTCGCCTCCCGAGCCGAACTGGAACGGTTCTCAGCCGAGGTGGGCGTGGAGATCCCGACCGCCGAGAGCGCAGAGCCCGGTCACGTCGTTCTGGTCGGCTCCCGACTCGCCGACCAACAGGTGGAACGCGGCGTCGCGTCGGTGGCAGGTGGCCGGCGGGTGATGAGCGACCTGCTGGACTGCCTTGAGATGTTCAAGCAGGGGCGAGTCGACTCGATCATGTTCCTGCCACTCAACAAGTCCGCCCTGCATGACGCCGGCATGCACGAGGAGGACGAACTGCGCTGGTTCGCCAAGGAACTTGACTACCACGGCGTGACCTCCGAGCTGAACTTCGCAGGTCACCTCACCACCTCGCGCGTCACCTCGCACTGTGGCATCAAGGATGTGGCTGCCCGAATCAACGCCCGCGCCGTTCTGGAGGCCATCCGGCTGCTCAACGGTGTGATCAGCGCAAACGGTGTCGACAAGCCCAGGCTCGCCGTCTGCGCGCTCAATCCCCACGCCGGCGAATCGGGCCAGTTCGGGCGCGAGGAGATCGACCACATCGCTCCGGGCATCGAGTTGGCCAATTATGAAGGCATCGACGCTGTCGGGCCGTTCCCGGCCGACACCATCTTCATCGCCGCCCGTGACGGCCAGTACGACGGCGTGGTGACGATGTACCACGACCAGGGCCAGATCGCCATGAAGCTGATGGGCTTCGAGGCCGGCGTGACGGTACAGGGCGGCCTGCCCGTGCCGATCGCCACCCCTGCTCATGGCGTCGCCTATCCGATCGTCGGCCAGAACAAGGCCAACACCGGACCGGCCCAGCGGGCCTTCGAGATCGCGGTAGCGCTCGGTCGGCGCCAGGCCGACCAGCGGTCGGGGGTGACCAGGTGAGCTCGGTCGCAGAAGAACCGGTGGTCGCCGCGGCTCGGCCCCAGGTGGGTCCGTGGGTCATGCGGCTGGCCTTCCTGGTTGTCGGCCTGACGGTGCTCATCTCGGGGGTCAACTACGGTCTGCGGACCGAGGAAGGCCTGGTGGGGCCTGGTCTGATGCCCTTCGCCGCTGGTCTGGTCACCACCATCGCCACCCTGGCCGAGGCCGCCAACGCGTGGCGCAAGCGGCGCCAGACCGCCTCCGAAGCGGGGGAAGTCAACGCGATCGAGGACGCGGACGAGGTTGATCACCTCGGACGCACATCTGCCCAACGTAACCGCGCGGTCCTCTGGGTCTTCCTCGTAATCCTGGGGGCCGTCCTGATGAGCCATGTCATCGGCCTGTTGCTGTCGTTGAGCCTGATGGTGGTGATCCTGATCTCGGTCGTCGAACGCAAACCGTGGTGGAGCGGCGTCGCGGGCGGCATTGCGACGTTCCTGTTCGGCTACGGGGTCTTCGGGGTCGTGCTGAACGTCCCGTTGCCGACCGGCATGCTCGGTCTGATCTGAGGAGATGACAAGTGCTTGAGAACCTGCTTCTGGGCTTTCAGACGTCACTGACACCCGAGAACCTGCTCTGGTGCTTCATCGGCGTCGCGCTGGGCACCGTCATCGGCATGTTGCCGGGATTGGGCGCGACCACGGGTGTCGCAGTGCTGCTGCCGCTCACTCTGACCATGGAACCGGTGACGGCCCTGATCATGCTGGCCGGTATCTACTACGGCTGCCAGTACGGTGGCACCATCGCCGCTGTGCTGATCGCCACTCCAGGTGACGCTAATGCGGTGGCCACGGTCGTGGACGGTTATGCGCTCGCCAGGAAGGGTCAAGCCGGCAAGGCCCTCGCGATCGCGGCCATCGGTTCGTTCATCGCGGCCATCATCTCGCTCATCCTGCTTGTGGTGGTGGCGGCGCCGATCGCAACCTTCGCGCTGCGTTTCGGGCCTGCCGAAATGCTGGCGATCATGATCATGGGTCTGCTGACCATCATCTCGTTCTCCGGTGACAACCTGGCCAAGGGCCTGATGATGGCCGGGATCGGGTTGTTCCTCTCCACGGTTGGCATGTCGACTGGCTTCGCCAAGTCGCGGTTCACCTTCGGCAACGTCCAGCTACTGGGTGGCATCGACTTCGTCGTGGTGATGATCGGGGTCTTCGCCGTCGGTGAAGTCGTGAGCCAGGTCGGTACCGGTGGGGTCAAGCCGATCACCACCCGGATGCGTGACATGGTCACCAAGCGGTCCGACGTCGCCGAGTCGATGCCAGCGATCCTGCGGGGAAGCGGCGTCGGGTTCACCCTCGGCACGCTGCCGGGAGCAGGCTCGACGCTGGCCGCACTGGTCGCCTATGGTGTCGAGAAGCAGGTCAGCCCGCACCGCAAGATGTTCGGCCGTGGGGCCATCCAGGGGGTGGCGGCCGCGGAATCGGCGAACAACGCTGCGGCGAACGCCAACTTCATTCCCACGCTCGCGCTCGGTGTGCCCGGTGGTACCACCACCGCGGTCCTGCTCGGCGCGTTCGTGATGTACGGGGTCCAGCCCGGCCCGTTGCTGTTCCAGAATCAGCCCACGCTGGTCTGGGGCCTGCTGACCTCGTTCTTCATCGGCAACGTGATCCTGCTGGTGCTCAACCTGCCGCTGGCGCCTGTCTTCGCCCAGGCGCTCCGCCTGAAGTACTCCTACCTGTACCCGGCGATCCTCTTCTTCAGCATGATCGGCGCCTTCGCCGTCGAGAACAACCTGTTCGCCCTGACCGTGCTCTTCGTCGCTGGTGTCGCGGGTTACTTCATGAAGAAGTACGACTACCCGACCGCGCCGCTGATCCTCGGTCTGGTGCTCGGGCCGATGGTTGAGAAGGCCCTGGTGCAGACCTCCTCCTACGCCAATGGTGACCTGAGCGTCATCTTCCGTGAGCCGTTGGCGTTGGCAATCCTGGTGCTGACCGTGGCGATCATGGCCGTCCCCAACCTGGCCAAGCGCCTGGGCCGGGTGAGCAAGAAGAAGGCCGCCATTGCCCTTGACGAGACCGTCCCGGCAGAGCCTCTTGCACAGGACAGGTCCGAGGCGTCGGCCACCGCTTCCCCGGTCGGCCAGAGGTCAGAGATGACCACCCGGCCAGCCGAATCGTCAGCCGTCCTCGACGACGGGGCGGCACCTACCCGCGATCGCGAGTAGGCCTTCCATGTCCAGCAGCCTCAGCGGAGCCGCTGGGGCACAACTCACAAGCAGTGAATCCATCGGTATCAACAAGGAGAGCAACGTAATGAAGAGCAGCAAACTCGCGCGTCTCATGGCTGGAGCAGGGGTGCTCGCGCTCGCCCTGACGGCATGTGGTGGCGGCGGCGACAGCGGCAGCGCCTCGGCCGGCGAGGGAGGTTTCGACCCGGGCGATCGCATCACCATGATCGTGCCGATGGGGCCGGGCGGTGGCTCCGACATCTCGGGACGCGCCATCGCGGCTGGCCTCGAGGAGGTCACCGGCAAGACCATCACTGTCGAGAACCACCAGGGTGGCGGCGGTGCGGTTGGCTACGCCGGGTTCATGGGCAACGAGGGCGACCCCTCTTACCTGTTGGCCACCGAGACCGCGCTGGTCAACCTTCCGCTGACCGAGGACGTCCCGTTCACCTGGCGTTCCTTCACCCCGATCATGAAGGTCGGGCAGGACTCGGCGATGATTGTGGTGCCGAGCGGTGCCGAGTTCACTACCTGCATGGACGTCGTCGACGCCGCGCGGGCGGGCCAGGTCCGCGCTGCGGTTTCCGGCAGCGTCACCGGCAATGATGCGATTCAGTTCGGCCTGGTCGAGAAGGACCAGGACGTCAAGTTCCAGCGAGTTCCCTACGAGTCGGGTGGCGAGGCCATCGCGGCTGCGCTCGGCGGTCACGTCGATGTGGCGCTGGCCAATCCCAGTGAAGTCATGGGTCAACTCGAGTCAGGCGACCTCAAGGCGCTGTGCGTGATCGCCGAGAACCGCTACGAGTTCCCCGAACTGGCTGACGTGCCGACCACCATCGAGCAGGGCATCGATGTCACCTTCTCCCAGTTCCGCGGCATGATCGCCCCGGGTGGGCTGTCTGACGAGGCCAAGGAGTACTGGATCGATGCCTCGAAGCAGTACACCGAGAGCGACTCGTTCGCCGAGTACATGAACTCCAACTACATGCAGATTGATCCGCTGTTCGGGGACGATTTCGTGGCGTTCCTTGAGCAGTACGAGGCCGACCTCCAAGCTGGTCTGGAGAGCTGATCGCAGGCACCGCTGGACGATGGCGCCGACCGGGTTCAACCTGGTCGGCGCCATCGTCGTCCTGCGTCAGGAGAAACTCAGGCGCCGGGCTGCATTGGAGCGGCGTCCTCGCCCCCGGCGTCGACTCGAGCCAGCAACGCCCGGCGACGCACCCAGGACGGCTGGACGACCAGTCCCCGGCGGGCGATCTCGACCAGCAGCCAGACGCCGATCGCGGTGAGCAGCACGATGGTCACCAACGACGCCTCCATCCCGAACTGCCCCCCTGACAACCACTCCGGGCCGGCGAGTGTTGATTCGACGAAGCCGGCGCCGCGCGCAGAAGTGCCTGACAGAACGATGCCGAGCACCGGACCCTGCACGACGTTCCAGGCGAAGTGCACCCCCATCACCAGCCACAGGTTGCGGGTGAAGGCGTAGAGCGCGGCGAACAGCACACCGGCCTCCAGCGCGATCGCAACAGCGCCCTGCAGGGTGGCCTGCGGGTTGGTGATGTGCGCGAAGCCGAAGACCAGGCCGCTGACGGCAACCGCGATCCAGGTGCCGAAGGTGTCCTCGAACAGCCGGAACAGGACGCCCCGGAACACGATCTCCTCGACGATGGCGGCGCCGAAACCGGCCGACAGGATCGCCCCCCATGGTGAATAGCTGGGATTGAAGCCCTCCACGCGGTACGCGCCGAACAGTGCCAGCACGCCGACGCTGGCCAGGATGAAGATCGTCCCGAGAGCCAGCCCAACCAGCACACCGCGGGGCAACCGCCGCGCGCTGAACTCGTAGGCGGGTCTGCGCTGCTCGACAACCCTGACCAGCAACCAGTAGGCGAGCAGCGAAACTGGGATCGCGAGGATGTTCCCCCAATCGCTGAATACGCGGAACAGATCCTCGGAGCTCGCGCCCCCGGCGACCAGCGCGACACCGGCGACCATGCCGAGCCCGAAGCTGATGACCGCAAAGGACGCCAGGAAGATGGCCAGCCGCACTCCGGCGTTGTAGCGCCATCGCTTCAACGGCGGATACGGCTTGAGTGGCTGGTCGGGGGGCAGCAGGTCGGCCTCACGTAGTCCAGCCGGCTGGCCCAGGACGGTGACCACGTTCGATGCGGGGGAAGAGGGTTTGGAGGAGACGGAATCCACCTCGCTATTGGGAAGTATCGTCATGATCGCCAACGCTAGGTGTTCACCCCGGATAGGTTGGGTCCGCGCGCGGCTGGGGGATGTCCCTTGAGTGCGGTGTGGCCTCGGTGGTGATTGTAATGGTGCAGCCATTGGTCGAAGGCGGCGACTCGCTGGGTTTCGGAGGTGTAGGGCTGGGCATAGGCCCATTC
>NZ_JBASCI010000280.1:0-4614 GCF_049651565.1 Brooklawnia sp.
CACCTGATCAGTGGAGGACGGTCGGGACCGGTCGGCGGACACATCTCAGTGGGGGCGATGCCACGCTCCTATCAAGTCACGCCGGCCGGTTCCTTCCCACCAGCCGACGGCAAAACGCATGGACGCCTACGCCGCTGTGCTTGCCGCCGGAATGCCCACGGACTTCATGCTTCACTGCCGCCGGCGCTGACCGGCCGGAGGTAGTCCTCGACCACCGCGGTGCGCAGCACGGGCAGCAGGGCCTGGCGCAGCTGCCCGGAGGGTTCGGCCAGCAGGTTCGACACCGCGTCGATGATCGCGCCCAGCGGCAGCGAGCCGTCGCAGGCCCCGAGGACGCCGCCGAGTGCGGTGTCGACCGCCATCGCCCGCTTCAGCCCGGTGGTCTGCCGCAGCACCACGTACTGCGGGTCGGTCGCGCCGGGGACGCCCATGGTCTCCTCGATCACATCGGGGCGCAGCTTCCAGCTGGTGGCCAGCAGCTCGGCGTCCGGCCGCCGGGAGTTGGTGACGGCGTGCCGGTGGGCGGAGATCGCCGGACCGACCGCCTGCACCTCGTGCGGCCAGCTCTCGATGGTGATGTCGGGCTGGTCGCGCTGGGCGTTGACCACGGTGATCCAGCCCATGCCGACGCCGCGGACGCCGAGGTGTTCGAAGTAGTCGAGCCATTCCCGGTAGGCGGCCGGCCAGCGCGGGTCGCCGGCCAGCCCGGCGTCGGCGAGCCACATCTCTATATAGGCGTACGGGTCGAGGCGTTCGCGTTCGATCACCCACAGGTCGGCGCCGGGTGGCGCCCAGCCCGCCAGCCGGTCGTGCCATGGCTGGTCGAGGATGGCCCAGTTGGCGAGCACCTGGCAGGTGCCGCCCGCGGTCAGGTGGTTGGTGGAGTCGGCGACCACCCGGCGCACCACTTCGTCCCCGGGCAGGCCGGCCTCGCGGTAGACCAGGCGTCCGGTGGTGGTCGGTGGGCTCATCACGTAGGGCGGGTTGCTGACGATCAGGTCGAACTGCTCGTCAGCGACCGGTTCGTACAGGCTGCCCGCCCTCAGGTCGACGTCGACCTGGTTGAGCGCGGCGGTGAGCCGGGCGTGGTCGAGGCAGCGCGGGTTGATGTCGGTGGCGGTGATCCGGCTGGCGTGGGTGGACAGGTGCATGCTCTGCACCCCTGACCCGGTGCCCAGGTCGAGGGCGCTGCCGACCCGGTCGGGGATGGTCAGCTGGGCCAGGGTGGTGGACGCCGGGCTGACTCCCAACACATAGTCGGGGCGGGTGGGCCGGCGGTCGGTGTCCAGGCCAGGGGTGTGGTCGGAGACGATCCAGCCGTCCCACTGGCCCTGATCGGCCGGGAAGCCGTACGGCCGCAGGTCGACCGTCGCCCTGGCCCGGCCGGAGGCGGTCTTGACCAGCCCGGCCCGCTGCAGCGCCGGGATCGGCAGCGCGGCCGCGGCGTCCTCGACCGGCACCGACAGACCCAGCGGGAACAACCTGATCAGGGTGGCCAGCGGCCCGTGGTCGTCGGCCAGCGCGTCCTGGGCAGGGATCGTCGAATTGCGTTCCAGGCCCGCCTGGCCGGCCGCACCGAGCCGGGCCAGCACCGGGTCGACACGATAGTCGGCGGCGACCAGGTGGTCGCGGAGGTCATCGATCCAGGTCACCGGTCCACTATGCATGACGACTCCGACACCGGCTGAAGCCGCGGCCGGACGTCCAACTGGTGGCGGTACCGGTTCTGTCGGTGGCGCGTGGCAGGGTATCTGCATGGCACTTCCAGGCTGGCTGGCCACCGACCCGCGCGTCGTCGCGGTGCGGCACCGCGCCCAGCAGGCCGGGGGGACCGCCGACTGGCCGCAGTGGCTGCCCGAACCCGTGCTGGAGTCGATCGTCGCCTCCGGCATCGAACGGCCGTGGACGCACCAGGTGGCCGCCGCCGAGGCGATCTGGTCGGGACGCCACGTAGCGCTGGCCACCCCGACCGCGTCGGGCAAGTCGTTGGCGTACCTGATGCCGATCATGGCAGCCACCGCCGTGCCACCCGAGCAGGCCAGCCTGGCAGTGGTGACCGGCGACCTGCGGTCGAGGTTGGGGGTGGCCCGGCACACCGCGCTCTACCTGGCCCCCACCAAGGCGCTGGCGCACGACCAGCGGGTGGCCGCCCGACGCGTCGGCCCGAAAGGCTGGCAGGTCGCCAACCTCGACGGCGACTGCTCAACCGCCGAGCGGCGCTTCGCCAGGGACCATGCCAACCTGGTGCTGAGCAACCCCGACATGCTGCACCGCTCGGTGCTGCCGAACCACGCAAAGTGGTCGGGACTGCTGGGTTCGCTGCGCTACGTGGTGGTCGACGAGGCGCACCGGTACCGCGGGGTGTTCGGTTCGCAGGTGTCTGCGGTGCTGCGCCGGCTGCGTCGGCTGTGTGCCGCCTACGGGTCGGAGCCGGTCTTCGTGCTGGCCTCGGCCACCGCAAACCGGGCGGGCACCTCGGGAGCGCTGCTGATCGGTGAAGACGCCCCGCTGCTCGAGATCGACCAGGACACCTCCCCGCACCCGGCGCGGGACGTCATCTTGTGGAAGCCAGCCAGTGAGGCGCCGCACGAGGCGTCCGAACTGCTGGCGAGGTTGGTGGACGACGGGCAGCAGGTGATCACCTTCGTGGCAGCCGCACCCAGGCCGAACTGATCTCGCTGCGGGCGGCCGAACGCATCGAGTCCGGACGCCGGGTGGCCAGCTACCGATCGGGCTATCTGGCCGCCGACCGGCGCGACCTGGAGTCCCGGCTGCGCAACCGGGAACTGGCGGGGGTGGCGTCCACGAACGCTCTGGAGCTGGGCGTCGACATCGCCGGTCTGGACGCGGTGGTGATCACGGGCTTCCCCGGGACGCTAGGCTCGTTCTGGCAGCAGGCCGGGCGCGCGGGTCGTGGTGAGCGGGATGCGCTGGTGGTGCTGGTGGCCCGCGACGACCCGCTGGATGCGCACCTTCTGGACCACCCCGAGCTGATCTTCGACCGGCCGGTCGAGCAGACCGTGCTGTGTCCGCAGAACCCGTACGTGCTGGGTCCGCACCTGGCGGCGGCAGCGCAGGAGGCGCCGCTGAAGCCTGGCGACGTGCGCTGGTTCGGCCCAGAGATGGGCGCAGTCGCCGGCCGGTTGTCCGCTCAGGGGCTGCTTCGGCAGCGGGCCACCGGCTGGTACTGGACCCGGCCGGAGCGGGCAGTGGACGCGATCGACCTGCGCGGGGCGATCGGGCGTCCGGTGGAGATCATCGAGGCCGACACCGGACGGGTGGTGGGCAGCGTCGACCGGGGGGCGGCCGACCGCACGGTGCACGAGGGCGCGGTCTACCTGCACCAGGGCGAGCAGTGGCTGGTGACCGGCTACCTGCCGGCCGATTCGGTGGCGATGGTGCGGCAGATGGAGCTGCCGTACTACACCCAGCCGATGGGGACCAGCGAGGTGCGGATCATCAGCGAACTGGCCCGGCGCGACTGCGGTCGCGGGATCGTCTGCCACGGCGTGGTCGAGTTGTCCGACCAGGTGTGCAGCTACCTGCGGCGCGATTCGGTGACCGGCGACGTCTGGGACGAGACCCCGCTCGACCTTCCGGTGCACCGGATGACCACCCAGTCGATGTGGTGGCTGGTGCCGGACTCCGTGGTCGCCCGGCTCGCCTACTCCGCGGTGCGGCTGGGCGCTGCCGCCCACGCCGCCGAGCACACCGCGATCGGGTTGCTGCCGGCGTTCGCGCCCTGCGACCGCTGGGACATCGGCGGGTTGTCGACGGTGTTGCACCCAGACACCAACCAGTGCAGCATCTTCGTGCACGACGGCGCGCCGGGCGGATCCGGTTTCGCCGAGCGCGGCTTCAAGGTGGCCGAGGACTGGTGGCGGGCCACCCTGGAGCGGCTGCTGGGCTGCGACTGCGACGCGGGCTGCCCCACCTGCTGCGTGTCACCGAAGTGCGGCAACGGCAACCAGATGCTCGACAAGACGGCCGCGGCTGAACTGGTGCAGGTCCTGCTGGGCTCCTGACCGGGTCGCGACACGCGGGTCGCTGCCCGACTAGGTGTGCGGCGGCGCACTCGAATGGGTGCTGGGCTTCCTCGGCCGCAGCGGCTAGACAGGTGCCTACAGGTGGGGCGTGCCCGCGCCCAATGACGCCGGAGGCCGGCGGTGGCCACCGGGAGAGGACAACAGATGAAGTTCGATGCCGTGCCTTATGGAAATGCCATGGGGATGGAGGTTGCGTTCTCGAACGCGATCTCGGTGCCGATAAGTGACGAGGTGAGCCTGATCTGGGTCGCCGGGCAGATCGCCTTCAACGAGGACGAGGAGCTGGTCGGGGTCGGCAATATCGCTGCGCAGACCGAGCAGTGCATCGACAACATCGAGTCGATCCTCGCCCAGTTCGGCGGCGACCTGGGCAACGTCACCAACGTGCTGGTCTTCGTCAAGTCGATGGAGGGCCTGGCCGACATCCACCGGGTTCGGTTGGCGCGGTTCCCGAAACCGTACCCGGCCAGCACGCTGGTGCAGATCACCGAGTTCGTGAACCCGGACGCGCTGATCGAGATCCAGGCCCAGGCGGTCATCCGGCGCACGACCCTGCACGGAGCTGCCG
>NZ_JBASCI010000281.1:0-5401 GCF_049651565.1 Brooklawnia sp.
AGTCGTTCAAGGCACCCACCGAGGAGGAGCGCGCCCAGGACTTCCTCTGGCGGATCCGCCGCGCCCTGCCCGGGCCCGGCAAGATCGGCATCTTCGACCGTTCACACTACGAGGACGTGCTCATCCAGCGGGTCGAGTCGATGGCTTCACCCGACGAGATCGAGCGACGCTATGGCGCGATCAACGAGTTCGAGGCCGAACTGGTGGGTTCGGGCATCACCGTGGTCAAGTGCTTCCTGAACGTGTCCAAGGCCACCCAGCGGGAACGGCTGCTGGCCAGGCTGGACAACCCGGACAAGTACTACAAGTACAACACCAGCGACGTCGACACCGCGCTCAAGTACGACGACTACATGGCCGCGTACAGCATCGCGATGACCAGGTGCAACACCGCCGCCGCGCCGTGGTACGTGATCCCGGCCGACCGTAAGTGGTACCGCAACTGGGCCATCGCACACGTCCTGCTGGAGACGCTGGAGGGGCTGCGGCTCGGCTGGCCGGGCGCCGATTTCGACGTCGACGCCGAACGGGCGAGAGTCGAGGCGCTGCCGACCGAGTAGCCGGCAGCTGCCCCTACAGGGCCTGGTCGTTCAGCTCCAGCTCGCCGGTGGTCTGGTCGTCCAGCATTGCCATGGCCGTGTACGCGTACCTGGCCATCGCCAACTCGGCCAGCCGCGGCTCGGCCCCGATCGGTGCGCTCACCGCGAGCGCACCCGACTCGAGCGCCAGCTCCGCCTGCTGGCGGTAGGCGACGGTCGGGGCGATGTAGACCGAGCCGACCGCAATGTGCCGGCGGCCGAGCTGCCGCAGACTGCTGATCGCGGAGGCGACGTCGTGGCCAGACTCGTCACCGTAGGCGACCAGCACCGGGAGCCGGTGGTGGGCAGCCCACTGCCGGGCGCGGCGGGCGATCAGACCTGCGCCGCGGGGGTCACCGCAGGCCGGGTTCGACAACACCAGGCCGTCGAGTTCGGTGGCATTGGCCGCCGACAGCGCGTTGCGCAGCCGGACGTCGAGGATGTTCAGTAGTTCAACCGCCGGCCCGATCGGACGGGCCATGGTGATCCTGGCGTCCGGACGATGCCTGCGGGCCGCGAGCAGCACCTGCTGCATCTCGTCGGTGGGCTGGCAGACCCGGGACAGGTCCAGCGGAACCATCACGATCTCGCCCACGCCGCGGTTGGCCAGCGTCCCCACGACCTGGGGGCCGGTGGGTGGACAGGTGTCGGTGAAGGCCAGGTGAATCGAGAGGGCTGGGCGCTCGCTCTGAAGCTGGTGACGCAAGGCGTGGTACACCTGCTCCACGCATGGGTGCACGGTTCCCTGTGCCAACAGGATCAACGCCGGAGCGTTCATCGGCCTACCTCCCTCACACCTGGTGTCCGGAATCCTTCCGCTTGGTGCCGACCAAGGTACTTTCCGACTTGAACCTTTCAAATTGCAAATCCTGTCTCGAATCGCGAGACGCCTCGGCGGGAAACTTTGCGGTTGACACCGCACCGGGAGGTGTGCTCAGCGGGTGCCGGCCGGAGGATTTTCGGCCGCCTTGCGTTGGTATCCGACCTGAAGCCGCCCTCCTGCCACCTGGGTCGCGACCTACGCGGACCACCCGCGCAGACACCGGGAGTGTGTCGGGGCGTCTCGCCGGTGGGCCGAACTGCGCGCTTGATGCCGGTCAAGGCGCCCGTTCCGAGGGTTCCGTAACTTCGAGATTGAGCGGGCGGCGAGAACGCCCAATGCACACGAAGAAAGGTTCAGCCATGACAAACGTCCACCAGTGGCTTCACAACCGCTGGGCAGTCCCCGTCATTTCGGGGATTCTGATCCTGGCGTCGATCCTCACCGCTAATCTGGGCGGCGCCCAACTCCCGGCAGACCTGTTGATGATCGCAGCAGCAGTGGTCGCGGGAATGCCCATCGTCGTCAAGTCCGTTCGGGCGCTGCTGGTCCGCGTGATCGGCATCGACCTGCTGGTGTCGATCGCCGCGATCGGCGCGGTCATCATCGGCGAGTACTGGGAGGCGGCCGCCGTCACCTTCCTGTTCGCCATCGGTGGGGCCCTGGAGAACGCCACCTTGAGCAAGACCCGCTCGGCGCTGGCCGAGTTGGTCGCGGTCGCTCCTGACACCGCCGTGGTGCTGCGTGACGCACAGCAGGTTGAGATCTCGGCGGCAGAAGTTGAGCCGGGGGAGACAGTGTTGGTCAAGAACGGCGCCAAGGTGCCGGTGGACGGCATCGTCGTCGGTGGTAGCGGCGCTCTGGATGAGGCTTCCATCACAGGTGAATCAATACCGGTGGAGAAGACGACCGGCGACACTGTCTTTGCCGGCACCATCTCGACCGGCGGATTCCTGCAGGTCGAGGCCACCGGTGTTGGCGCAAACACCACGCTGGCCCGAATCATCCACCGCGTGGAAGAGGCCCAGGACGCCAAGGCCAAGACGCAGAAGTTCATGGACCGCTTCGCCAAGTGGTACACCCCCGGCATCATCCTGCTGGCGCTGGTCGTCGGGCTGATCTCCCGGGACGTCGTGTTGGGTCTCACGCTGCTGGTCATCGGTTGCCCCGGCGCCCTGGTCATCTCCATCCCGGTGTCAATCGTGGCCGGTATCGGACGTGGCGCTCGTGACGGCATCCTGATCAAGGGCGGGGAGTACCTGGAGACCTCGGCCAGGATCTCGGCGGTCGCGCTGGACAAGACGGGTACCCTGACCGAGGGCAGACCGGTATTGACCGATGTGGTGGTGCTGCACGACGACATGGACGCCGACCACGTCCTCACCATGGCCGCCCGGGCCGAGACCGGCTCCGAGCACCCGCTGGCGCGTCCCATCATCGAAGGCGCGGTCGAGAAGGGGCTGGACATCACCGGAATGCCATCACACACCGAACCGGTGCCGGGCAAGGGCATCATCGCCACATTGATCGACCACCGGGTCCTGGTCGGCAACCTGAAGCTGCTGCAGGCAGAGGACATCGACACCGCGGCTGCCGAGCCGGTGGTCAATGACCTCGCCTCACAGGGCAGGACCCCCATGGTCATCGCCTGCGATGGCCAGGTGCTTGGTGTGCTGGGCGTGGCGGACAAGGTCCGTCCGGACGCCGCCGAGATGGTGCGCCGTCTGCACGCCAACGGGGTGCGCGACGTGGTGATGCTGACCGGTGACAGCCAGCGGGTGGCCGAGGCGGTCGCCGCCCAGGTGGGCGTCGACGAGGTGCGGGCCGGCCTGCTCCCGGAGGACAAGCTCGACATCGTCACCCAACTCCAGCGGGCTGGTCACGTGGTGGCGATGGTCGGCGACGGCGTGAACGACGCCCCCGCCCTTGCCACCGCCGATATCGGGGTCGCCATGGGCGCAGCCGGCACCGGTGTGGCGATCGAGACTGCCGACATCGCCCTGATGGCCGACGACCTGCTGAAGCTGCCGCAGGCTGTCCGGCTGGCCCGCCGCACCGTCGCCAACATGCGGCAGAACATCGCCATCGCGCTGCTGACCGTGGCTGCCCTGCTGAGCGGCGTGCTGTTCGGTGGCGTCACCATGGCGATCGGGATGCTGGTGCACGAGGCCTCGGTGCTGGTCGTCATCGTCAACGCCATGCGGCTGCTGCGGCCCGACAAGAGCCGGGACGTCAGGCCAGCACCTCAGCAGGCCCCGACCAGCGATACTGCACGCGTCTTCGTCGAAGCCGCCGGCTGACCGCCCGGCAACCCCTAGCCAAACCAGAGGAGGAAACCACAGATGTCCAAGGTCTTTGTCTTCACCCAGTACGGCGGCCCCGAACACCAGGAACTGCGCGACCGCGAGGTGCCCCGGCCCGGGCCCGGCCAACTGCTGGTCGAGGTCCGAGCCGCCGGGGTGAACCCCTACGACGTCAAGTTCCGGTCCGGCCGGGTCGGCACCGACCGACCGCTGCCGGCCGGGCTCGGCTCGGAGGTGTCCGGGATCGTCGCCGCTGTGGGGGAGGGGGTCGACCAGTTCCAGGTGGGGGACGCCGTGCTGGCCGCCGTCCCGCCCGGTGTCGGAGGCATCGCCGAGCACGCGCTCGTGACCGCCGAGTACGCCGTGACCAAGCCCGATGAGCTGAGCTTCGCGGCGGCCGCAACGGTCCCGGTCGCCGCCACCACTGCCTACGACCTGACCCACCAGGTCGAGTTGGACGCCGGCGACACCGTGCTGGTGATCGGCGCCGGTGGCGGCGTCGGCCTGATGGCCGCCCAGATCTGCCGGGTGCACAAGTTCCGGGTGATCGGGGGCGCCAGCGAGTCCAAGCGCGAACTGGTCGAATCGACCGGGGCCGAGTTCGTGGTATCCGGCCCGGGCTTCGCCGACCGCGTCCGCGAACTGGCCCCCGATGGCGTCGACCTGGTGATCGACCTGGTTGGCGGCGAAGTGCTGCGCGAGGCGGCACCGCTGGCCAGGACGCCCGACCGGGTGATCTCCGCCGCCGACCGCGGCGTCCTCGACCTCGGCGGAGCCGTGCGCAAGCGCGACCCGCAGGCGATGGCACGGGTCGCCGACGTGCTCGCCGCAGGCCTGGTCGACCCACACATCACGGCAACCTTCCCGCTGGAGCGAGCGGCGGACGCGATGGCGGTGGTGGAGTCCGGGCACGCCGCCGGCAAGACAGTCGTCGAAGTGGCTTGACGCACGTCAAGGAACCAGATCGTCGCAGTGCCTATGGTTTCAAGTGTCGGGACGGAAAACCGTCCAACCGGCCCAGACTTTCAGGAAAGGAAACACGTAATGAGCACCAACACCCAGAACACCACCCACACCATCCTTCGCGCGGAGGGCTTCTCCTGCCCCTCCTGCGTCTCCAAGATCGAGAAGCAGGTCGGCCGGCTCGCCGGCGTTGAAGACGTGAAGGTGCACTTCGCGTCCTCACGGATCGAGGTCGACCACGACGAGCAGAAGGCCAGTGTCGATGACCTGGTGGCGGCAGTCGGCAAGGCCGGCTACAAGGCCAAGCCGTCGGCCTTCTGATCGAGGACTGACACCCACTCAACAACCGGCCCCGGGAGCACCTGCCTCCCGGGGTCTTGGCTGCCCCGGCGGGTCCATCGCAGCCGCACAGACGCCCCGGGCCGGCGCCACTGCCGCAGACCATACCGCGGTGGGTGTGTCCAGGCCGGTTGGGTACAACTGTGAGCCAGTGGCCGAAGTGCGCCGGCCGACCTGCCGTCCAGCTGTGTGCGACCACGTCAAACCGCCCGGACCCCCGGCTATGGTGGGCCACAGGACCACCCAACCAGAAGGAGCAACAGCCATGGCTAAAGCCTCCGTCAGCAAGGCCAGCACTAATTGGGAAGGCAGTCTGTTCAAGGGCACCGGCCAGACCAAGCTGGAAACCTCCGGCCTGGCCGCGTTCGACGTCAACTGGGGCAAGCGCGCCGAGTCCG
>NZ_JBASCI010000282.1:0-15103 GCF_049651565.1 Brooklawnia sp.
GCACGGAGGCGGCGAGCACCCAAGCCGAGCAGGGCGCGCCCAGCGCGCCCGTTACCGAGAACGCAGGAGCCTGAGCATGCTGATTCCTCGTCGAGTTAAGCACCGCAAGCAACACCGTCCGACTCGCGGTGGGATGGCCAAGGGTGGCACCAGCCTGGCCTTTGGTGACTACGGCATCCAGGCGATGGAGCCGTCCTACCTGACCAACCGGCAGATCGAGGCGGCTCGTATTGCGATGACCCGCCACATCAAGCGCGGCGGCAAGGTCTGGATCAACGTCTACCCCGATCGCCCGCTGACCAAGCACCCGGCCGAGTCCCGGATGGGATCGGGCAAGGGATCGCCGGAGTTCTGGGTGGCGAACATCAAGCCCGGACGGGTGCTGTTCGAGATGTCCGGTGTCAGTGAGGACGTGGCCCGCGAGGCGCTGCGCCTGGCCATCCACAAGCTGCCCTTCAAGGCTCGCTTCATCAAGCGCGAAGCAGGTGAGTAACTGATCATGGCGAACAACGCATTGACTGCTGCCGAACTGCGTGGTCTGTCCGGCAAGGAGCTCAACGACCAGGTCCTGGAACTGAAGGAGGAGCTGTTCAACCTCCGGTTCCAGGCCGCCACCGGCCAGCTCCAGTCCACGGCCCGGCTGCGCGAGGTCCGCAAGGACATCGCCCGGATCTACACCGTTCTGCAGGAGCGGAACCTGGGCATCATCGAGGACCCTGACCAGAAGGTTGAAGCATGAGTGAGACGACTACGGACGCCAAGCGCCCGGGCCGGAAGGTCCGCGAGGGCGTGGTGGTGTCCAACAAGGCCCAGAAGACCATCGTGGTCGAGGTCGCTGACCGGGTGAAGCACCCCCTCTATGGCAAGGTGCTGCGCCAGACCACCAAGCTGCACGCTCACGATGAGGCCAACGAGGCTGGAGTGGGTGACCGCGTCCGGATCATGGAGACCCGGCCGCTGTCGGCCACCAAGCGTTGGCGGCTGCTCGAGATCGTCGAGAAGGCCCGCTAGTCGCCGACCGGGCAGAACCCAGGACACATATCAAGTTCCACCAGGCCTCCTGAACAGGGGGAACCGGTGGGGCAGAGGAGAAGAAATGATCCAGCAGGAGTCGCGACTGAAGGTCGCCGACAACACCGGTGCCAAGGAGATCCTTTGCATCCGTGTGCTCGGCGGCTCGGGTCGCCGCTACGCCGGTCTCGGTGACACGATCGTGGCCACCGTGAAGGACGCCATCCCCGGCGGCAACGTCAAGAAGGGCGAACTGGTCAAGGCCGTCATCGTCCGCACCGCGAAGGAGCACCGTCGCGCCGACGGCTCCTACATCAAGTTCGACGAGAACGCAGCCGTCATCCTGAAGAACGATGGCGAGCCCCGCGGCACCCGCATCTTCGGGCCGGTCGCCCGTGAGCTGCGCGACCGCCGGTACATGCGCATCGTGTCGCTGGCTCCGGAGGTGATCTGAGTGAGGCTCAGGAAGGGTGACCGGGTCAGGGTCATCGCAGGCAAGGACAAGGGCGCCGTCGGCGAGATCATCGCCGTCGACCCCGAGAACAACCGGGTCGTCGTGCAGGGCGTGAACATCATGAAGCGGCACGTCCGCGACACCGCCGACCCCAACACCGGGCGCACCACCAAGGGCGGCGTGATCAGCTCCGAGGCGCCGCTGCACGCGTCCAACGTGCAGTTGGTCACCAAGGACGCCGACGGCAACGAGGTGCTCACCCGAATCGGGTACGAACGCAACGTGGTGGTCAAGAAGCGCTCCGATGGGTCGGAGTACGAGGGGACGCGCGCGCTGCGCGTTGCCCGCAAGACCGGGAAGGAGATCTGATGGCCAGGGCCAAGAAGGCGGACGCCGACAAGCCGGCCGATGTGGTGCGGGCCTCAGCACCGACCACGCCGCGCCTCAAGCAGCGCTACCGAGACGAGATCCGGCCGGCGCTGAACGAGGAGTTCAACTACGGCAACGTCATGCAGATCCCCGGGCTGACCAAGATCGTGGTCAACATGGGTGTCGGCGAGGCGGCCCGGGACTCCAAGATCCTGGAGGGCGCGATCCGCGACCTGACCGCGATCACCGGGCAGAAGCCGCAGGTGACCAAGGCCCGCAAATCGATCGCCCAGTTCAAGCTGCGTGAGGGCCAGCCGATCGGCTGCCACGTCACGCTGCGCGGCGACCGGATGTGGGAGTTCGCCGACCGGCTGCTCAGCCTGGCGCTGCCGCGAATCCGCGACTTCCGCGGGCTGAACTCCAACCAGTTCGACGGCCGCGGCAACTACACCTTCGGTCTCAACGAGCAGGTCATGTTCCACGAGATCGACCAGGACAAGATCGACCGCGTGCGCGGGATGGACATCACCCTGGTCACCTCGGCCACCAACGACGAGGAGGGTCGGGCGCTGCTGAGGCACCTCGGCTTCCCGTTCAAGGCCGTGGACGACGCCAAGGCCGTTCGTCGCCGCAGCAACGTCCAGTACAAGTCGAAGTCGGCCGCCAAGGCCGCTGCGAAGAGGAAGAAGTGAGGCTCTAGATGGCCAAGACCGCCCTCAGGGTCAAGCAGGCCCGCAAGCCGAAATTCAAGGTACGCGCCTACACGCGCTGCCAGCGCTGCGGCCGCCCGAAGTCGGTGTACCGCGCGTTCGGTCTGTGCCGCATCTGCCTGCGCGAGCTCGCCCACGCGGGCGACCTGCCCGGCGTGACCAAGTCCTCCTGGTGAGCGAGCTCACCGAACCATCCCAGACGCGGCAGGTCCCACCGGGAAACCGCTGCGAGAAAGAGGCTGACAAGCCATGACGATGACTGACCCGATCGCAGACATGCTGACGCGGCTGCGAAACGCAAACCAGGCACACCACGACCAGACGACGATGCCGCACTCCAAGATCAAGGCGGGGATCGCAGAGATCCTCAAGCAGGAGGGCTACATCGCCGGGTACGAGGTGGCCGACGCCCCCGCGGGCGAGGTCGGCAAGACGTTGACCATCACGCTGAAGTACGGCGAGGACCGGACCCGTTCGCTGGCCGGCCTGCGCCGCATCAGCAAGCCCGGTCTGCGGGTCTACGCCAAGTCGAACAACCTGCCCAAGGTGCTGGGCGGCATGGGGATCGCGATCATCTCCACGTCGCAGGGCCTGATGACCGACAAGCAGGCACACCAGAAGTCGGTGGGCGGCGAAGTGCTCGCCTACGTCTGGTGACCGGACGGAACTGAGAAGGAGGAACTGGAATGTCACGAATTGGCAGGCTCCCGATCACCGTCCCGTCCGGTGTCGAGGTGACCATTGAAGGCCGCGACGTGCAGGTGCAGGGCCCGAAGGGCACGCTGAGCCGCACCATCTCGGACCCCATCACGATCAGCCGCAACGACGAGGGCCAGCTGCTGGTCGAGCGTCCCAACGATGAGCGCGAGTCGCGTTCACTGCACGGGCTGACCCGCACGCTGGTCAACAACATGGTCATCGGCGTCACCGATGGCTACGCCAAGACCCTCGAGATCGTGGGCGTCGGCTACCGCGTGATTCAGAAGAGCCCGCAGCAGGTCGAGTTCGCGCTCGGCTTCAGCCACCCGGTGGTGGTGGATGCGCCCGACGGCATCACCTTCGAGGTGGAGAGCCCGCAGCGTCTGCACATTCGCGGGATCGACAAGCAGGTCGTCGGTGAAGTCGCGGCGAACATCCGCAAGCTTCGCAAGCCCGAGCCCTACAAGGGCAAGGGTGTGCGCTACCGGGGCGAGCACGTGCGCCGCAAGGCTGGAAAGGCTGGTAAGTGATCATGGCTATCTCGCTGCGTGCACACAAGCACCTGGCCGACAATACGGCGGCGCGCCAGCGTCGTGCCGTCCGCGGCCGCAAGAGGATTACCGGCTACCCCGAGCGACCGCGCCTGGTCGTCACCAAGAGTTCCCGGCACACCCTGGTGCAGATCATCGACGACGTCGCCGGCAATACCCTGGCGTCGGCATCGACGATGGAGCCGGAACTGCGGGCGTTGTCCGGCGGCAAGACGGCCAAGGCCGTCAAGGTCGGCGAGCTGATCGCCAAGCGGGCCAAGGACGCCGGTGTGGAGCAGGTCGTCTTCGACCGGGCGGGCCGCAAGTACCACGGGCGGATCGCCGCCATGGCTGACGCCGCCCGCAAGGCCGGGCTCGGCTTCTAGAGAC
Organism: Brooklawnia sp.; assembly: GCF_049651565.1. Lineage (GTDB taxonomy): Bacteria > Actinomycetota > Actinomycetes > Propionibacteriales > Propionibacteriaceae > Brooklawnia. The sequence goes on from NZ_JBASCI010000282.1 coordinate 4,164, forward strand.
ACGACGAAAGGTATTGACAACGATGAGTGAATCCCAGCGCGGCGGCGGCCGCCAGGGTGGGGAGCGTCGTGGCCGTGATGACCGTCGTGGCCGTGACCAGAGCAGTGACCGCGACAGGAGGGATCAGTACCTCGAGCGGGTAGTGTCCATCAACCGCGTCGCCAAGGTCGTCCAGGGTGGCCGCCGGTTCAGCTTCACCGCGCTGGTCGTGGTGGGCGACGGCGAGGGCACCGTTGGGGTCGGCTACGGCAAGGCCAAGGAGGTGCCCGCGGCAATCGCCAAGGGTGTCGAGGAGGCCAAGAAGCACTTCTTCAAGGTGCCGATGGTGCAGCGCACCATTCCGCACCCGGTTCAGGGCGAGAAGGCCGCGGGCGTGGTCATGTTGCGCCCGGCATCACCCGGTACCGGTGTGATCGCGGGTGGCTCGGTGCGCGCGGTGCTGGAGTGCGCCGGCGTCCAGGACGTGCTGGCCAAGTCGCTCGGCTCGCCGAACGCGATCAACGTGGTACACGCCACCGTGGCTGCACTGCAGTCGCTTGAGGAGCCCGAGCAGGTTGCCAGGCGGCGCGGCAAGCCCGTCGAGGAAGTCGCGCCAGCGGCCCTCCTCAAGGCCCGTAAGGAGGCCGGACAGCATGCCTGAGCTGAAGGTAACCCAGATCAAGTCCGGGATCGGCGAGAAGCCGGCCGCCCGCAAGACGCTGCGCGCGCTAGGCCTGCGCAGCGTCGGTGACCAGGTCGAACACGCCGATCGTCCCGAGATCCGGGGCATGGTGCACGCGGTGCGCCATCTGGTCGAAGTGGAAGAGGTGAAGTGAAGATGGCGCTCAAGGTCCACCACCTGCGCCCGGCCCCCGGTGCGCACACCGAGGCCAAGCGCGTCGCCCGTGGTGAGGGCGGCAAGGGCGGCAAGACCGCTGGCCGCGGTACCAAGGGCACCGGCGCTCGCAAGAACGTCCCCGAGAACTTCGAGGGCGGCCAGATGCCGCTGCACATGCGGACCCCGAAGATGCGCGGTTTCCAGAACCCGTTCAAGGTGAGCTACCAGGTGGTCAACCTGACCAGGCTCGCCGAGGTCTTCCCCTCCGGCGGTCAGGTCGGCGTCGACGACCTGGTGGCCAAGGGGCTGGTGCGTGGCAACAAGCTGGTAAAGGTGCTCGGCACCGGCGAACTGTCGGTCAAGCTGGACATCACCGCGGACGCGTTCTCGGCATCCGCCAAGGAGAAGATCGAGGCGGCCGGCGGTACCGTCACCGAACGCTGACCACTCGGCAAGTCAAGTCGGCGGGCGATCCCTTTCCCGGGGTCGCCCGCCGTTTCGCCATCCCGGGCCGCCGATCATGATGCGACGCGAATAGGGAACCGCGGCACCGCTTGGTACGCTACGGGGGTTGCGCGTTGGCGTGGCCTTGCCATGCACCTGACGCCCCACACTTCAAGCAATGAAAGAGGAACCGGATGCTTTCCGCCTTCCTGAACGCGTTCCGGACGCCGGACCTTCGCAAGAAGATCCTGTTCACGCTCGGCATCCTCACGGTCTTCCGGCTGGGATCGTCGATCCCGACCCCGAACGTCGACACGGCCGCGATCCGGACCTGCGCGGAGCTGGCGACCACCGGCCAGCAGGCCGGGATGTACTCGATGATCAACCTGTTCTCGGGTGGGGCGCTACTGCAGCTGTCGATCTTCGCGCTGGGCATCATGCCCTACATCACCAGCTCGATCATCCTCCAGCTGCTCACCGTGGTCATCCCGCGGCTGGAGACGCTGAAGAAGGAGGGCGGCGCAGGCCGGGAGAAGATCACCCAGTACACCCGCCTGCTCACCATCGTCCTGGCGGTGCTGCAGGCCACCTCGTTCACCATGCTGGCGGTCAACGGACAGCTCTTCCAGGACTGCCCGGATGACATCGTCTACAGCACCAACATCTTCCCGATCGTGGTGATGATCCTGACGATGACCGCCGGCACCTCCATCATCATGTGGCTGGGCGAGTTGATCACCGACCGCGGCGTCGGCAACGGCATGTCGGTGCTGATCTTCACCCAGATCGCGGCCACCTTCCCGGCAGCGATGTGGAACATCCGCAACGGCCAGCCCGACCCCAACCAGGGGCTGCTGGTGATGCTGGCAGTGATCGTGATCGGCCTGTTCGTGATGGCCGGGGTGGTCTACGTGGAACAGGCGCAGCGCCGCATCCCGGTGCAGTACGCCAAGCGGATGGTCGGCAACCGGCTGCTGGGCGGCTCGTCCACCTACATCCCGCTGAAGGTCAACCAGTCCGGCGTCATCCCGGTGATCTTCGCCAGCTCGATCCTCTACCTGCCGGTGCTGTTCACCATGTTCCAGCCCACCGGACGCCTCGCCGAGTGGGTGGCGGCCAACCTGGCCACCGGCACCGGGCTGTGGTACAACATCATCTTCTTCACGCTGATCATCTTCTTCGCGTACTTCTACGTATCGATCACTTTCGACCCGGTCGAGATCAGCGACAACATGAAGAAGTACGGCGGCTTCATCCCCGGGATCCGGGCCGGCAAGCCGACCGAGGACTACCTGGCCTACGTGATCAGCCGCCTGACTGCGCCCGGCTCGCTGTACCTTGCTACGATCTCGCTCATCCCGTCGGTGGCCATTCTGTGGTTCAACGCCGACCAGAACTTCCCATTCGGCGGGACCAGCCTGCTCATCATGGTGGGTGTCGGGCTCGACACCGTCAAGCAGATCGAGAGCCAGCTCCACCAGCGACACTATGAAGGATTCCTCAAGTGAGACTGCTGATCATGGGTGCACCCGGCGCCGGGAAGGGCACCCAGGCCGCGAAAATCGCCGAACACTACGGAATACCCGCGATCTCCACCGGTGACATCTTCCGGGCCAACGTGAGGCAGCAGACCGAACTCGGAAAGCAGGTCGCCCAGATCCTGGCCGCCGGCGACTACGTCCCCGATGAGCTCACCGAACGGATCGTGGTTGATCGGCTCGACCAGCCGGACGCCGCGGATGGGTTCCTGCTCGATGGCTTCCCCCGCACCATGCACCAAGTGGACGCACTGGACGACTACCTCACCGAGCGCGGCCGGCAGCTGGACGCGGTGCTGGTGCTGGCCGCCAAACCGGAAGACCTGATCGGGCGATTGCTCAAGCGCGCCGAGATCGAGGGCCGCGAGGACGACACCGAGGAGACGATCCGGTACCGCATGGAGGTCTACCAGCGCAACACCAAGCCGCTGCTCGACCACTACGACCAGGCCGGCCTGCTGGTCCGGGTGGACGGACTGGGCACCACCGACGAGGTGTGCGAGCGGATCTTCGCCGCCCTCGACGCCGCCGTCGACGGCAGGGCGGCCGCCGGTAACGACGACCGACCGTGATCGCGCGCGGCGTCGAGGTCAAGTCGATCGAGCAGATCCGGCTGATGCGCCGGGCCGGACTGGTGGTGGCCGAGGCGTTGGCGGCCATGGGCGAGGCGATCCGTCCCGGCATCACGACCGCCGAACTCGACGCCATCGCCCGCACCGTGCTGACCGACCACAACGCCGCCAGCTCATTCCTGGACTACGGCGCCGAGTGGGGTTACCCGCCCTATCCGGCGACCGCCTGCATCTCGGTCAATGAGGGCGTGGTGCATGGCGTCCCCGGCAACCGGAAGCTGGCCTCAGGCGACCTGGTGTCGATCGACTTCGGCGCCATCCTCGACGGCTGGCACGGCGACGCCGCCCGCACCTTCTGCGTCGGCGAGGTCTCGGACGCCGCCGCCGAGCTGGTGGAACGGACCCGGCTGGCCATGTGGGCCGGCATCGCGGCCGCAGCCGGGGCATCCCGGGTGGGGGACATCAGCCACGCCATCGAGTTGCAGGCGGCACTGGCGTCCAGACCGCTGGGCATCGTGCGCGAGTACACCGGGCACGGCATCGGGACCGCGATGCACCAGCCCCCCGACGTGCCCAACTTCGGCCGGCCACGCCGCGGCCCCCGGTTGTCGAGGGGCATGTGCCTGGCCATCGAGCCGATCTTCACCCTCGGTTCGCCGGACACCGTGACGATGGCGGACGAGTGGACCGTGGTCACCCGGGATGGCTCCTGGGCGGCGCACTGGGAGAACACCGTCGCGCTCACCGAGGACGGACCGTGGGTGCTCACCGAGCCCGACGGCGGCCGCGCGGAACTGGCCGCCCGAGGCGTCAAGATCTCGCCGCTGGCCAGCTGAGGGGGCCGCCAGGATGCCGTCGGCTCGACCCGAATGGTCATGGTCCAGCACCGGCAGGTGGAACAGCGTCACCCAATCAGGGTGCCAGACCAGTCAACACCCGCCCGAATCAGGCGAATCCGCCGAGGACCGGATTCCACTGGGTGATGCTCGAAGACTCCAGCACCCCGCGGAGCGCCATCGGGTCGGCGTCGATCAATCCCTGCACCGTGTCGGCATCCGCCGCCTCGAAGATCAGCAGGGCGGAGTCGCGTTCGGTGCCCACGTAGGGGCCGGACACCTTCAACTGGCCGGCCTCGACGAGCGTGGCCAGGTAGGCACGATGCTCCGGCCGGACGGCGGCGACGTCGGCGTCCGCGCGGTACAGGTACTGGACGGCAAAGTAGGACATGGCGGCCAGCGTACTGGTCGAGGCGGTCGGCAGCCCCTCCGGTCGCGCTGGGTAGCGGGTGGGGGCCCGATTTGGGTGGGCGTGGCCGGGGAAGGTAGCATAGGTCGTCGGTCACCTGGGTTTGTTGTGCCTACAGGCCTGCCTGCCGGCGGTGACGTCCATACGTGAGCGTAGATCGGGAGTGAATTGGCGAAGAAAGAGGGAGCACTCGAACTCGAAGGCACCGTGGTAGAGGCCCTGCCCAATGCGATGTTCCGCGTCGAGCTGGACAACGATCACCGGGTACTGGCCACGATCAGCGGGAAGATGCGTCAGCATTACATCCGGATCCTGCCCCAGGACCGGGTGGTGGTCGAGTTGTCTCCGTACGATCTGACCCGCGGCCGCATCGTCTACCGCCACAAGTAAGCAAGGAGACACTCGATGAAGGTTCAGCCGAGCGTCAAGAGGATCTGTGACAACTGCAAGGTGATTCGTCGCCGCGGTGTCGTCCGGGTGATCTGCACCAACCCGCGACACAAGCAGCGTCAGGGCTGATCCTGCCGACGCCAGCAAGTGACAACTGAATAACCCACAACGTGAGAGCAGCCGGCCCAACCATGGGCGCGGTCACACCCCCGGGCGAGGGCCGGGGACCCGGAGCCGGGACAAGTCCCGGCTGGCGATTCGGGAGCGCCTCACGCAACAAACCTTCGCGTGCGGACGCCTGAACGCGTCCGGCATGACCTACACGAAAGGTAACCGCCACATGGCACGCCTCCAAGGTGTTGACCTCCCACGCGAGAAGCGTCTGGAAGTCGCGCTCACCTACGTCTATGGCATCGGCCGCACCCGAGCCGCCGAAACCCTGGCAGCCACTGGGATCAGTGGGGACATCCGCGTCAAGGACCTGACCGACGAGATGCTCGTCGCGTTGCGTGACCACATCGACGCCAACTACGAAGTCGAGGGCGACCTGCGCCGCACCGTCGCCGCCGACATCCGCCGCAAGATCGAGATCGGCACCTACCAGGGCCGTCGACACCGCAGCGGCCTGCCCGTCCGCGGACAGCGCACTCGTACCAACGCCCGTACCCGCAAGGGCAAGAAGAAGGCCGTCGCGGGCAAGAAGAAGGCCCGCTGACCCCCTCCGGGTGAGTCCCCAAACCAGAACCTGCCAAGGAGAACAACACACATATGGCTACTGCAGGCCGAAAGGGCGCCGCCGCCAAGACCAAGGTGCGCCGCAAGGAGAAGAAGAATGTGGTCGCCGGACAGGCCCACATCAAGAGCACTTTCAACAACACGATCATCACCATCACCGACCCGACCGGCGCGGTAATCGCCTGGGCCAGCTCCGGCACCGTCGGATTCAAGGGCTCCCGCAAGTCCACGCCGTTCGCCGCCCAGATGGCCGCCGAGGCCGCTGGCCGCCGGGCGATGGAGCACGGTATGAAGCGTGTCGATGTCTTCGTCAAGGGTCCCGGCTCGGGCCGTGAGACCGCGATCCGTTCGCTGGGTGCGATCGGGCTCGAGGTTGGCACCATCTCTGATGTCACCCCGATGCCGCACAACGGTTGCCGCCCGCCGAAGCGTCGTCGCGTCTAACCCCCGAGCCATCAGAAAGGACTGAACACACCATGGCCCGTTACACCGGACCCATCACGAAGAAGTCCCGCCGCCTCGGGACCGACCTGGTCGGCAACGACAAGGCGTTCGAGCACCGCCCCTACCCGCCCGGCCAGCACGGCCGCGGCCGGACCAAGGACTCGGAGTACCTGCTGCAGCTGCGCGAGAAGCAGAAGGCCCGCTACGCCTACGGCGTGCTGGAGAAGCAGTTCCGCCGCTACTACGAAGAGGCCGACCGGCTGCCCGGTCGTACCGGCGAAGCGTTGCTGCAGCTCCTGGAGTCCCGCCTCGACAACGTCGTCTACCGCGCCGGCTTCGCCAACACCCGGCGGCAGGCCCGGCAGATGGTCAGCCACGGCCACCTTCTGGTGAACGGCAAGCGCGTCACCATCCCGAGCTTCCGGGTCAGCCCGCTCGACATCATCGACGTGGCCCCCAAGTCGCTCGACCTGACGCCGTTCATCATCGCTCGCGAAACCTGGGGTGAGCGTGAGGTGCCGGGCTGGCTCACCGTCAAGCCCAACCGCATGCGGATCCTGGTGCATCAGCTGCCCACCCGCGAGCAGATCACCATCGACGTCAACGAACAGGCGATCGTCGAGTTCTACTCGAAGTAGTGATCATGGGGCGCAGAACCGTTCTGCGCCCCATCCATCGCGCCGTCATATAGCGGGCGGCGCGGGAAGGACAACCAATGCTCATCACCCAACGCCCCAGCCTGACCGAAGAGGTCGTCGGCGAGAACCGCTCACGGTTCGTCATCGAGCCCCTGGAGCCCGGTTTCGGATACACGCTGGGCAACTCGATGCGCCGCACCCTGCTGTCGTCCATCCCGGGCGCGGCGGTGACCAGCATCCGGATCGAGGGCAACCAGCACGAGTTCAGCACGCTGCCCGGGGCCGTCGAGGACGTCACCGAGATCATCCTCAACCTCAAGGAACTGGTGCTGACCAGCGAGGAGGACGAGCCGGTCGCCATGTACCTGCGCAAATCGGGCGCCGGTGCGGTGACCGCCGCTGACATCCAGGTTCCGGCCGGGGTCGAGGTGCTCAATCCCGAGCTGCACATCGCCGAGCTCAACGAGAAGGGCGCCATCGAGATGGAGCTCATCGTCGAGCGCGGACGGGGCTACGTCTCGGCTGCCCAGAACAAGAACCCGGAAGCCGAGATCGGCCGCATCCCGGTCGACTCGATCTACTCGCCGGTGGTCAAGGTCACCTACAAGGTGGAGGCCACCCGGGTCGAGACCCGCACCGACTTCGACCGGCTGATCATCGACATCGAGACCAAGCCGGCGATCAGCCCGCGCGACGCCATGGCCTCAGCCGGCAAGACGCTGGTGGAACTGTTCGGCCTGGCCCGCGAACTCAACGTGGACGCCGAGGGCATCGAAATCGGGCCCAGCCCGATCGACGAGCAACTGGCCGCCGATCTCGCCCTGCCGGTCGAAGACCTGAACCTGACCGTCCGCTCCTACAACTGCCTCAAGCGCGAGGGCATCCACACCGTGGGAGAGCTGGTCAGCCGCAGCGAGATGGACCTGCTGGACATCCGCAACTTCGGTTCGAAGTCGATCGACGAGGTCAAGGCAAAGCTCGCCGAGCTCGGCCTGTCGCTCAAGGACAGCTCGCCCGGCTTCGACCCGCTTGCCGCCGCCGACCAGTACGCGGCCGACAGCGACGCCGACGACGAGTTCATCGAAACCGAGCAGTACTGATCCCTCACCTGAAACCTGGAGAACCAAGAAATGCCCAAGCCAAGCAAGGGGCCCCGCCTCGGCGGCAGCCCGGCCCATGAGCGGATCATCCTGGCCAACCTGGCCAGCCAGCTGTTCGAGCATGGCCGCATCACCACCACCGAGACCCGGGCCCGGCGCCTGCAACCGCTCGCCGAGAAGCTGATCAGCAAGGCCAAGCGCGGCGACCTGCACGCCCGTCGGCTGGTCAGGCAGACCATCACCAGCCCCGACATCGTGCACGTGCTGTTCGCCGAGATCGCACCGAAGATGGCCGACCGCGAGGGCGGCTACACCCGGATCACCAAGGTCGGGCCGCGCAAGGGTGACAACGCCCAGATGGCGGTCATCGAGCTGGTCACCGAGCCGGTGAAGAAGGCGGAGCCCCAGAAGGCCGCCGCGCCGCAGTACCGGACCGTCGACCAGGCGTCCGCGGACAACCTGGCGGCCGGTGCGCCGGACGACGCCGCCAGCACCGAGGAGAGCTTCCCCGAGCAGTCCGTCCAGGACGCGGCGAGCTACGACGAGATCGAGGTCGCCGACGAGGCCACGGTCGTCGAGGAGTCGGACCCGCTGGAGGCCGAGGTGGTCGAGGTCGAGGCTGATGCGGCCGGGGCTGACGCCGAAGAGGTGGCTGAGAAGCCGGCCAAGGGCTGATCCGACAAGCGCTGATGCCAACCGGCGGTACCCCGGCCAGGGGTGCCGCCGGTTGACTTGTCTCCGGGGGTCCCCTGTTGGCTTTCGCCGCCCGACAGCCCCTGCAGCCGGGTCAGGATAGGCTCGAACGAGTCCAGTCCCGGGAGGTTCGATGGTTCGGCTGCGCATCGCCCAGCTCGCCAATTTCGTGGGGCCCACCTCCGGGGGAATGAAGGTGGCGATCGAACACCTCGGCCGAGGCTACGCCGAAGCCGGCGCCGAACGGATCCTGGTCGTACCCGGCCCGCACGACAAGATCGTTCAGGCCGACGCCGGCGCCATCGTCCAGATCAGGGCGCCCAGGGTGTCGTCCACCTACCGGATGATCATGCAGCCGTCACGGGCGCTGCGGGCGCTGGAGAAGTTCCAGCCGACCTCGGTGGAGTGCTCCGACAAGTGGACCCTGTCGGGGGTGGGACGCTGGGCGAGCCGCCGGGGGATCGGCTCACTGCTGTTCAGCCACGAACGGCTGGACGACATGTTGTCGGACTGGTTGCGGGCAGGCATCGGGGTCGAGGCCCTGGTCGGGGCGATGAACCGACGGCTGGCGAAGAACTTCGACCTGGTTGTGGTGACCTCCGACTACTCGGCGGGCGAGTTCGCCGGCACCGGCGCGGCGCTGCGGAAGGTGCCGCTCGGGGTCGACCTGGGCACCTTCAACCCGGACAAGGGGGCGCCGGAGCCCGGGCCCCGGCCGCTTGAACTGTGCTACGTGGGCCGGATGTCGCACGAGAAGCATCCGCAGCTCGCGGTCGCCGCGGCGGTCGAGCTGCACCGCCGGGGTGTTGACTTCCGGCTGAACATGTATGGCACCGGCCCCGACCTGGCGCGGTTGCAGCGGCAGGCGGGCGAGGCCCCGGTGGTCTTCCACGGCTACGTCACCGGCCGGGAGGAAGTGGCCCGCCGGTTCGCCCGCAGTGACATCTCGCTGTCGGTTTGCCCGACCGAGACCTTCGGCCTGGCGGTGCTGGAGGCACTTGCCTGTGGCACACCGGTGGTCACCTCGGACAGCGGTGGCGCCCGGGAACTGGTGGACGCGTCCTGCGGCGACTGGGGCAGCCCCAACGCGTCCGGTATCGCCGGCGCGATCGAGCGGCTGGCCGGGCGCCGCTCACCGCAGTTGCGGGCTGCCGCCCGGGCGCGGGCCGAGAACTACGACTGGAGCCACTCGGTGGCGCGGATGCTGGACGTCCACACTGAGCTGGCCGAACGATCAAGGGAGGCAGGCAGCCGATGAAGCGCGAATGGTGGCTCACAGCGGCGGTGACGAGTGTGGTGGCCGCGGTGGTCGCCCCGGTGGTGGCCAGGGCACCCGAACCGGCGCTCAGCCTGCCCCGCGACGTGCGCAGCCTGGACGAGGCGCTGGACGACTGCCTGGGCACCCGGCTCGACGGCTGGGACCTGGTCGACTACACGACCAACCTGGTCAACCAGAAGTTCACCCGCTACTCGCTGTGGCACCTCTGGGAGGGTTCGGGTCTGGCGTTCAAGAACAGTCGGGGGTTCTCCGACCAGTACAACATTGCGCTGGGCCGCCTGCTGGCCGGTCTTGGCTACGAGGTACAGGCAGTGCACGCCAGTCGCGTCCGGTTCGACACCACCCGGGTCGGCGCACCCTGGTGGAACGCCGGCCACACCTGGCTGCGCGTGACCTACGGTGGCCAGACCCTCGACGTCTGCGCGTCCCGGGGCGACCACAAGGCCGGCCGGGTGCGGTTCAGCCCGACCAGTGACGTGCGGCCGGTCCATCCGTGGACGGGGCTCAACATCAGGCTGGCGGTGGCCCCTGTGGTGATCTGGCAGGTATGGAAGTCGACGCTGAGCGGTGAGCCGGTGCCGCGCTGGCTGTTCCGTGGTTTCCACGATCAGGGTTAGCGGCGCCCTTCCCCGGTTCAGCCCTGCGGGCGTACCCTGGGCCAGCCAGGCGTCCCTAGCATTCAGGCATGGTTCGCCTTCGACGGGTCAGCCCCCGGACGCCCGGCTACACCAGGCGCCGCCGCGGCAAGGGGTTCAGCTACGCCGACCAGAACGGCGCCCGGTTGCCCGCCGACGTGGTCGAACGCATCCGTGACCTCGCGATCCCGCCGGCCTGGACCGACGTCTGGATCTGCCCCTGCCCGAACGGCCACCTGCAGGCGACCGGGCTGGACGCCGCCGGCCGCCGGCAGTACCTGTACCACCCGCAGTGGCGGCTGCGGCGCGACCAGTCCAAGTTCGACCGGATCGCGTCGGCTGCGGCCGGCCTGCCGCAGGCTCGCAGGCAGGTCGAGGCAGACCTGGCGCTGCCCGGCATGCCGCTGGAG
>NZ_JBASCI010000283.1:0-12251 GCF_049651565.1 Brooklawnia sp.
GCGCCGTCCAGCGACGATCAGGTCGGCTCAGCTGCCGAAGCCGTCCTTGCGGAACAGCGACGAGATCAGGTCACGGTTGAGCTGGCTGATCGACTCCAGCGGAATACCCTTCGGGCAGACCGCCGAGCACTCGCCGATGTTGGTGCAGTTACCGAAGCCTTCCGCGTCATGCTGGGCAACCATGTTCTTGACGCGCAGATAACGCTCAGCCTGACCCTGTGGCAGGTTGGCCAGGTGGCTGATCTTCGCCGAGGTGAACAGCATTGCCGACGCGTTCGGGCAGGCCGCCACGCAGGCTCCACAACCGATGCAGGTCGCGTTGTCGAAAGCGATGTCCGACTGCAGCTTCGGGGCGGGCACCGAGTGTGCGTCCGGGGCCGAACCGGTGTTCACCGAGATGAAACCGCCGGCCTGGATGATGCGGTCGAAGGCGCTGCGATCGACCACCAGGTCCTTCAGGACCGGGAACGGTTCAGCCTTCCACGGCTCGACGATGATGGTGTCGCCGTCGTTGAACGAACGCATGTGCAACTGGCAGGTGGTCGTCGGAACCGGTGAGTTGCCCCGGCCATGGGCGGTGCCGTTGATGACGACGCCGCACTGGCCGCAGATGCCTTCGCGGCAGTCGGAGTCAAACGCCACCGGCTCCTCACCGGAAACGGTGAGTTCTTCGTTCAGCATGTCGAGCATCTCGAGGAAGCTCATGTCCTCGCTGACGTTGTCGATGTTGTAGTCGACCAGCTGGCCCTGCTGGGCGCCACGCGCCTGGCGCCAGATCCTCAGTGTCAGTTTCACTTGTAACTCCGTTGCTTCAGCTCGATTGCCTTGTAGACCAGCGGTTCACGGTGCAGGACTGGCTTGTTGCCCTCGCCGGTCCACTCCCACGCCGCGACGTAGGCGAACTCGTCGTCGTGCCGCAGCGCCTCGCCGTCCTCGGTCTGGTGCTCGACCCGGAAGTGCCCACCGCACGACTCGCGACGGTGCAGGGCGTCAATGCACATCAGCTCGCCCAGCTCGAAGAAGTCGACCAGCCGACCGGCCCGCTCGAGGGTCTGGTTCAGGTCCTTCGCCTGGCCGGTCACGTTGACGTTCTGCCAGAAGTCGGCCTTCAGCTCGCGGATGAGTCCGATCGCCTTGCGCAGCCCGGCATCGCTGCGGGCCATCCCGCAGTACTCCCACATGATGTGGCCGAGCTCCTTGTGGTACGAGTCCACCGTGCGGTTGCCCTTGACACCAATCAGCCTGTCGATCTGCGCGTTGGTCGCGGCGACCGCCTCAACGACTGCCGGGTCGTCGTCAGGCAGCGGGCCCGGCCGATTGTCGGCCAGGTAGTCGTTCATAGTGTTCGGCAGGACGAAGTAGCCATCGGCCAGGCCCTGCATGAGCGCCGAGGCACCCAAGCGGTTCGCGCCGTGGTCGGAGAAGTTCGCCTCGCCAGCCACGAACAGACCCGGGATGGTGCTCTCCAGGTCGTAGTCAACCCAGACCCCGCCCATGGTGTAGTGCACGGCCGGATAGATCCGCATCGGAACCTCGTACGGGTCCTCCGCAGTGATCTGCTTGTACATGTCGAACAGGTTGCCGTACTTGACCTCGACACCGTGCTTGCCGAGCCGGCTGATCGCATCGGAGAAGTCGAGGTAGACACCGCGCCGCACCTGGCGTTCATTGCCGTCGGCATCGATCTCGGTGACCAGCGGGCCGACGCCGCGTCCCTGGTCGCACATGTTCTTCGCCTGGCGGGACGCGATGTCGCGCGGCACCAGGTTGCCGAACGCCGGGTAGATGCGCTCGAGGTAGTAGTCGCGATCCTCCTCTGGGATCTGGCGCGGGTCCTTGTCGCAGTCCTCGGCCTTCTTGGGCACCCAGATCCGGCCGTCGTTGCGCAACGACTCCGACATCAGGGTGAGCTTGGACTGGTTGTCACCGTGCACCGGGATGCACGTCGGGTGGATCTGGGTGTAGCAGGGGTTGCCGAAGTAGGCACCCTTGCGGTGCGCCCGCCAGCCGGCGGTCACGTTGCAGCCCATTGCGTTGGTCGACAGGAAGAAGACGTTGCCGTAACCGCCGGTCGCCAGCACCACCGCGTCGCCGGTGAAGGGGGCGACCTCGCCGGTGACCATGTCACGGGCGACGATGCCGCGGGCCCGGCCGTCCTTGACGATCAGGTCGAGCATCTCGTGGCGGGTGAACATCTGGACGGTGCCCTCGGCTACCTGGCGCTCCAGGGCCTGGTAGGCGCCGATCAGCAACTGCTGGCCGGTCTGTCCGCGGGCGTAGAAGGTGCGTTGCACCTGGACGCCACCGAACGAACGGGTGTCGAGCAGACCGCCGTACTCACGGGCGAACGGGACGCCCTGTGCCACGCACTGGTCGATGATGTTCGCTGACACCTCGGCCAGTCGGTAGACGTTGGTCTCGCGGGCACGGTAGTCGCCACCCTTGACGGTGTCGTAGAACAACCGGTACGTCGAGTCGTTGTCATTCTTGTAGTTCTTCGCCGCGTTGATGCCGCCCTGGGCAGCGATCGAGTGGGCCCGGCGGGGGCTGTCCTGGTAGCAGAAGTTGAGCACGTTGTAGCCGGCTTCACCCAGCGAGGCAGCGGCTGCGCCGCCGGCCAGACCGGTTCCCACCACGATGATGGTGATCTTTCGGCGGTTGGCGGGGTTCACCAGCTTGGCGGTGAACTTGCGGTCGGACCAGACCTTGTCGATCTCGACGCTCCGGTTCGCCTTGGTGTCACCGATCTCGCTGCCGACGGTGTAGTACTGGGCGTCGGTCGCCGGGGCATTGTTGGTCAGGGCTTTCTCAGACATCACAGGCTCACCATTCCCGTCAGGATGGCGACCGGGGTCACCATGAAACCGAAGAAGAGCAGCAGGGCAACGACCCATGCGCAGACCCTGATCACACGCTCACTGAAGGCACCTACGCGCAGGCCGAGCGTGCAGAAGCCGCTGTAGAAGCCGTGCCAGGTGTGCAGGCAGACCGCTCCCATCCAGATGGCGTAACCCAGCACCATCCACCATTCCTGGAAGGCCAGCATCGGACGCATGTGCGGTGCGGCGTCCCCGGTGTAGCCGATGGTCACCCACTGCCAGGTGAACTGCGCGAGGTGGAAGATCAGGCCGCCGAGGATGATCAGGCCGCCCCAGATCATGGTTCGGGCAGCGAAGCTGCCGGCGAGGTACCGCTGCCGGACGTATCGTCCCATTCCGGTGCGGGCGTCGTAGTCGCGGAAGGTCAGCAGCACGGCTGCGATCACGTGGAACAGCACGCTGAGGCCCAGAACCACCCGGAAGATGGTGAGGAAGAAGTACTTCGGCAGGATCGGGTACAGGAACTCGCGCAGCGACAACGCGTACGCGTCGAAGCTCTCCATGCCATTGTGCATGAGCAGCTTCGTGTTCCCGAACATGTGCATCAGCAGATAGAAAACGATGAAGAAGCCGGTAAGCGCCATCAGCACCTTGTACGCCACGGTGGATGTGATCGCACGAGCGTGCGGCGTCCGGCTCGGATCGCGTGTTGTGAGTTGGGTTGCCACGGACGAGAGTCTAACGGTTGGCCCTCCCGCAGGTGGACCGGGGGCCCGGGTGTCCCGCCGCGAGTACTACTGCAGCAGGTCAGGACGCCGGTCGCGGGTGATCTCGACTGAACGCTGGCCCCGCCATTGCGCCACCCGGCCGTGGTGGCCGCTGAGCAGTACCTCCGGCACCGCAAGCCCGCGCCAGGTCGCCGGCTTGGTGTACACCGGGTACTCCAGCAGCCCGTCCGCAGCGTCGGAGTGGGATTCCTGCACCAGCGATTCGGGGTTTCCGATCACGCCCGGGATGAGCCGTCCGATCGCCTCGACCATCGCCAGCACCGCCACCTCGCCGCCATTGAGCACGTAGTCTCCAAGGCTGACCTCGCGGACGTCGAAGTGGTCGGCTGCCCACTCGACCACCCGCCGGTCGATCCCCTCGTAGCGACCGCAGGCGAAGGCCAGCGTCGGCTCGGCGGCGAACTCGACCGCCATCGACTGGTTGAACAGGTATCCGGACGGGGTGGGCACGATCAGCACCGGACGTTTCGCCGGCCCTTCCGGAGGGTCGGCACCGGGTTGCTGTTCGACGTAGCCGCCCAGCAGCGCGTCGAGCGCCTCGCCCCACGGTTCCGGCTTCATCACCATGCCCGCTCCCCCGCCGTACGGGGTGTCGTCCACGGTGCGGTGCCGGTCGTGCGTCCAGTCACGCAGGTCGTGGACGCGCACGTCCAGCCGGCCATCGGCGATCGCCTTGCCGATCAGGCTGAGCTGCAGTGGAGCGAAGTAGTCCGGGAAGATCGTGACGATGTCGATGCGCATCAGGTATCCTCGCCCGGATCGAACAGCAACCCACCCACGTCGGCGAGCTGCAGGTGGCCTGCCGACAGGTCGACCACCGGGACCAGCGCGTGGACGAACGGGACCAGCCGCTGAGCGCCGGCGACATCGACCACCAGCAGGTCCTGTGCGGGGCCGTGTTCCACCCCGACGACTTCGCCGACGTCATGGCCGGCGGCGTCCAGCACCCGCAGCCCGATGAGCTGGCGGTCGAAGTACTCCTCGGCACCGCTGGGCATTTCGTCTGCGGGGACGACTGCGAAGAGCTCGGCGCCCCGCAGCTGCTCTGCGGCGTTGCGGTCGGACACCTGCTCGAAGCCGACCACCAGGCGGGACGGGGTCTGCCGGCTGGACGTCACCGTGAACCGACGACCATCGGCGGTTCGCAGGACCGCCCCGCTGGCGAATCGCCGGGCGACTTCGTCGGTGCGTACCACGACCACGACCTCACCGCGGATGCCGTGGGGGCGCCCCACCACCCCCACGGTGGTTTCGACCAGCTCAGCCACGTCGTCCTTCCGGTTGGATGCGCCAGGCGCCCCACCGCCGGATGACGGTTGGGGCGCCTGGTTGGTTGCTGTGAGGATCAGCGCCGGCCACGCGCGGGTCGCCGGTCGACATCGACGAAGTCGACCCTGATCTGTTCACGGCCGGCGAGCGCCTGGATTACGGTGCGCAGCGCGGTGGCGGTTCGGCCCTGCCGTCCGATCACCTTCCCGATGTCCTCCGGGTGCACCCGTACCTCGAGCATTCGGCCGTGCCGCAACTCGCGGTCGCGGATTCGCACGTCGTCCGGGTGCGAGACGATACCCTGCACCAGGTGCTCGAGCGCGTCAGCCAGCATCTCAGGCCTCCTCGGCCTGCGCAGCCTCGGTCTTCTCGGCGTCCGCGGCAGTCTGGTCGGCCACAGTGTCGGGCTTCCGGCCGCGACGGCTGATCGCCTCGGCTGCTGGTTCGCCGTCGGCTTCGGCCAGCGCGGCGTTGAACCGGGCCAGCTTGTCGACCGCCTCGGCCTGCGGGTCGACGCCCGACGGCGCCTTCTCGCCGGAGAACTGCTGCCAGTCCCCGGTCCGCTTCAGCAGGGCGACGACCGCCTCGGTCGGCTGGGCGCCGACGCCCAGCCAGTACCGTGCGCGCTCGGAGTCGATGCGGATCACCGACGGGTCGCTCTTCGGGTGGTAGATGCCGATCTCCTCGATCGCCTGGCCGTCCCGGGGAGCCCGGGAGTCCATGACGACGACGCGGTAGTGCGGCGAGCGGATCTTGCCGAGCCGCTTCAGACGAATCTTGGTGGCCACTGGTGTGGTTTCTCCTGTAGGAATGCCCGGGATTGCCCCGGTGCGACGGGTGGCCCTGGCTCGCGTGTGGGGCACGTTCACCCGAGGCCGATGGATCTGCGTCGCCAGTGATGAGAGGGCACCTGGACGCCAGACGCACCGACCATTCTGCCAGATGGTGGCCCGCTACGCGAAACCCGGAACCTGCCGGCGGAGGCGCCGGTCAGGCAGTCCCGGGGCGGTGCGGCGGCGGCTGAGGCCGCGGTTGCGGGCAGCCTGTCAGCACTGTCCGCGCGGCCGACCGGGCGGACGCGGAGCGCGGCGGCACTTGGGGCTCGCCGCTACACAGGTTGTCCTCGCAGCACGACCAGCCTGGGATGGTGCAGCACTGCGATATGTTCACGGGGGTCGGCGTTGTAGACGACGAGGTCGGCCGGCGCCCCGGCGGTCAGCGATTCGGCTCCCAGCCAATGGCGGGCGCGCCAGGAGATCGCCCCCAGTGCGAACTCGTTTCCGCCGAGGGTTGCCAGCAGTTCGGCCTCCTCGGCGATCCGGCCGTGACGCAGCCGTCCGCCTGCGTCGGTGCCCGCGTAGATCGGCACCCCCGCCTCGCAAGCCGCGCCGAGGACATCGAACCGGGTCGCATGCAGTGCCCGCATGTGTGCGGCATAGGTCGGGAACTTGGCCTCGCCCGCGGCGGCGAAGTCCGGGAAGTACTCCAGGTTGGTCATGGTGGGCACCAGTCCGACACCCCGAGCGGCCATCTGTTCCATCACCTCACCGGACAGGCCGGTGCCGTGCTCGATACAGTCGATGCCGGCGGCCACCAGTTCGGCGACCGATTCCTCACCGAAGCAGTGGGCGGTGACCCGGGCACCCAGCTCATGCGCCCGGTTGATCGCCTGTTCGGTGACGTCGGCGGGCCACAGTGGACGCAGGTCGCCGACCGACCGGTCGATCCAGTCGCCGACCAGCTTCACCCAGCCGTCACCGGCCCGCGCTTCGTGCTCGACCTGGCTGACCAGGTCTTCCGGGTCGATCTCGACGGCGTAGTTGCGGATGTATCGCTTGTGGACGGCGATGTGGCGGCCGGCCCGGATGATCCGGGGCAGGTCGGCCCGGTCATCCACCCAGTGGGTGTCGACCGGCGCGCCGGCGTCCCTGATCAGCAGGACGCCGGAGTCGCGGTCGGTGATGGCCTGCTGTTCGGCGGTGGCCCGATCTACCGCGCCGCCGGCGGCGAGCCCGACGTGGCAGTGGGCGTCCACCAGGCCGGGCATGATCCAGACGTCGCGGGCCAGGGTCTGGGCGTCACCGGGCGGCTCGGCGCTGATGACCCCGTCGCTGATCCACAGGTCGGTTGGTTCGGTGCCCGGCAGGACGACGCCGGACAGGTGCCACGCGGTCATCGAGTCCTCCTGGCGCAGCGGGTCAGCGCGGACCCTTGTTCTGCTGGTTGAGCATCTGCTGGATGTCGTGCGGGAGTCTGAAGTCGCCCATCGCGGCCTGCATGTCGGCGGTGCTGGGCTGGGCGTCAGTCAACGCCGGTTGCGGCTGGGTCTTCGGCCGGGTCTGCTCGGCCAGTTGCGCGGCCCGCTTGGCCGGGTTGCCCGAGAGCTTGCGGCCGCCCTTGCCCTTTCTGGGCTGCTGCTTCGCCGGCCGCCGCCCGCTGGACAGACCGGGCATGCCGGCCCCGCCCATCATCTGGCCCATGGATTGCATGACCTTGCGGGCCTCGACGAAGCGGTTGACCAGCTCGTTGACGTCGCGTACCTCGACACCGGCGCCCCTGGCGATC
The DNA here is from genome assembly GCF_049651565.1 of Brooklawnia sp. Lineage (GTDB taxonomy): Bacteria > Actinomycetota > Actinomycetes > Propionibacteriales > Propionibacteriaceae > Brooklawnia. The sequence goes on from NZ_JBASCI010000283.1 coordinate 7,442, forward strand.
CGGGCCCGCCGGGATCCGTTGAGGATGCTGACGTCGGCACGCTCGGCGGGCGTCATGGAGTAGATGATCGCCTCGATCCGGTCTACCTGCTTCTCGTCGATCTCGTTGACGGCCGCCATCTGGGACGCCCCCGGCAGCATCCCGAAGACCTTGCTCAGTGGCCCCATCCGACGGATCTGCTTCATCTGGTCGAGGAAGTCGTCCAGCCCGAACTCGCCGCGTCCGGCCAGCAGCTTCTCGGCGGCTGCGGCGGACTGCTCGGCGTCGAAGGTCTTCTCGGCCTGCTCGATCAAGGTGAGCATGTCACCCATGCCCAGGATGCGGCTGGCCATCCGGTCGGGGTGGAAGACGTCGAAGTCCTTCAGCCCCTCACCGTTGGAGGCGAACATGATGGGCTTGCCGATCACCTTCGCGATGGACAGGGCGGCACCACCGCGGGCGTCACCGTCGAGCTTGGTGAGCACGACGCCGTCGACCCCCACGCCGTCCTCGAACGCCAGCGCGGTGTTCACCGCGTCCTGACCGATCATGGCGTCCACCACGAACAGCGTCTCGTCCGGCTTGGTGAGCGCCTTGATCATGGACGCCTGGCGCATCATCTCGCCGTCCACGCCGAGTCGGCCGGCGGTGTCGATGATGACCACGTCGTAGAGCTTCTGCCTGGCGAACTCGATGGAGTCCTTGGCGACCTGGATCGGGTCGCCGACGCCGTTGCCGGGCTGTGGGGCGTAGCAGCCCACCCTGGCGCGCTCGGCGACCACCTGCAACTGCTGCACTGCGTTGGGACGCTGCAGGTCGGCGGCCACCAGCAGCGGCGAATGACCCTGCTCCTTCAGCCACCGGCCGAGCTTGCCGGCCAGAGTGGTCTTGCCGGCACCCTGCAGGCCGGCGAGCATGATGACCGTCGGCGGCTGCTTGGCGTAGCGGATCAGCCGGGTCTCGCCGCCGAGGATCTCGATGAGCTCCTCGTTGACGATCTTGATGATCTGCTGGGCAGGGTTGAGCGCCTTTGAGACCTCGGCGCCGTGCGCCTTCTCCTTGACCCGGGCGATGAACTCCTTGACCACCGACAGGTTGACGTCGGCCTCCAGCAGCGCGATGCGGATCTCACGCGCGGTGGCATCGATGTCGGCTTCGGTGAGTCGTCCCTTGCCGCGCAGCGACTTGAAAGTGGCGGCCAGCCGGTCTTGCAGGGTATCGAACACGGTTCCTCTTCACATGCCGCAGATGATCGGTGGGGTGCGACTCCCAAGGATACTGTGCTCCAGGGCCCTGCCTTCGCCGGGCAAGCAACAACGGCGAGGGACGTGTACCGTCCCCCGCCGTTGCTGTCGGGGTGCCTCAGGCAAGCAGTCCGTGGGCGGCGTCGATGATGTTGTCGACGGTGATGCCCATTTGCTCCATGAGTTGTTCGTAGGTTGCCGACTGGCCGAACTGGTCGGAGATTTCGATGCGGCGAACCTTGGCGCCGCCTTCGGTGGCGACGACTCCGCTGACTGCCGAGCCTGTGCATGTCGACCAGCCGCACCCTGATCCCTGCGGCGGCGAGCTGTTCGGCGGCCTGGATGCCGAGCCGGACGGTGTCACCATTGGCGATGATCGCCGGGTCAGTGCCCTCGGCCAGCACCTTCGCCTTGCCGATCTCACCCGGCGTCAGACCGCCGTGCGAGCAGCCCAGTTTCATGTTCAGCTTCGGGTAGCAAACGGACGAGACCCTTGGTGGGGTCTCGTCCGTTGCTGTTTCCTGCCTGGACCTCGATTCAGGCCGCGCCCTGTCCCGTGGTGAGTTGCGCGGTTCAGTCGCCCAGCAGACCGTCCACGAACTGCGCCGGGTCGAATGGCGCCAGGTCATCGGCACCCTCCCCCAGCCCGATGAACTTGACCGGGACGCCAAGCTCACGCTGCACCTGGACGACGATGCCACCCTTGGCCGAGCCGTCCAGCTTGGTGAGCACGATGCCGGTGATATCGACGACCTCGGCGAAGATGCGGGCCTGGGTCAGCCCGTTCTGGCCGGTGGTGGCGTCGATGACCAGCAACACCTCGCTGACCGGCGCCTTCTTCTCGATGACCCGCTTCACCTTGCCCAACTCGTCCATCAGGCCCACCTTGGTGTGCAGGCGCCCAGCGGTATCGACCACCACGACATCCACTTCGCCCTGGATACCCTGCTCGACCGCGTTGAACGCCACCGAGGCGGGGTCGGCACCCTCAGCGCCACGAACGGTCTCGACACCCACCCGCTCACCCCAGGTGGTGAGCTGCTCAACCGCGGCGGCCCGGAAGGTGTCGGCGGCGCCGAACAGTACCGTCCTGTCCTCGGCGATCAGCATCCGACCCAGCTTGCCGACCGTGGTGGTCTTGCCGGTGCCGTTGACCCCTACGACCAGGATGACCGCCGGCTGGCCGGGGGCGTGGCTCAGGTTCAGGCCGCGATTCAGCTGGGGATTGACCAGATTGATGAGTTCGGCCCGCAGGAACGACTTGGCCTGGGCTGGGTCCGAGATGCCCTCGACGCGCAGTTTCTGCCGCAGCGCCTCGACCAATTCTGTCGCGGGCCCAACGCCAAGGTCCGAGGTGATGAGCGTGGTCTCGAAGTCCTCCCAGGTGTCCTCGTCGATCCGGTCGCTGGACAGCAGGTCGGCCAGCGCGCGGGCCAGCGCGTTGTTGCTGCTGGCGAGCCTGCGGCGCAGCCGGACCAGTCGGGTGGCGGGCGCCTCGGGCCGTTCGATCTCCCGTTCGGGAGTGATGACCGGCAGCTCGTGGTCGGGCACCACGGTCGGCGGTGCCTCCACCGTGGGGGCGGGCGCCTGGTCCACCACCGCCGTGGCGCCCGGCTCGTCCTCGACGATCTCTGCCTCAACCGCACCGACTTCGGGGGGCGCCTCGGTTTCGACGAGTTCCCCCGTCGCAGGGGCCTCAACTTCCGGTGCCCGGGCAGCCCTGGCGACCGCGCGCCGCTTGCTGACGGCGATCGATATCGCCGCGACCGCGACAGCAAGCAAGATGCCGCCGATTACAATCCAACCAATCCAATCCACCCAGTCAGCCTAGCTGGGCTGGACGTCTGTCCCCCACCGGCGACCCCAATTCCGGACGGCGGCCACCAGCCGCCCACCAGAATCGCAGTTCAGACCTCCTCCGCCCCTGAATGGGTGGACGCGGTCGCGAGGCTCAAGCGGCCAAGCCGTCGCCGCGAACCCGATGGCGGGCGGTGTGTTGCTCGGCTGTGGTCGCGTCGGCGGTTGCCGGACGGGGCGCAACAGTATCGGAGGCTGACCCGGACCGCTCGGCATCGGCTCGCTCGTGCGTCCTGGTGGCGCTGGCGAAGAACTGGGCCACCTGCTTTGGCGCCGCCGCGTCCCCGTTGAGGTGCTTCATCATGATCCGCAGCCGGCCGGTGAGCCGGGTGCCGTCGCCGTGCTCCTCCCCGATTGCGGCCAGGGCAACCGCGGCGAGCAGGCCGAGCGCCGCCAGGACGATGAGCAGCAGGGTCGACAGGTAGATCGCCACGGCCGAGCCTCCAGTGCTGGGGAAGTGGAAGGTTCCCAAGCAGTCTCGCCCCACCACGAACCGATTGCCGGGACGCCACGCCGGGTTGCGGCATCCGAGGCGCTGCTGGCGGGTTTGTTCCGGGCTGTCAACCGGCGGACACACGCTCCTTCAGCCGCTGGGAGATGACCGTGGAGACGCCGTTGTCGCGCATGGTCACCCCGTACAGGGCGTCCGCGATCTCCATCGTCCGCTTCTGGTGGGTGATGATCAGCAACTGGGAGTTTGCCCGCAACTCCTCATAGATCGTCAGCAGCCGGCCGAGGTTGACGTCGTCCAGCGCCGCCTCGACCTCGTCCAGGATGTAGAACGGGCTGGGCCGGGCGATGAACAGGCTGATCAGGAAGGCCACCGCCACCAGCGATCTCTCGCCGCCGGACAGCAGCGACAGCCGCTTCACCTTCTTGCCCGCTGGTCGCGCCTCGACGTCGACCCCGGTGATCGACATGTCACCGGGATCGGTGAGCATCAGACGTCCCTCGCCGCCCGGGAACAGCCGGCCGAAGACCTCGGCGAAGGTTCGCTCCACGTCGACGAAGGCGGACGCGAAGACCTCCTGCACCCGGTTGTCGACCTCATCGATGATCTCCAGCAGGTCGCGCCGGGTCTTCTTCAGATCGTCGAGCTGTTCGGCCAGGAAGGCGTGCCGCTCGCTCATCGCGTCGAACTCCTCCAGGGCGAGCGGGTTGACCCGGCCCAGCGCATCCAGATCGCGTTGGGCGGCGCGGAACCTGGCCAACTGCTGGTCGCGGTTGTAGGGAACCGCAGCTGGCGCCTCCTCCTCGTCGGCCAACTTGCGACCATTCGACGTACCCAACACCGGTACCAACTGATCAGGGCCGTACTCGGCCACCAGGGTGTCGGCGTCGACCGCCAGCTCGGCCATCGCCCGGTCCTCGAGCTGCTCCGCCCGCATGGTCAGTTCGATGCGGGTCATCTGGTCTCGGTGCTCACCCTCGACGAGGGCCTCCAATTCACGTGTCTTCCCACGGGTCACGGCTCGGTGGTGACCCAGCGTGGCCTCCGCCTGCCGGCGGGCCTGATCGATGCGATTTCGTTCGTCGGACGCCGTCGCCTGGGCAGCCTGAACCTTCGCCATCAGCCAGTCAGCCGCGCTGCCAACCGCGGTCGCGGTCTTCGCCTCCCGCTGCAACTGCTCAGCACGGGCCTGGGCCTCGGCGCGGGCCTGACGTTCGTGTCGGGCGGCGCGCCGCAACGAGTCGGCGCGGCCAGCCAGTGCGCGGGCTCGTTCCTCAGC
>NZ_JBASCI010000284.1:0-11527 GCF_049651565.1 Brooklawnia sp.
GGATCACGCTGGTCGGCCACGGTCTGAGCATGCCCATGATCACCGTCGGCGCGGCCGCCGACGGCACCCCCGGCGTCCCGCCCGACAACGAGGGCTACACCGTCGCCTGGTTCAACCAAGGCCCGCAGGTGGGTGCCGACGCCGGCCGGGCCGTGCTGTCCGGACACACCTTCAGGTTCGGCGGCGCGCTCGGCAACCAACTGAACAACGGTCTGCTGCAGACCGGGGACGTCGTGGTGATCTCCGGCGCCGACGGTGCCACCGCCTGCTACCGGTACTCGGGCAGCCACCGGGTGCTGGTGTCCGACTACGACCCGGACTCCGACATCCTCCACGACTACCTCGGCAGCCCGCAGATCGGTCTGGTGGTCTGCTCCGACTACGCCCTCAACGGCGAAGCGCTGGGCCGAGTCATCCACTACGGCGACCTGATCACCGGGAACGCCGGCACCGCCGACCAGCCCTCCTGACGCCCCGGCGTCCCGGAGCTGCCTGCAGGCACCCGATGGTCAGTGCGCGGCAGCCAGCCAGTTCGGCCCGTAGCCGACCGACACGTCCAGCGGAACCTTCAGGTCGGCCGCCCCGGCCATCTGCACGCGGACCAGTTCGGTGACCTCGTCGCGCTCACCCGGGGCGACCTCGAGCACCAGTTCGTCGTGGATCTGCAGCAGGATGCGGGACCGCAAACCCGCTCCGGCCAGGGCGTCGTCCAGCCTGATCATGGCGATCTTGATGATGTCGGCTGCCGAACCCTGAATGGGGGCGTTCAGCGCCATCCGTTCGGCCATCTCCCGGCGCTGCCGGTTCGACGAGGTGAGGTCGGGCAGGTAGCGGCGGCGTCCCAGGATGGTCTCGGTGTAGCCCGTGCGGCGGGCCTGGGCGACGACCTCGTTGAGGTAGTCGCGCACCCCGCCGAAGGTGTCGAAGTAGTCGTCCATCAGCGCCTTGGCCTCGCCAACCGATACCCCGAGTCGGGTGGACAGCCCGTAGGCGGACAGGCCGTAGGCCAGGCCGTAGTTCATCTGCTTGACGCTGGCCCGCTGGGCGAGCGTCACCTGGTCGGGGGCGACGTCGAAGACCTTGGCCGCGGTGACGGTGTGGAAGTCGACCCCGCTGCGGAAGGCCTCGATCAGGTCGTCGTCGCCCGACGCGTCGGCCATCACCCGCATCTCGATCTGCGAGTAGTCGGCGCTCAAGAGTGCCTCGTAGCCGGAACCGACGATGAAGGCGGCTCGCACCCGGCGTCCCTCGTCGGTGCGGATGGGGATGTTCTGCAGGTTCGGGTCGGCCGAGCTGAGCCGTCCGGTGGCGGCGATCGTCTGCAGGTAGGTGGTGTGCACCCGACCGTCGTCCTGCACCGCCTTCTGCAAACCCTCCACCGCCTGCCGGAGCTTGATCGCGTCGCGGTGGGCGAGCAGGTGGGCGAGGAACGGGTGCTCGGTGCGGGCGAACAGGCCCTCCAGCGCCTCGGCGTCGGTGGTGTAACCGGACTTGATGCGCTTGGTGCGGGGCAGGTCGAGCTGGTCGAACAGCACCGCCTGCAGTTGCTTCGGTGAGCCGAGGTTGACCTGCTTGCCGACCGAATCCCAGGCCGCCTGCTCGGCGGTGCGCACCCGGGTGTCGAACTCGTCGTAGAGCCCGTCCAGCAGGCCGGTGTCGAGCGCGATTCCGTCGCACTCCATCCGCGCCAGGATGCGTTGCAGCGGCATCTCGACCTCGTCGAGCAGCCGCCGCTGCCCGAGGGTCTCGAGCTCTGCGGTGAGCACCTGCGCCAGGTCGATCACCGCCCGGCCGCGCACCATCGCCGCCTCGGCCTGCTCGTCAAGCGACTCGTCACCGAAGTCGAGCATCAGCTGGGTATCGGGATCCTCGCCGGTCGAGCTGACCCGCAGTTCGCGCTTGAGGTGCCGGATCGACAGGTCGGCCAGATCGTAGCTGCGCTGGTCGGGACGCAGCAGGTAAGCCGCCAGCTCGGTGTCGCAGACCAGCCCCGCGGGGCGCCAGCCATGCTGCCAGGCAGCCAGGGTCGGACCCTTCGCCGCGTGCATCGCCTTGCCCACGCCGGCGTCGGCCAGCCAGGCCGCCAACGCCTGCTCGTCGTCGACGCTGAGCTCGGCGACCTCGAACCAGCAGGCCGCGCCGTCAGCGCTGGCCAGCGCCAGCGCGGTCAGCTCGCCGCGCCCCGCACCCCACTGACCGGACGCGTCGATTCCGGTGAGTTCGCCGGTTGCGTGCTCGGCCAGCCACTGCGCCAGCTCGCCGGGCCCCAATCGCCGGCCGGCCAGGTCGAAACCCTGCTCGACCGGCGTGTCGTCGATCGGGAAGGTCTCCAGCAGGCGTTCCCGCAGCACGCGGAACTCCAGCGCGTCGAACAGCCGGTGGACGGCGTCCCGGTTGTAGCTGCGCTGCGCCAGGTCGTCCAGGCCGACCGGCAACTCCAGGCCGCGGACCAACTGGTTCAACTGGCGATTGCGGCGGACGTCGTCGAGGTGCGCGCGCAATGACTCGCCGACCTTGCCACGCACCTGGTCGGCGCGAGCCAGCAGGTTCTCCAACCCGCCGTAGCTGGTGATCCACTTGGCAGCGGTCTTGACGCCCACACCCGGTACGCCGGGCAGGTTGTCGCTGCTCTCGCCCACCAGCGCGGCCAGTTCGGAGTAGCGCTCCGGCCCGATGCCGTACCTGGTCTCGACCGCCTCCGGCGTCATCCGGGACAGCTCGCTGACCCCCCGGATCGGGTAGAGCACGGTGGTGTTCTGGTCGATCAGCTGGAAGGCGTCCCGGTCGCCGGTGACGATGACGCTGCGCCAATCGCGCTGGTCGGCCTGGTCGGTGAGGGTGGCGATGATGTCGTCGGCCTCGTAACCCTCAAGGCTGACGTGGGTGATGTTCAGCGCATCCAGCACCTCGTGGATCAGGCTGACCTGACCGGCGAACTCGTCGGGACTCTTGGACCGGTTGGCCTTGTACTCGGGGTACTGCTCGTTGCGGAAGGTGGCCCGGGACAGGTCGAAGGCGACCACCACGTGGGTCGGCTGCTCGTCGCGCAGCACGTTGATCAGCATTGAGGTGAACCCGTAGACCGCGTTGGTGTGCTGGCCGGACGCGGTCGAGAAGTTCTCGACCGGGAGCGCGTAGAACGCCCGGTATGCCATCGAGTGGCCATCGATGAGCATCACCTTGGGCTGTGTGCTGGACGTGGGTTCGGTCACCTGCCCGACTGTAGCCGCCCGCACCGACACGCCCAGGCGGGTGTGCCACAGTAGCCGCATGACTGCCCAGCAGTACCCCAGCCCAGACCTGTGGGTCGGCCCCCTCGACGCCAAGCTCGGCCTGGAGGTTATCTCGGTGACCGCGAACCGGGCCACTGGACGCGCACCAGTGGCCGGCAACACCCAGCCCTTCGGGCTGTGGCACGGCGGCGCCACCGCCACCATCATGGAGACCCTTGGCTCACTGGCCGCCAACGCGCACAGCGGACCCGGCCGGCAGGCTGTCGGCACCGAGTTGAACGTCAGCCACCTGCGCACCGCCAGGCAGGGCTGGGTGCACGGCGAGGCGACGGCGCTGCACCTGGGGCGCACCAGCGCGGTCTACTCGATCGAGTTGCGGGACGACGACGCCGCACTACTGGCGTCAGGACGCCTGAGCTGCCGCATCCTCGACCAGCGCGCAGGTCTGGGCTAACGCGACTTGCGGCCGGCCCTGGCGTGCTCGATGACGCCCTCGGCCACGTCGCGCATCGACTTGCGCAGGTCCATCGCGGTCTTCTGGATCCACCGGAACGCCTCCGGCTCGGTCAGGCCCAGGCTCTCCTGCAGGATGCCCTTGGCCTGGTCGATGATCTTGCGGGACGCGAGCCGCTCCTCCAGGTCTTCGATCTCGTCGTCCAGGGCCCGGATCTCGGCGTAGCGGGCCATCGCGATCTCGATCGCCGGCACCACGTCGGAGGCGTCGAACGGCTTCACCACGTAGGCCATCGCACCGGCCTCGCGAGCCTGCTCGACCAGGTCGCGCTGGCTGAAGGCGGTAAGCATGACCACTGGCGCGATGCGTTCGGACGCGATGATCTCGGCCGCGGCGATACCGTCCATCTTCGGCATCTTGACGTCCATCACCACCAGGTCGGGCTCCAGCTCGCGGGCCATCTCGACGGCTGCCTCGCCGTCACCGGCCTGCCCGACGACCTCGTAGCCCTCGTCGTTGAGCAACTCGACCAGGTCGAAACGGATCAGCGCCTCGTCCTCTGCAACCAGGACCCGCGGCGCCTGGTTCGCCGCTGACTTCGCCTTATCACTCACTGCCATTCCTTCAATCCGCATATCCGGCACCCGGACGCCTGTGTCTTGTCGGGCCCAACGGACCACCACTGATGGAGCTTACCGCACCACGCCGCCGCCACGTCGCCTCGGCAGTGCAACAATGTATCCGTCCGACCCCGGGGTGCTCCGGTGCCGGACAGCGCCGGGCGATGTGGCACAATGGACCGGCTGTCATGCCCGGGTGGCGGAATGGTATACGCGGACGGCTCAAACCCGTCTGGCCGCAAGGCTGTAGGGGTTCGACTCCCCTCCCGGGCACTCCCGCGACCAACTGGAGCCGCATCCGGATGCCCGGACACCCCTCCCGGGTGCTACCCGGGGCATACCCGGCTGGTCCTCTCGGACAATCCTTCGGCTCAGGGTACGCCGCCGCGCCCGCCGACGCCTACCATTGCTTTACGTTCAGAAGGCAACCGTGGCATGGGTGGACGCTCACCCGGCGGACCTCAATGCAGAGGCCACCGCACCGCACGGTCCGAAAAGGTCGACACAAAGGCCACCACAAGATGATCACGAGCACTTACCCCGGCCAACCGGTGCCGCACCCTGCCACCGAGGAGCCCATGATGGTCTTCCGGGACGACGACACCGAGGCCACGGTGCCGCTGAGTCGCGTCCTCGGGATGCTCGACCTCGTCGAACTGATCCGCAGCAGCGCTGAACCACTCGACCCCGACAAGTTCTCAGCGCTGGTCAGCCTGTCAGACCGGATCGATCTCAAGATCGTCACGCCGGGCGAGCAGCACAAGCGCTTGGAGGTCGTCGCGTCCGAGAAGGAACTGCTCAACCTGCTGCTGGCGCAACCGGACACCAGCGCCAGCACCCGGCCGGGATCCCCGCGCCAGATCCGTTGCTGCCCGCAATGCCGGGCCGATCGGGCGGAGTTGCTGCTGGCCACCTGTGCCGACTGCGGATACGACTTCGTGCTGGGGGCCGGCGTGGCGCAACTGTGGCAGCCGGTGGTCCAGCACACCGGCTGACGTCTGTCGGCAGCAGCTGCGAACCAGTCACCCAAGGCGTCCGAGCCGGGCGCCGCTGCCGCGACCCGGACGCTGGCCTGATCGGCCACTAGGGCTGGTCGGCGGTCTTCTCCTCGGCCCATTCGATCGGCTTGATCCGATGGACGCGCAACGTGTTCGTCCGGCCGGCCACCCCCATCGGTGAGCCGGACACGATCACCACCCGCTCCCCGACCTCGATCATGCCGCGCTCCAGCAGGATCTGGTTCACCGCGGTGACCATGTCCTCGTTGCGGTTGTACGACGGGGTCGTGATGACCTGGGCGCCCCAGCACAACGTCAGCCAGTGCGCGGTGCGCCGCTCGGGGGTGAACACGAGCAGCGGGATCTCGCTGCGCAGCCGCGACATCCGCCGCGCGGTGTCACCGGACTGGCTGAACGCCACCATGTAGCGGGCGTCCAGTTGGCGGGCCGCCTGGGCGGCCGCCATGGCGATCACCCCGCCGGTGGTGTGCGGATCCCACTTGATCTTGCTGATCTCCTTGATGCCGTGCCGCTCGGTCGTCTCCACGATCCTGGACATGGTCTGGACGGTCTCGACCGGGTAGGCGCCCACCGACGTCTCCCCCGAGAGCATCACCGCATCCGTGCCGTCCAGGATGGCGTTGGCGACGTCCGAGGTCTCGGCACGCGTGGGACGCGGGGAACTGATCATCGAATCGAGCATCTGGGTCGCCACGATCACCGGCTTGGCCCACTTGCGGGCCTTGCGGATGATCCGGCGCTGCACCTGCGGGACGTCCTCCAGCGGCAGCTCGACACCCAGGTCACCGCGGGCCACCATGAAACCGTCGAAGGCGTCGATGATCTCGTCCAGGTTCTCGACTGCCTGCGGCTTCTCGATCTTGGCGATCACCGGCAGCTGAACACCTTCCTCGGCCATGATCTGGTGCACCCGGTTGACATCATCGGCGCGCCGGACGAACGACAGCGCGATCATGTCGAAGTTGTTGCGCAGCGCCCAGCGCAGGTCGTGCTCGTCCTTCTCGCTCAGGGCGGGCACGTTGACCGCGACGCCGGGCAGGTTGATGCCCTTGTGGTTGCTGACCGGGCCGGCCACCGTGACCCTGGTGATGACGTCGGTCTCGTTCACCTCGACCGCCTCCAGTGCGATGCGGCCGTCGTCGATCAGGATGGTGTCCCCCGGTTGGACGTCGGCCGGCAACCCCTTGAAGGTGGTGGACGCCCGGTTGGCGTCCCCAGCTACGTCGTCGGTGGTGATGGTGAAGGTCTGGCCGTAGGTGAGGTTGACCTTGCCCTCGGCGAAGTTGCCCAACCGGATCTTCGGACCCTGCAGGTCGGCCAGCAGGCCGATCGTCCTGCCCACCGCGGCGGAGGCTGCCCTGGTCTCGTCCAGCCGCTTCCTGTGCTCGGAATGGTCGCCGTGGCTCATGTTGAACCGCGCGACATCCAGCCCTGCCCTGATCAGTTCTTCCATCCGCTCCTGGGTCGACGTGGCCGGCCCGAGCGTGCACACGATCTTGGCTCTACGCACCCGCCTATCCTAGCTGAAACCGCCGCCGATGCCGCCAGCGCGGTGGGATGGTCTGGTCAGGGTTGCGCGCGCAGGATCTGCAGGGCCGCCGCGAGGTCGTCGGAGGGTTCGGAGGAGAAGGTGAGGTACTCACCGCTGACCGGGTGCTGCAGGCCCAGCCGGGTGGCGTGCAGCCATTGCCGGACCAGCCCGAGACGATCGGCCAGCACCGGGTCGCCCCCGTACAGCGGGTCGCCCACGCACGGGTGTCCGATCGCTGCAAGGTGCACCCTGATCTGGTGGGTGCGGCCGGTCTCCAGGTTCACCTCCAGCAGCGCCGCTGCCCGCAGCAACTCGACCGTCCGGTAGTGGGTGATCGAGGGGCGGCCACCGGCGATCACCGCGAACTTCCAGTCGTGGCCGGGGTGGCGGGCGATCGGCGCGTCGATGGTGCCCTCGAACGGGTCGGGGTGACCCTGGCTCAGCGCCAGGTAGGTCTTGTCAACGGCGCGGTCCCGGAAAGCCTGCTTCAACACGCTGTAGGCGTACTCGCTCTTCGCCACCACCATCAACCCGGACGTGCCGACGTCGAGGCGCTGCACGATGCCCTGCCGTTCGGCGGCGCCCGAGGTGGCCACCTGCACCCCCGCGGCTGCCAGGTGGGACACCACGTTGGGTCCCTCCCAGCCCAGCGAGGGGTGCGCCGCCACCCCGGCCGGCTTGTCGACCACGACAAGGTCGGCGTCCTCGAAGACGATCTGCAGGCCGTCGGCGAGTTGGGGGCGGGCACTGGGCTGGCGGACCGGCTCACTGGTGTCCACCTCCAGCAGGTCGCCCGCGCTCACCCGGGTCGAACTGCGCGTCACCGGATCGCCGGCCAGCTGGACGCCGCCGGCGGCGATGATGTCGGCGACCCGGGAGCGGGTGAGACCGGTCATCCGGGAGGCCGCCACGTCGAGGCGTTCACCGTCCAGCCCGTCCGGCACGAACAGCAGCGCCACTACATCCGCTCCGACCTGATCGACCAGACGACCAGCAGGATCGCCGCCCCGGTGATGCACATGTCGGCCACGTTGAAGATGGCGAAGCCGCGCACCGCGACGAAGTCGACCACGTGTCCCTGGAATGGGCCCGGCTCGCGCAGTAGCCGGTCGGTCAGGTTGCCGGCCACCCCGGCGACCAGCCAGCCGGTTCCGACCGCCGCCAACCAGTGGTTGACCCGCGGCACCACGACCGTGACCAGTCCGACCAGCACCACCAGGGCGAGGACCGACAATGCAACGGTGAACTGGGTGCCCATGCTGAACGCCGCGCCCGGGTTGTAGTGCAGCGACCAGTACAGCAGGCCGGGTACCACCGGCACCGGCTCGCCAACCACCAGGTTCGACTCGGCCAGGTACTTGGTCACCTGGTCGGCGGAGTACAGCAGCGGCGCGAGCACGCCGATCAGGACGCGCTTGCCCAGGCGCGAAGGGCTGACGCTGGTGGCGCCGGAGACGACCCGCACCGACGCGGGGGCGGTTATCGACGCTCCTGACGCTGCTTGCAGGCCACGCACATGGTGGCCCGCGGGAAGGCCTCCAGGCGGAGCTTGCCGATCGGCTTGCCGCAGTTCTCGCAGTAGCCGTAGGTGCCCTGATCCAGCATCTTCAGTGCCTGCTCGATCTGCTCGAGCATGGCCTTCTGGTTGTTCAGCAGGGACAGTTCCTGATCACGTTCAAAGTTGGATGAACCGACGTCGGCAGGGTCACGCCCGGCGCCGTCGCTGCCCTCGTTCATCAGTTCGGTCAGCTCGGCGTTGGCGTGCTCCACCGCGACGCGCAGCCGGTCGCGTTCGGAGGTGAGTTCGTCGCGAACCTCGGCGACCTCCTCGGGGGTCCAGGGATCCTCACCCTCCAGGACGGGGAGCGTCGGCACTTGTTCAGCGCTAGGGGCGGTCTTGCTGGTAGCCATGGTTCTCCCAATTGACTTCGTGTTGCGGGGAAGTGTACACCGCTGTCGTCCAGCCGTTTCCGACGAACCCGAATCAACGAGCACCCTGACTGGACGCGAAAGCGTCCCCACACCTTAGTGCGGGGACGCTCCGGAACGGTAATTCAGTCCAGTCCCTGCCGGCTCTCGTCGACCAGGGCGTCCAGCCTTGGCGTCGAGACCTGCGGGCGACCCATCCCGTACATTGCGTCGACGTTGGGACGCCGGTCGGGCGCGATCTGCGCCTGGTTGAGCTGGTCGATCTGGGACTGCAGGAACCCGTTGAAGGTGCGCCGGTAGTTCTCCTCGTAGTCGCGCAGCTGGTTGACCCGGTCGACCAACGCGTCCCGGTCGGCCTCAAGGGCTGCGAACAGCTCACCGCGCCGCTCCCGCACCTCGGTGTCGAGCCGGTCGGCCCGCCCGCGGGCCTCGCTGAGCATCCGCTCGGCCTGCTGCCGGGTCTCACGTTCGAGCTGCTCGGCGCGGCCTCGGGAATCGTTGTCCAGTTGCTCGGCGCGGGTCCGGGACTCGTGGTCGAGCTGCTCGGCCCTCGCCCGGGCCTCGGCGGTCATCCGCTCGGCCTGACCGGTCGCCTCGTCCAGCGTGCGCTGCGACTCGACCTCGGCGTCCCGGAGCAGGGTCTCGGCCTGCTCGGTGGCGAGTTCGACCAGCCGGATGACGGCCGGGCTGGCCTCGGCGCTGGTGGTGACCTGGATTGTGCGGACATCACCGGTCACCACACCCATCTGGGCCGCCCGCTGGCCGGGCTGGGTTGCTTCGGCCGATGCCTCGGCGGCGGCGAGCGCCTGCTGGGCCTGGCTGAGCTGGCCGCGAACCTCATCCAGCTCGCGGAGCAGGTTCTCGTTCTCCGCCTTGAGCTGCTCGCCGCCGGTCTGGGACAGGTCGCTGCTGGTGCGCAACTCATCGAGCTGACCGCGCAACTGCTGGATCTCGTTGGTCAGCCGCTGGTTCTCGCCGCGGAGCTGGCCGTTCGCGGCCTCCAGCTGCGAGTGGGACGCGCGAAGGGCGGTCAGCTCCTCAGTGAGACGACCGATCTCTGTGCGAGTGCCCTCCAGTTCGCCGCGCAGCGAGTCGGCTTCACCGCTCGACTCCCCGGAACCACCGGCGCCTGCGCGCAACTGCTCCAGTTCGGACAGGATCTGGGCGTAGCTGATCTCCAGCTTGTCCATGAAGTTGTCGACTGAGCTGGCCCGGTAGCCGTCCTCGTTGGGCTTGCGCGCCATCGGGAAACGGATGTTTCGGACCTCATCGAGGGACAGAGTCATCTCTCACTCCACATCAGCAGGCTCGTCTGGCAGGTCGGCCGCTCGACCGACCTTGATGAAGTACGCGGCAACGCACTTTCAACGCGTTCAGGCTACTCCAAGACGCCTCGGCGGACGATTCACGCGCACACAAACGTGGCCGCGTCCAGCTGAAATCAGTAGAAAACTTCGATCACTACGCGCTGCAGGATGTAGATCAGGATGAAAACAGCTATGAAGGCGAGGTCGAGACTTACCCCGCCCAGGTTGAGCGGCGGGATGACCTTGCGCAACGCCTTGATCGGCGGATCGGTAAGGGTGTAGATGACCTCGAACAGCGAGGCGAGCAGGCCCTTGGGACGCCACTGCGGGGCGAAGATCGGGATCCAGCTGATGATCATGCGGGCGATTAGTAGCCAGATGTAGACCTGCAACAGCAGGAACAACAACCATCCGACAGTCTGCATGGGCTCCTCAGCTCTGGTTGTAGAAACCGCCCTTGATCCGTTCCTTGTCCTCGGCGGTCACCTTGACGTTGTGGGGCGAGAGCAGGAAGACCTTGCTCGTCACTCGTTCTATGGTGCCACGCAGGCCAAAGATCAGACCGGCAGCGAAGTCGACCAGGCGCTTGGCGTCGGAGTCGTCCATGTCGGACAGGTTCATGATCACCGGGACACCGTCGCGGAAGTGCTCACCGATCGTGCGGGCCTCGTTGTAGGTGCGCGGATGGACGGTGATGATCCGGCTCATGTCGGCGCCGATCGGTTCGGGTTCACGCATTTGGCTGCGCTCCTCGCTGCTACGGGGACGATCGGTGTCGTTGTGCCGCCGATTGATCGGGGTCACGACCGACGTCTCCTCACCGCTGTTGGGACGGTAGATGGGTTCGCTGAACTGCTCAACGTCGTCGCCGTACCTGGTCTCGTTCTCGTCGCTGATCAGGCCGATCCAAGCAGCCGCCTTACGGATCATCTGCCCCATCATGAACCCTTCCGCCTTCGCAAGCTCATCCCCGAATCACGATTGAGCCTATCGCCCATCTTGACGATGGCCGAGCAGATCGCCGTGCGACACGCCCCCGGACGGGCTCAATCGGTCAACCAGATCAGCCCGACCTGCCGTCCGGTGTGGGGGCCGTCGCCGCGGTGCGAGAACAGCTCCGGGGCGGTCAGGGTGCACGGATCGCACCTGGTCACCGTGACCCGCAGTCCGGTGAGTTGGGCCGTCGCTCCGGCGGCCAGGTCGATGGCAGGCGTCCCCCAGCTGGTCGTCGCACGGGTCGCCGGGAGGACTTGGGCTGCCTGGGCAGCCATCTGCTGGGGCACCTCGTAACACCGCGCGCAGATGTGCGGGCCGATCCAGGCCTGCAGTTCGCGGGCCCCGGCCTGCTGCATCGCCTCGACGGTGCGGGCCAGGACGCCGCCCAGCAGGCCCACCCGACCGGCGTGGGCGGCGGCGATGACGCCGGCGGAGCGG
>NZ_JBASCI010000285.1:0-3709 GCF_049651565.1 Brooklawnia sp.
GCCGGGTCCTGCCCGGTGGCCCGGGCAATCCGGGGCAGGCAGGCGCCGATCAGCACCACGGCCAGCACCCCCGGCAGCCGCATCGCCTGCAGCGACCAGAACGGGTCGGCGCCGCTGAGCGCGACCACCCCCGCCTGCACCAGCAGCGCCAGCGGCGGGTAGACGGTGGTGGTGCCCTGCCAGTAGCTGTCGACCCGGTCGTCGAACGGCCCGCCGATGGTGCCCAGACCGGTCTGGTACGGGTCGAACCCCTGCAGCACGATCCAGCCCTGCTCCAGGTAGGCCCAGGCGTCCTTGCTCAGCAGCGGCGGGCACACCAGCAGCGGCGCGCACCAGATCAGGAAGGTCCGCCACAGCTGCTCGACCGTTGAGCCCCGGGCGGCCAGCCAGCCGGTGAACAGCAGGACGATGCCGGCGGCTGCGGGGACGGTGTGGGCGATCCGGACCGGCATGATGTTGTCCCGGCCGGCCAGGCCGAGCCCCCACGGGGAGGCCAGCCAGGCGGAGACCGCCAGCAGGAGCGTGCCCGCAAGCCCGATCAGCGTGGCCCGCCAGCTCTGTCTCACTTGGCGAATCGTAGCGGTGTCGGCTGATGTGCGGCCAAACGCCACCGACCGGGGCCCCAGCCTGCGCTGGCAACCCCGGTCGGTTTGCTGTTGCTATTCGGTTGTCCGGATCAGCCGGTCAGTGGGCGTGGGCCTTCTCGTCCTCTTCCTCGGGCGCGTTGACCACCAGGGTTTCGGTGGTCAGCAGCATCGAGGCGATGGACGCCGCGTTGGCCAGCGCCGACCGGGTCACCTTGACCGGGTCGATCACGCCGTCGGCGATCATGTCGCCGTACTTGCCGGTCTTGGCGTTGTAACCCTCGTTCGGGCCCAACTCGGATACCTTGGCGACGATGACGTAGCCCGCCTCGCCACCGTTCTCGGCGATCCAGCGCAGCGGCTCGACGACCGACTTGCGGACGATCTTGATGCCGAGCTTCTCGTCGGGGTCGGTGCCGTCGAGGTCGTCCAGCACCTTGGCGGCATGGACGAGCGCGGCGCCGCCACCGGCGACGATGCCCTCCTCGATGGCCGCGCGGGTGGCCGAGACGGCGTCCTCGATGCGGTGCTTCTTCTCGTTCAGCTCGACCTCGGTGGCCGCGCCGACCTTGATGACGCAGACCCCGCCGGCCAGCTTCGCGACCCGCTCCTGCAGCTTCTCGCGATCCCAGTCGGAATCGGTGCGCTCGATCTCACCGCGCAACTGCTCGACGCGGGCCTTGACCTCCTCGGCCGAACCGGCGCCGTCGATGATCGTGGTGTTGTCCTTGCCGACCACGACCCGGCGGGCCCGTCCGAGCACGTCCAGACCGACCTGGTCGAGCTTGAGGCCGACCTCTGGGGAGACGACCTGGCCACCGGTCAGGATCGCGATGTCCTGCAGCATGGCCTTGCGGCGGTCGCCGAAGGCGGGGGCCTTGACCGCGACCGAGGTGAAGGTGCCGCGGATCTTGTTGACCACCAGGGTCGACAGCGCCTCGCCGTCGACGTCCTCGGCGATGATCACCAGTTGCCCGTGCGCTGCGATGACCTTCTCGAGCATCGGCAGCAGCTCGTTCATGTTGGAGATCTTGCCCTGGTTGATCAGGATGTACGGGTCCTCGAGGACCGCTTCCATCCGATCCTGGTCGGTGACGAAGTAGGGTGAGATGTAGCCCTTGTCGAACTGCATGCCCTCGGTGAAGTCGAGTTCGGTGCCGAAGGTGTTCGACTCCTCGACGGTGATGACGCCGTCCTTGCCGACCTTCTCGAAGGCCTGGGCGATGATCGCACCGATCTCCTCGTCGCGCGAGCTGATGGTGGCCACGTTGGCCATGTCCTCAGCAGTCTCGACCTCGCTGGCGGCCTCGCGCAGCTGCTCGACGACGGCCTGCACGGCCTTGTCGATGCCCCGCTTGAGGCCGATCGGGTTGGCGCCGGCAGCGACGGCCCGCAGGCCTTCGTGCACCAGCGCCTGGGCGAGCACGGTGGCGGTGGTGGTGCCATCGCCGGCGATGTCGTTGGTCTTGGTGGCGACCTCCTTGGCAAGCTGGGCACCCAGGTTCTCGTAGGGGTCCTCCAGCTCCACCTCCTTGGCTACGGTCACGCCGTCGTTGGTGATGGTCGGAGCGCCGTACTTCTTGTCAACGACGACGTAACGGCCCTTGGGGCCGAGGGTCACCTTGACGGTATTGGCGAGCGAGTCCACGCCGCGCTCAAGCGAGCGGCGGGCCTCCTCGTCGAACAGGAGTTGCTTGGCCATGGATTCAATGCCTCACTTCTCGACGACTGCGAGGATGTCGCGCGCGTTGAGCAGCAGGTAGTCCTTGCCGTTGTAGCGCACCTCGGTGCCGCCGTACTTGCTGAAGATCACGACGTCGTCAACCTTGACGTCCATTGGGACGCGGTTGCCCTTGTCATCAATACGCCCGGGGCCGGCAGCGACGACCTTGCCCTCCTGCGGCTTCTCCTTGGCGGTGTCGGGGATGACCAGGCCCGAAGCGGTGGTGGTCTCGGCCTCGAGAGGCTCGACGAGGACGCGGTCCTCGAGCGGCTTGATCGTGGTTGCCACGTTCAAACCCCTTTCTTTTTGTCTATGGGTTCACGATGTACTACGAACGGGACGTCGTCGCGGGTGCCGTTCCGATCGCTGGCACCCGAGTGGTTCGAGTGCCAAGACCACCTTAGACCGGTTATTGGCACTCAGACAAGCCGAGTGCCAGACGCGCCGGTCTGGTGTCGGCGAACCACCAGCGCGCGGGCGCCTTCGGTGGTGCGGGCCAGCACGATCGTGGCCCGGTTCGGCCCGGACGGCCGGAGCCGGCGGCGCAGGGCCGCCGGGTCGACGTCGATGGCCCGTTTCTTGATCTCGAGGACGCCGACCCGGTTCGCGCGCACCCAGGCGCGCAGCGACTTCTCGTCCGCGTCGAGGGTCTGCAGCACCTCGAAGCAGGTGGCGAACGGGCTGTCGACCGGCTCGTCGCACGACAGGTAGGCCACTGCAGCGTCGAGGAGCCAGGCGCGGGGGTGGATCCGGTCGAGGGCGCGGGCGCGGATGACCGCCCCGTCGGGCTCCAGCAGGTACCTGCCCACCGGCCGCACCGGCAGCCGACCAGGCTCGGCCCGGAATTCCAGTCGGTGCCCACCGGGTAGCAGCACCGCGGCAGCCATCCCGCCGTACCCGCCGGGGGCGTGGCCGAGCCGCCACAGCCCGGTCTCCACAACGTCGCCGTGGTGCGACACCCAGCAGGCCTCCACCCCGGCCGGGATCAGCTCCCTGGGCAGCCCGGGGCCGAGCTTGACGCAGACCGGGTGACCGGATCCGAGCAGGCCGAGCACGAATGACCAGCGCGGCTGGAAGTCGTCCACCCGCCAACTGCGGCCCCGCGGCGTCCGGCGGGACGGATCGACGAAGACGGCGGTCGCCGGATCGGCGTCAGCCAGCAGCCTGGACGCCACCTCGGTGGCATCACCGACCAGCACTTCGGCGCCGGATAGGTTCGCCTGGGCGAGCGCCGCGGTGTCGGGATCGAGCTCGACAGCGGTCACCGCCAGCCCGGCGGCCAGGAATCCGCGGGCGTCGGCACCGATCCCGCAGCCCAGGTCGATCACCCGGCAAACCCCTGCGGCTGCCAGCCGGGACGCCCGCCAGGCCGCGACCTCGGGACGGGAGGCCTGCTCCAGAC
>NZ_JBASCI010000286.1:0-12001 GCF_049651565.1 Brooklawnia sp.
GGAACCTGGGGCCGCTGTCCAGATTCACCCACCGCGCCAAGACCTTCGGCGGCTGGCAACTCCAGCAGCCCGAGCCCGGGGTGTTCCACTGGACCTCACCGGCCGGCTACCAATACCTCGTCACCGCAGACGGCACCACCCGCATCCATATGCCCGAAGCCGAAGCAGAGACCGAAGGAGTGTCCAACTCGGCCGAGGCCAACGCCGAACCAGCAGAAGTCGGTGCCGAAACGGAAACCGATCCGCCAGCCCAAGCCGAGCAGCCAACTGAAAGTGAGCCGCCGACCCAGGCCGAGCTACCAGACCAACCCGAACCACTGGACGAAGCCAGCTGAGTCCGCAGTGAGCCCGCCGACACGGTGACCTGGCTGCCCGGCGGCCCGACGAACGCGAACGACCGGAGGTGGGGCCACCCTGCGCTACCCGTTCTGCGCCGCCAGGAGGGCTGCGCAGGAGTTCGGCATGCCCACTGGAGCCTGGCGCGGAACTCACCCGCCGATGCGGCGTGGAGGCGACCGGCAGGGGGATGGTTGCGCCCGTGTTCAAGGAATCGACGACCTTGCCGAGAACTGGGAGTACACCCCAGTCGAGGGCAGCTTCAACGACACGATCGAGGTCTTGCAGTGGCGAGGCGTGCTCACCGCCGAACAGGTCGACGAACTTGCCGGATTCGCCCGGCGCACCCAAGAGGAGGGCAGAGGGTAGCCAGGACGAGAGACGGGGTTCCCCGGGCAGGAGTCGAACCTGCGTCGCTAATCCTGATTCAAAGTCAGGCGGGCCCTGCCGACAGACCAACCGGGGATCACACCAACACTGATTGTGCGGCCCCACTCTACGTGCTCGGGCCGGCCGGGCGCACCTCGGGGCCGTCGGCCACGTTGTGGGAGACTGAACCCATGACCCCGTCCGAGCCGCAGCGTGCGCGACGCGGGCGAAAGCGGATGACCAGCACCGAACGACGCGAACAGCTGATCACCATCGCCCGCGGGCTGTTCGCCGAACGCGGGCTGGACGGCACCTCGGTTGAGGAGATAGCCGCGCACGCCGGGGTCAGCAAACCGGTGGTCTACGAGCACTTCGGCGGCAAGGAAGGCCTCTACGCGGTCGTGGTCGACCGCGAGGTGCGCGCCCTGGAGTCAGCCATCCAGACCGCGCTGGCCACCCCAAACGCTAACTACCGCGAGATCATCGAGCGTGGCACCCTCGCCCTGCTCGACTACATCGACGGCTGCCCGGACGGCTTCCGGATCATCTCCCGCGACTCAGCGATCCCCAGCCACAACGCCACCTTCGCGTCCATCCTGTCCGACATCACCGAGCGGGTGGAGGACATCCTCGAACTGCCGCTGACCCGTCGTGGCTACAACCCGGGGCTGGGTCACGTCTTCGCCCAAGGATTGGTCGGGTTGGTGGCCGCCGCCGGGCAATCCTGGCTGGATGAGCGGCAGGTGCCGAAGGAGGAGCTGGCCGCCCAACTGGTCAACCTGGCCTGGAACGGGCTGTCGAACCTGCAGAAGGAACCGCGGCTGGTCAGCGTTGAGAAGGACGCCCGGGCCGCCAAGGTGGCAGCGTCCCGGCAGTCGGACGTCATCGGCTCGGCGGATTGAGGAACTGTGGCTCTCGATCAATGGGCTGTTGACGAGGAGCTGCCATGCCGATGCTGGTGGCGATGCAGCAGCCAGATGCCGTAGGCAGCAGCAAGAGCTCCCATCAGCAGTTCGATCACCACGATGGTCACGTCCGGACGGGAGTTCGGCAGGTAGGTGAGGTAGAACACGACCTGGCTGGCCGCGCTGATCAGCACCAACGGCCAGATCGTGCCCGTCACGACGACCAGCGCCGCGAAGGCGATGCCCATCCCTACCGAGTTCGCGGCCTGGGAGACGACGTGGACGGGGTCGATGTCCAGGGCCATGACGCGGAGGTAGGCCACGCCGAACAGCACCGATGAGACGAGGACTGCCCGTCTGGCGCCATCCGGTAGCAGCGTTTGCAGCACCACCCCACGGAAGGTGGCTTCATCGCCGAACCCGCCAGCCAGCACGGTGATCGCGACCAGGAAGATGTACGCCGGGTCGTGGCGGACAGTCCCCGGTGCCATCAGCGTCAGCAGTGGCAGCAGGTTGTAGAGCAGGATCACCGGCAGGAACCGAACCAGGCTTCGCCGGGTTGAACGCCTGGTGAAACCGGCGGCGCCCCACCACCTCAGCACGGTCAGCACGACCACGGGCAGCAGGACGGTCCACCCGATCACCGCGAACGGCACGGCGTCCATCGTCGGCGTGAAGCTCGCCCCCTGCGGAGCGGCAAGGAGCAGGGCCAGCGCGGGAACGGTGTAGGCGAGGATGACGAGAACCGCGAACCACTCCGAACTCCGGGCGGCGAAACCACGCACCGCACGAGTCATCGGCGCCAGGTTGCCGGGGGAGTTCATTCGAGGCCCCGCTACTCCTGGGCCAGCAGCAACCGGCGCAGCATCGCCGCCAACCTCTCTCGTTCTGGGGGTGGCAGAGCCGCCACCAGCCCGGCCTCCGACCGCACCAGGTCGGCCACGGCGGCGTCAACGCGGGCGCGTCCCTCGCTGGTCAACTCGACCAGGGCACCGCGGCCATCAGCCGGGTTGGCCAACCGGTTCACCAAGCCTCGTCCGGCCAGCCGGACCACCCGGTTGGTCATGGTGCCTGAGGTCACATGGGTCTGGGCGACCAGTTGCCCCGGCGTCATCCGGTACGGTTCGCCGGCGCGGCGCAAGGCGGCCAGCACGTCGAACTCCCAGACCTGAAGCTCCTGCGCCGAGTAGGCCCGGGCACGGGCCGCGTCCAGCAGTTGCGCCAGCCGGCTGATCCGCGACCAGACCTGCATCGGCTCGGTGTCCAGGTCGGGACGCTCCCTGGTCCACGCGGCCACCAGTCGGTCGACCTCGTCCAGGCGCGCCGAGGCCGGCCTGCGATCAACCGGCGACATGCTGCCCGATCACAGCACTTCGGGTCCGAGCACCGGTCCGTAAGCCCGCCGGGTGCCACGTACGTTTGCAAGGCCGGCCAGTTCGACGGCGATTCGGTCGGCTGCCTCGGCGTCGGCGCCCAGGAATGCGCAGGTCGGCCCCGACCCGCAGACGATGCCACCCAAAGCCCCGGCAGCCAGACCCGCCGCCAGCGTGGCAGCTAGTTCGGGGTACAGCACCATGGCCGGTGCCTGCAGGTTGTTGTGCATCTCCCCCGCCACCTGGGCAGCGTCCCCGCTGGTCAGCGCATCTACCGCCGACGGGCTGAGGTCGGCGCTGGGTACCATCTCGCCGCGTTCCACCATCTGGTCGAACTGCTGGTAGACCTCCCGGGTGGACAGGCCGCGCGGCGCCAGCGCGAACACCCACTCCAGTCGTCCCTCGGCGGGCAGCGCCCGCAGCCGCTCGCCGCGCCCGGTGCCCAGCGCGTTGCCGCCCAGCAGCAGGAACGGGACATCACTGCCAAGCTCGGCGGCGATCACCGACAGTTCCGAGCGGGTGGCACCCAACTGCCATTCCTGGTTGCAGGCCAGCAGGACGGCGGCCGCGTCGGCCGAACCGCCGGCCATCCCGCCGGCCATCGGTACCTGCTTGGTCACCCACAGGTCGACACCGAGGTCGGGCCGGTCGAAGCGTTCCCGCAGCAGCAGCGCGGCACGGACGGCCAGGTTGTCTGCGTCGGTGGCGAGTTCCTCGCTGCCCTCACCGGTCATCTGCACCGTGATCTCGGCGTCGTCACGCTCGGACGCGGTGATCTCCTCGTACAGCGACACGGCCTGGTACAGGCTGGACAGTTCGTGGTAGCCGTCGGCGCGACGCGACCCCACGCAGAGCGCGAGGTTGACCTTGCCGGGCACGCGAGCGATGGTCACCGGACCAACCTACCTCAGCTGTTCAGCCAGCCGGGCAAACTGCTCGATCGAGAGCAGCTCGCCGCGGGCGGTCGGGTCCAGGCCCGCCGCCACGATCGCCTCGGACGCCGCGGCCGACGATCCGAACAGCCCCGACAACGCCGAACGCAGCATCTTGCGGCGTTGGGCGAACGCGGCATCGACCACGCGGAACACCTGTTGCCGGGACGCGGTGGTCTGCGGCGGGTCGCGCCGGACCAACCGCACCAGGCCCGATTCGACGTTCGGCACCGGCCAGAACACCGTCGGCGGCACGGTGCCGACCCGCTCGGCACCGGCGTACCAGGCCAGCTTCGCGCTGGGCACCCCGTAGACCCTGGAACCCGGTGGGGCCACCAGCCGGTCGGCGACCTCGAGCTGCACCATCACCAGCCCGGTCCGCCAGCCGACGAAGGTCTCCAGCAGGTGTAGCAGCACCGGGACCGACACGTTGTAGGGCAGGTTGGCCACCACCATGGTCGGTTGGGGTCCGGGCAGCGCCGAGACATCCAGGGCGTCGTCGTTGACCACCAGCAGCCGGTCGGCGGCCGCGGGCTGGTGTTCGGCGACGGTGGCCGACAACTGGGCGGCCAACGCGTCCTCGATCTCGATCGCGGTCACCCGGGCGCCGGTCTCCAGCAACCCGAGGGTCAGCGAACCCAACCCGGGTCCGACCTCGAGCACCACGTCCTGCGGCGTCACCCTGGCCTTCGCCACGATCCGGCGGACGGTGTTGGCGTCCACCACGAAGTTCTGGCCCCGCTGCTTGGTGGGACGCAACCCGATCTGCGCGGCGATCCGCCGAACGGTGCGCGGGTCGAGCAGCTCAGCCATCGACGTGGTCGGGGTTGGCCGGCGCCACGCCCCACGGGCCGCCGAACGCGTCCTCGGCGTTGCGGGCCAGCCGCCCGCAGGTGTCCGCCAGTTCGGTGCCCTTGTGCTCGGCGATGAACCGGACGGTGTGGGCGATCAGGTAGGGCGCGTTCGCCTTGCCGCGGTGCGGCAGCGGGGTCAGGTACGGGGCGTCGGTCTCGACCAGGATGCGGTCGAGGGGGGCCAGTTCGAGGGCTTCCCTCAACTCCCGATTGGCCTTGTAGGTGACGTTTCCGGCGAAGCTCAACCAGGTTCCGTCATGGCCGAGGCAGCGGCGGGCGAATTCGGCGTCCCCGCTGAAGCAGTGGAAGATCACCCGGCTGGGCCAGCCCTCGGAGTCGAGCACGGCCAGGATGTCGTCGTGGGCGTCCCGGTCGTGGATCACCAGGGTGCGGTCGTGTCGCCTGGCGGTCTCGATGTGGCGGCGGAACATCCACTGCTGCCTGGCGACGCCCTCTTCGCTGCGGGTGCGGTAGTAGTCGAGCCCGGTCTCGCCGACCGCGCGGATGTGCGGGCCCGACCCGGCAATGGCGTCGATGGTGCGCCAGGCCGGCTCCAACTGTGCCTCGGCCATCCGGGCGGAGTCGTTGGGGTGGATCGACACCGCGGCGATGATGTTCGGGTTGGCGGCCGCCAGTTGGGCCGACCACTGGGCGCTGTCCAGGTCACAGCCGATCTGGACGATCCGGTCGACCCCGACTTCGGCGGCCAGCGCGACGCTGTCGCGGACCCGCAATCCGGAGTGGCGCTGGGTGGAGTCCATGTGGGTGTGTGAGTCCACCGTCGCCACCGGCAACGGCTCCGGCAACGGGGGCAACCCGAGCCGTTCGATCACTGCGTCTGTCACCTGTCCTCCTGATCGGCCGCCCGGCCGGCCGCGTGGGCGGTGCGGGCGGCGAGCGCGCGTTCGTACAGTTCCTTGCGGCGCAGCCCGGTCGCGCGCGCGATGTCGGCCACCGCCTCCGACAGCCTGGTACCCGAGGCGACGAGGGTGCGAACCTGGTCGAGCGCTGTCTGCCAGTCGTCGGCAACCCGTGGGGCGCCCTGGATGACCACGGTGATCTCCCCGCGCGGCGGCTCGGTGGCCCAGTCGGCCAGTTCGGCCAGCGGTCCGCGCACCACCTGCTCGTACGGTTTGGTCAGCTCCCGGCAGACCACCGCGGGACGATCCGGGCCGAGCGCGTCCGCGGCGTCGAGGAGGAACTCGGCCAGTCGGTGCGGCGCCTCGAAGAAGACCATGGTGCGTTCCTCGCCGGCCAGCGCCTCGAACCGGCGACGCCGCTCCCCTGGCTTGCGGGGCAGGAATCCCTCGAAGCAGAACCGGTCGACCGGCAGCCCGCTGACGGCGAGCGCGGTCAGCACCGCGGACGGCCCGGGCACCGCGGTCACCCGAACGCCGGCCTCGATGGCCGCCAGCACCAGCCGGTAGCCGGGGTCGCTGACCGAGGGCATACCGGCATCGGTGACCAGCACCACCACCTTGCCGGCCAGCATGTCCTCGACCAGGCCGGGGGTTCGGGACGCCTCATTGCCCTCGAAGTAGCTGACCACCCGGGCCTCGGTCGCCAGGCCCAGCCGGTGCAGCAGCAACTGCAGTTGGCGGGTGTCCTCGGCGGCGATCACGTCGGCGGAGAGGAGGGCCTGGCCGAGCGCCGAGGAGGCGTCCGCGGCGTCCCCGATCGGGGTGCCCGCCAGCACCAGGCGCCCCTCGCCGGGGTTGAAGGCGGCTCGACTCACAAGGCGAGGCTACCCGCCCACCACTTAGGATGGCCCGGTGAGCCTGAGCCTGGCCGAGCGAGTCAGCGGCGCCGTCGACCGGCTGCCGCGCGTCCCGGTGCAGCAGACCCCCGGCACTCTGGCCCGGCCGTTGCTGTCGACGATCGAGCGGCTGGACGACGCGGCTGTGCTGCGCGCCGACCGTTGGCTGAGCTGGCTGGTCACCATCGTGATCGGGGTGTTCGCGTTCGCGATCCGGCTGGTCGACCTGGCCGAGCCGACCAACCTGGTCTTCGACGAGACCTACTACGCCAAGGACGCCTGGGCGTTGCTCAACTTCGGCTATGAGGTGAACTGGCCCGAGGACGCCAACGACCAGATCGTGGCCGGCACCACCACCAACTGGGAGTCCGGCGCTGCCTTCGTCGTCCACCCGCAGTTGGGCAAGTGGCTGATCGCCATCGGCATCCACTTCTTCGGCATGAACAGCTTCGGCTGGCGGATTAGCGCGGTGGTCTTCGGGACACTGCTGGTGATGGCGACCATCCGGATGGCCCGTCGACTGGCGCGGTCGACGCTGATCGGGGCGATGGCGGGGCTGCTGCTCACCGTCGACGGCCTCAGCTTCGTGATGAGCCGCATCGCTCTGCTCGACGTCTTCCAGGCCACCTTCACCGTGCTGGCGGTGGCCTGCCTGGTCGCCGACCGGGACTGGTTCCGGGCTGCCCTGGCCGAGCACCTTCGCCGCCACGGACTGGCCGATCTGGGTGGCGGTTATGGTCCGCTGCTGCTGTGGCGTCCCTGGCGGTGGGCCGCCGGTGTCGGGTTCGGGCTGGCCATCGCCTGCAAGTGGAACTCGGTCTATGTGCTGGCCGCGATGGGCGTGCTGGTCGTGGTTCATGACATCAGCTCGCGCCGCACCGCGGGTGCCGGCTGGAGGTCGTTCCGCGCCCTGTTCATCGACGCACCGATCGCCTTCGTCGCCCTGGTGGTCACCGCGCTGGTGGTCTACGTGGCGAGTTGGTGGTCGTGGCTGCGCACGTCCGGTGGTTGGGGACGCGATTTCGGTGTCCGCAACCCCGACGACTTCTGGGTGCGGCATGTCGGCGACGGGCTTGGCTCGCTGGTGCACCACCACAAGGAGATCTTCGGCTTCCACACCGGGGAATGGATCGCCGGCCAGACCCACGTCTACGAGTCGCACCCGTTCCAGTGGCTGGTGATGGGACGCACCATCGGTATCCACGCCGAGAACGACATCGCCGCCGGGGTGGACGGCTGCCCGGCCGCCAGCGGCGAGACCTGCGTGCGGATCATCTCCGGCATGGGGACGCCGCTGCTGTGGTGGCTGGCGTTGGCGGCGATCCTGGCCGGGCTGGCGTTGTGGTGGCTCGGCCGCGACTGGCGGTTCGCGGTGCCTCTGGTGGCCGGGCTCACCCCGTGGCTGGCGTGGATGCCCAACGCGGAGCGTCCGCTGTTCTTCTTCTACGCGATCGTCATCATCCCGTTCACCGCCACCGTACTGGCGATGCTGCTGGGCAAGGTGCTGGGCCCGGCCGACGCGGGCCGGCGGCGCCGCCGCGGTGCCATCGCCGTCGGGACGATCATGGTGGCCATCGTGGTGAACTTCTGGTTCATCTACCCGGTACTGACCGCGCAACTGATGACCAGGGACGCCTGGGAGTTGCGGATGTGGTTCGGCAGCTGGATCTGACCAACGAGAAACAACCGGGGCGACCCACGTGTGCTGGACCGCCCCGGTTGTGCGGGTCGGGTGTTGATCAGCCTTGCGTCGGCGAGCTGGGCCAGGCTCTGGCCCTTGGTCTCCGGCGCCGCCCTGCGCGGTGGTCAGCCGAGTTCTTGCTGCAGAGTGCCGGTCACCGGGCCGATGACACCCAGGATCCAGGCATCGACGAATGTCCCGCCGGCCAGCACCGCAACTATTCGGACCAGGAACCGCCTTGTTGAGAGCGTCCGCCGGGGACACGCGGCCCGCCTGGTAGCTCAGAGGACGGTGCGCTGGGCGAGCACTCCGATGGTGAGCGCCGCGCCGACGGCGTAGTTGATCCACAGGAACCGGCGCCAGCCCCGGTTGGCCTGTTCGGCGTCGGGGTCGGTCAAATGACGGAATGGCAACACCATCAACAGGTACGGGATGACCAGCACCGCGGTCCAGGCCACCGCACCGCCCGCCAGCACCAGCAGCAGCGCCGCGGTCGCGTAAAGCCCGAGCACCAGGCCGATGGTGCGGCGGGCACCCAGCACGGTGGCGACCGAACCGATCCCGGCCTGCCGGTCGGCGGCGATGTCCTGCACCGCTCCGAAGGCCTGGCTGGCCATCCCCCAGGCGAAAAAGGCCGCCAGCACCAGCGCCACCGAAGCGGTGATCGGGGCGTCGCTCAGCACCCAGCCGTAAACGGCCGGCCCGACGAAGTGGGTGGCCGAAGTGGCCGAATCGAGTACCGGCCGCTCCTTGAACCGCAGCCCGGGCGCCGAGTAGGCGACCACCGCGAACAGCACCACCACCAGCACCACGTTGGCGGCCAGGTCACCCTGCGTGAGCAGCCAGACCGCGCCCGGCACCGGCAGCAGCACCGACGTCCAGAGCAGGACGCGCAGCCTGGATCGCTGCAGCAGGGCACCCTCGACGCCGCCCTTGCGCGGATTGGCCAGGTCGGACTCGTAGTCGAAGACGTCGTTGACGCCGTACATCAGCAGGTTGTACGGGATGAGGAAGAAGACCACGCCGACCCAGAAGACCGCGTCGGCCCGTCCGGTGGCCAGCAGCCACGCCATCGCGAACGGGTAGGCGGTGTTGACCCACGACAGCGGACGCGACGCCAGCACCAGGTCCTTGACGACCGAGCCGATCCGGTTCACCGGCGATCCCCTCCCCTGTCCCGTGCCAGCCGCACGAACAGCAGTGGCCCGCAGAACGCGGCCACCAGCGCGTAGCTGAAGTCCTCGATCGGAGCCTGCCAGATCCGCAGCCCCAGCAGCGTCGACTCGTCGTAGGCCACGATCCCGCCGGCGATGATCAGCGAGTCGAAGACCGCCGTCATCGCCAGCAGCACCACCATGGTGAGCAGCAGCGTCGGCCAGTCAAGCCGCCCGGGACGGGTGAACAGCAGGGTCGCGAGCGCCGCGATCGTCATCATGCCGAGGTTGAGGACGAGGTAGGTCACCGCTGCCTCCAGATACCAACCAGCCCGTGGACGGTCATCGCCGACTGCATCAGCAGCACCAGGAAGACCGGCTCCTCCACCGGCACGTCGGGCGCCAACTCCAGGGCGAGCAGGAAGTTCGTCTGCCCGGTGAAGAAGATGCCCAACCACACCCCCAGCACGTCCCAGACCAGGAAGAACGCCACCCCAAGCAGCATCGTGACGGCGGCTGCCCGGGCGTCCCGCCACCAGAACAGCCCGAACCGCCGATCCAGCAGGAGCAGGCAACCGATCGAGATCAGCAGCAGCAGCAGGTAGAGCCCGGTCATCCGGCCGCCCACTGGTGGGGGTCGCGGACGGTCAGCCCCCGGGCCGCGTAGGCCATCTTGGTCGGCAGCGGCACCCGGGCGCGTCCGGTGAAGACGTCGTAGTCGCGCTGCTCAATCCGCTCGAGGATCCGCGAGTACAGGATCCGGGCGATCGCCACGCACCTTGCCGATTCCAGCGGCATCATCGCGATGCCTGCATCGGCCTGCCGGTACAGCTCGCGATTGCGTTTGAGTGAGGGCTTCCAGATCGCCCGCCTCGATGCTCTCAACGAGCGCCTGGTAGGCCAGGGCGCGGATGCCCTTGAGGCGGGCGCGCTGCACGGTGACGCCGAACGTGTTGACGACCTGCTGGATGGCCGCTTCGATAGCGGGCAGGGCCTCGTCGAACGTGGCAGCCTCCACGGTCTCGATGGGCTTCAGGGACTTGGGGGCAGTGGGTTTGGTGGCCATGATGTGGAACCTTTCAGGAGTGGAGCTGGCTCGAACGTTTGTTCGGGTAGTTGAACCATGCCGCACCCTCACGAGCGCATCCAAGAGCGTTCTTGAGTCGGGCGTGTAGAGCGTTGCGGCGCTGTCGGGAACGGTCCCTTCCGGAACTCGCGCCGGTGAAGGGGGTGCGGTTGCGACCTACTCCGGCCCCCGTCAGGAGCGCGGTGGTAAGCCCGTTCGCCGTGCGCGGTATGTCCTAAGGGAGAGTCCGCCGTG
Source organism: Brooklawnia sp. (assembly GCF_049651565.1). Classification (GTDB taxonomy): domain Bacteria; phylum Actinomycetota; class Actinomycetes; order Propionibacteriales; family Propionibacteriaceae; genus Brooklawnia. Next base: position 10,682 of record NZ_JBASCI010000286.1, read on the forward strand.
TGACGGGCACAATGAATCATGACCTTGTTGGAGCGCGCGCGTGACCTCGCCACGAAGCATGTGGCGCTAACAGTCTCACTGTCACTCGCGGTTCTCGTCGTGCTGCGCGCGCTGTACTTCGCAAGGTTCGACCTGCCGGTTGCGTTTGCCGTGTTGACGCTTACTAACCAGGCAACGCTTCTCATCACGACGCTCGCACTGTTTCTGGTCGTCGGACTCCCAGTCGTTTGGGTGTTCGATCCAGGAGGTTACGTGAATCGTGTCCATGAAGCTGGTGCGCCCCGCGCGATCGTCTTCGGCACCACTATCGCGGTTACTGCGCTGCTTCCCTTGATCTACGGGTCCTTCATGACTCCGATTCTTGTAGCGCTGGTGACTATCGCTTTGATCGGGGTGATTGTCGGGAAGATATTGAGGGCGCGACGGCGCAAACCTCGTCCCAAGTCGAAGAAGAATCGCGGGGCGTGGGCAGCGGGGCTTGCAATCGGAACGGTCGTCGTTGTGCTCCTTGGCCAGCCTTGGATGCCATCCGAACAGATAACGACTACGTCATCGGGTGACACCGTTGCGGGCTACGTCGTCGGCGAACAGGCTGGTCAGCTACTTCTGCTTGATCGCAGCCGTAAGCCGGTTTGGATCAAGGTATCTGACATCTCAAGCCGTGAAGTCTGTGAGATCAACTGGCTTCCACCGGACCTGCGCTGGATTGCCACTCCCGTTTTCCGGGCTGGGGGCGCACCGACGCCAGTCGAATGCGCCAAAGAGTAGCCCGGCGAGCGTGCGCGGGTATGAGGCCTTGTCTGGCTGAGCGAGCCTAGACCGCTGATGCGGCTTGCTCCGGGATACTGGGCACTGTGAACAGCATCGATCCAGCGCAGGTGATTGACGCTGCTTCGAAGACGCTCGCCGCCATCGTTTCGCTGGTTGGGCTGGTTGTGGCCATCAGCCAGTGGACTCGTCCTGCCGTTCTAAAGCGCCGTGTGAAGTGGCTCCAGGAGACGATTGAGCATGAGCAGAACGAGGCCCGATTGGCGACGCTGAGGACGATCCTCCACAACGCCAACGCCTCTCTTGTTGCCGGGATGCTGGCTCATCACATTTGAGGGTGTAGAGGCGGGGTGATCACGGCGGCGCGTCGGTCCGCGGATGAGGGTCGAGGCCTCCCGAAGATGGAAGTTCTCACACTCACCATCCGGAAGACCTCGACGTGCCTCACGCTACCTTCACGCGCCCTGACCTGACCACGTTCACCCGCCTCGACGAGCTCGGCCTGGAGGTCGTCGGCCAACAGATCGAGCCGAAGCGGGCCGTGTTGGCCTG
>NZ_JBASCI010000287.1:0-6747 GCF_049651565.1 Brooklawnia sp.
GGGCTGCCGCCGAGGTGGCCGGGCGGCTCGGCGGGCCGGCTGCGGTACTGAGCTCGGACGTCGAACGGGCCCGCCAAACCGCGCAGCGGGTGGCGCGTCGCCTCGGCGTCCGGTTCGAGCAGACCGAACTGCTGCGCGAGCAGTACCTGGGCGAACTGGAGGGCCGCCCGGTGGCGGAGCTGTCGGCTCAGCCGGTCCCCGAGGGCTTCGACATCACCGAGGTCGGTTGGGGCGGCGGCGAGTCGATGGCCGAGGTGCAGCTGCGGATGCGGCGCCTGCTCGGCTGGTTGGGCGGCCGTGACGACCTGCCGGACGCCGTGGTGCTGGTCGGGCACGGCCACGCGCTGGCGGCCCTGCTGGCGCTGTTGGACGGCCGCGGTCACCGCGATATCGACTGGGCTGCCGACTCATTGCGGCTGGCGGAGGTCCGGCCGGTCGAGTGGCGGCCGCTGGACTGGCGGGGCGTCAGCCGACCAGGTTGAGCCGCACCTCGTTGCGCCACGGGTCGAGGGTCACCACCCGGTCACCGTCGTCGCGCACCTCGCGACCATCAGCCCGCAGCCGTTCGACCAGCCGGTCGAGTTCGGTGCGGTTCGGGATCGCGATGTCGACCGATCCCAGACCGAGGGTCTTGTCGCGCGGGCCGGCGCCGGCCGACTGCCAAGTGTTCATGCCGATGTGGTGGTGGTAGCCGCCGGCGGAGACGAAGATCGCCCGGCTGCCCATCCGGGCGGTCTGATCGAAGCCGAGGGTGCCGACATAGAAGTCCCGGGCGGTCGGGATGTCACCGACCTGCAGGTGGGCGTGGCCCAGCACGGCGCCGAGCTCGGGCCGGCGTCCGGATTCGACCAGGTCACGATCGATGTGGCTGTTCACGAACCGGGACGGATCCAGGTAGATGGTGGTCATGCGCACCTGGTCGCCGTCCCATTGCCACTGGTCACGCGGCCGGTCGGCGTACAACTCCAGGCCGTTGCCCTCGGGGTCGGTGAAGTAGAAGGCCTCGCTGACCAGGTGGTCGGCCGAACCGGTGTAGGTGTCGGGGTACCTGCTGAACATGCTGAGCAGGCTGGCCGACAGGTCGGCCTGGCTGTCGAACAGGATCGCCGAGTGGTAGAGCCCGGCCGCGCTGGACGCCGGCCGCCGCAACTCGGGGGAGTGCACCAGCTTCAGGATCGGCCGCGCGCCCAGGCCGAGGGTAATGGTTCCGCCGCCCTCGGCTAGCGGCGCCAGACCGACCCCGTCGGTGTAGTAGCGCACCATGGCGGGCAGATCGGCGACGCGCAGGCTGAGGGTATCCATGTGGGTGGCGGGGTCGAGCCGCTCGGTCTGGTGTGTCATCACAACTCCTCGAAAGATTGGTTGTTGGTTCAACCAATCCGCGGGCTGGACTATTCCCGACCCCGCCAACGCTCGCGATCAGATCTGGTAATACAGGTCGAACTCGTACGGGTGCGGCCGCTGCCGCAGCTCGTCGATCTCGGCCCGCTTCAACCCGATCCAGGTCTCCAGCAGGTCGGCAGTGAAGACGTCGCCTGCCAACAGGAAGTCCTGGTCGGCCTCGAGCGCCTTCAGCACCTCCTCCAGCGAACCCGGCACCTGGGCGATGTCGGCGTGCTCTTCCGGCGGCAGCTCGTAGAGGTCCTTGTCGACCGGCGCCGGCGGTTCGATCCGGTTCTGGATGCCGTCGATGCCGGCAAGCAGGATGGCGGCGAAGGCCAGGTAGGGGTTGGACGACGGGTCGGGGCAGCGGAACTCGACCCGCTTGGCCTTCGGGTTCGAGCCGGTGATCGGGATCCGGATGCAGGCCGACCGGTTGCGGGCCGAGTAGACCAGGTTGACCGGGGCCTCGAAGCCGGGCACCAGCCGGTGGTAGCTGTTGATGGTCGGGTTGGTGAACGCCAGCAGCGCCGGGGCGTGGGCCAGCAGGCCGCCGATGTACCAGCGGGCCAGGTCGGACAGTTGGGCGTAACCGCTCTCGTCGTAGAACAGCGGCTTGCCGCCCTGCCAGATCGACTGGTGGACGTGCATACCGGAGCCGTTGTCACCGAAGACCGGCTTGGGCATGAAGGTGGCACTCTTGCCGTTCACGTAGGCGGCGTTCTTGACCAGGTACTTGAACTTCATCACGTTGTCGGCGCTGGTCAGCAGTTCGGCGAAGCGCCAGTTGATCTCGGCCTGGCCGGCGGCCCCGACCTCGTGGTGCGCCCGCTCGATGACCATCCCGGCGTCCTGGCAGAGCTTGACGATCTCGTCGCGCAGGTCGCCGTAGTGGTCGGCGGGTGCGACCGGGAAGTAGCCGCCCTTCTGCTTCACCTTGTAGCCGAGGTTGCCGCGCTCCTCCTCCCGGGCGGTGTTCCAGCCGGCCGACTCGGCGTCCACCGCGTAGAACGAGGTGTGCCCGTTGGATTCGTAGCGGACGTCGTCGAAGACGTAGAACTCGGCCTCGGGAGCGAAGAAGACGGTGTCGCCGATGCCGGTGGTGCCCAGGTACGCCTGCGCCTTGCGGGCGATGTTGCGCGGGTCACGGCTGTACGCCTCCTTGGTCAGCGGGTCGTGGACGAAGAAGTTGACCACCAGGGTCTTCACCCTGCGGAACGGGTCGACGAAGGCGGTGGTGGGATCGGGCAGCAGCGACATGTCCGACTCGTGGATGGTCTGGAAGCCGGTCACCGACGAGCCATCGAAGGCCAGCCCCTCCTCGAACACCTCGGGGCCGAACTCGCTGGCAGGCACGGTGAAGTGCTGCATGATGCCGGGCAGGTCACAGAAGCGGACGTCGATGCTCTCGACCCCCTGATCGGTGATGTAGGCCAACAGGTCATCGGCACCTTTGAACATGGGCTTCCTCCCACTCGGGGACCGGTCTGGCCGGCCGCGTGCAATCTGGACGCGATCACGCTAGCGGCCCAAGTCCGCGAGGGTGTTGCGCAGCTGTTTCAGCGATGTTACGGCTGCCGGGGCAGGCCGGGCATCCGAACCGGCTGGACACCGGCCTTCCGCGTCTGCGGACTACAGGTGCACCGGCCGCCTAGCCCTCGGCGTCCTCGGCAGCCAGCAGCCACGCCTCCTCGAGCTCGACCTGCCTGGCCTCGGCGGCATCGAGTTCGACCTGCAACTCGGCGAGCCGGGTGTAGTCGGACGCCGATTCGGCCATCCGCAGGTGCAGCCGGTCGACCGCCCGGGCGGTCTTGTCGAGTTGGGACTCCAGCCTGGCCAGTTCCTTGCGGGCGGCGCGGCTGCGGGCGGCGTCCGATACCTTCGGCTGGGTCGGCTGGGTCGGCTGGGCGGGTGGCCGTTCGTCCTGCTCGGCGGCCCGTTCGGCGAGGTACTGGTCGATCCCACCGGGCAGCAGGACGCAGGAGCCGTCACTGCGCAACGCGTACTGGACGTCGCAGACCCGCTCCATGAAGTACCGGTCGTGCGAGGCCACCACCAGGGTGCCCGGCCAGCTGTCCAGGTAGTCCTCGATCACAGTCAGGGTGTCGATGTCGAGGTCGTTGGTGGGTTCGTCCAGCAACAGGACGTTCGGTTCGCCGAGCAGCAGCCGCAGGAGTTGCAGCCGTCGGCGTTCACCGCCGGAGAGCTCACCGATCCGGGTCACCAGTCGGTCACCGGTGAACCCGAAGTCCTCCAGCAGATTGACCGCCGACGCGTCCCGCCCGGTGGCCAGCTTCGTCTCGGCACGCAGCCGGTTCACCGAGGCCAGCACCCGGTCGTCGTCGTCCAGTTCGGTGACGTGCTGGCTCAGGTGCGCCAACCGCAGGGTCTGACCGTGCTTGACCTGGCCGGAGGTCGGTCGCTGTTCGCCCGCCAACAGCCTGAGCAGGGTCGACTTGCCCGAACCGTTCACCCCGACCAGGCCGATCCGGTCGCCGGGCCCGATCGACCAGGTGATCCGGTTCAACAGCGCCCGCCCATCGGGCAGCACCACGCTGGCGTCGGTCAGGTCGATCACGTCCTTGCCCAGCCGCGCCGAGGCAAACTTCGCCAGCTCGAGGCGGTCGCGTGGCTCCGGCTCGTCGGCGATCAGCTCATTCGCCGCCTCGATGCGGAACTTCGGCTTGCTGGTGCGGGCCGGCCCCCCGCGCCGCAGCCAGGCAAGTTCCTTGCGCACCAGGTTGCGTCGACGCTGCTCGTTCGCCGCCGCCTGCCGGCTGCGTTCGGCGCGGGCCAGCACGTAGGCGGCGTAACCGCCGTCGTAGTCGTCGACGACCCCGTCGTGCACCTCCCAGATGCGGGTGCAGATCGCGTCCAGGAACCAGCGGTCGTGGCTGACCACCAGCATCGCCACGCCACGGTCCTGCAGTTCGCGCAGGTGCTGGGCCAGCCAGTCCACCGCCTCGACATCGAGGTGGTTGGTCGGTTCGTCGAGTACCAGCAGGTCATGGCGGCCGGTCAGCAGACCGACCAGGGCTACGCGCCGCCGCTCGCCACCGGACAGGGACGCCGCCGCGGCGTCCAGTTCGATGCCGGCCAGCAGGTGGGCCACGATCCGGCGCTGCCTGGCGTCCGCCGCCCAGACGTGGTCGGCGACCCCGCCCAGCGCCAGGTCGCGGACTGTCTGCTCGCCGACCGCCTTTTCGGCCTGCTCGAGCACGGCCACCGAGATGCCGCCGGTGCGGGTGACGCGGCCGGCATCGGGCTCGACCTGGCCGGTGAGCAGCCCGAGCAGCGTCGATTTGCCGTCACCGTTGCGTCCGACCACGCCGATGACGTCACCGACGGCCAGGCCGAGGCTGACGTCGTCGAGCAGGATGCGGGTTCCGTAGCCCTTGGTGAGGCCTTCCGCGTTGATCAGGTTCGGTGCGCCGGACGCCACCGGTCAGCGGCCCCGCATTGCCTTGCGGGCCCCCTTCATCGAGGTCGGCAGCGGACCCTTGGGCAGCGGGATGCGGGACCTCATGGCGTCCAACGCCTTCAACCGGCCCTTGACCTCCTCGACCTGAACGGCGTCGAGGGTCCTCGGCAGCTTCTCGATGTGCTTCTGCAGCTTCTCCATCGGTACCTGACCGGCATCTTCACCCATCTGGATGGCCTCGACGTGAATGCCGTACAGCACCTGCTGGTGACGCTTGATCTCGGTGGACATCAGCTGCTTGAGCCGGCCCGGGTCGCCGTCCCCGACCAGCACCACGCCCGGTTCTCCGACCACCCGGTGGATGCAGTCCTGCGCCCGGGTGACGGAGATGGCGGGCTGGACGGTGTACTTCTTCTTGTTCAGCATGCTGAGCGGCACCTCGCCGGCGCCGGGCTGCCCCCGGTAGCGGGTGTAGGCGCCCTTCTTGGTGCGGTGGGTCAGCATGAACAGGGCGGCGGTGATGCCGAACAGGGCACCGATCAGCAGCCCCCACAGCCAGTCGAGGCTGCCCGGGCGTCCCATCACCAGCCCGAGCACCAGGCCCAGCAGGGTGACCGCCAGCCAGCTGCCGGCCAGCCAGTAGGGCAGCTGCGGATCGACCTGGTGGGTGAGCTTGAACGACTCACGGATCTGCCTGAGAGTGCCCCAGTCAGCGGGGTTGTCGGAGTTGCGCTTCTTCTCCCGCAGGGCCTTGGCCTCGGCCTTCTGCTTCTCGGCCAACTCCTTGGCCCGCTCGCTCTTAGCCATCGCTTGCTCCGTCGCCTTGTCGTAGTCAGCCCCGGTTCTGCGCAGCAGTGATCAGCGCCGGCCGGGGAGGTCCATGCTACCCATGACGCGCGAGCGCCGCGAACCCCGGGGGTCCGCGGCGCTCGTCGCCTGCCTCAGATCACAGACCGAACTCGCTGCCGAAGTCACCGGCATCGAGCCGGGCCTTGACCGCGGACAGGAAGCGGGCCGCAACGGCGCCGTCAACCAACCGGTGGTCGTAGGTCATCGAGATGTACATGATGTCGCGGATCGCGATGACGTCGTTGCCGAACTCATCGGAGACCACCACTGGCCGCTTCACCATCGCGCCGGTGCCCAGGATCGCCGAGTTGGGCTGGTTGATGATCGGGGTGTCGAACAGCGTGCCCGCCGAACCGTAGTTGGTGATGGTGAACGTGGCGCCGGCCAGCTCATCGGGGTTCAGCTTGTTGTCGCGTCCGCGGGCCGCCAGGTCGGCGATCGCCCTGGCGATGCCACCGACGTTGAGGTCGCCGGCGTTCTTGATGACCGGGACCAGCAGGCCACGCTCGGTATCGACCGCGATGCCCAGGTGCTCGGCACCGTGGTAGACGATGTTCTTCTCGTCGATGGACGCATTGACGATCGGGAACGCCTTCAATGCCTCCACCGAAGCCTTGGCGATGAAAGCCAGGTAGGTCAGGCCGGCGCCCTCGCGGCGACGGAAGTCGTCCTTCACCATGGCGCGCAGCTTGCTGATGGCCGTCAGGTCGACCTCGACGGTGGCGGTGAGTTGGGCCGCGGTCTGCAGCGACTCGACCATCCTGCTGGCGATGATGGTGCGCAACCGGCTCATCTTCTCGGTGGTGCCGCGCTTGCCGGATTCGTCCGCAGCCGGCGGGCCGGCCTTCTTCTCGGCTGCCGCGGTCGGGGCGGCGGGTGGGGTCTTCTCGGCCTCCGCCTTGATCTGCTCGGCAGCGGCGGCCTTCTCGGCCTCGGCGGCCGCCTTGGCGGAATCGGCCGCAGCCTGGACGTCCTGCTTGCGGATGCGTCCGCCCACACCGGTGCCGGTGATGGCGTTCAGGTCGACGCCGAGGTCGGCCGCCATCTTGCGCACCAACGGGGTGACGTAGGGGGCTTCCTCCTCGCCGGATGCGCGC
>NZ_JBASCI010000288.1:0-14412 GCF_049651565.1 Brooklawnia sp.
GGGCCTACGAGCCGGGCCCAGAGCGCGGAGCCTCCGGGCCCAACCCCGGCGTCCTGCGGATGACGCCAACCGACGAGCCGCCCAGCCACGCGGCGCGGCACCACGCGTCCCGCTGGGCCGCCGATCAGCCGAACTGGCCGGTGATGTAGCGCTCAGTGTCCTTCTGTGACGGGTTGGTGAAGATCTTCTCGGTCAGGTCGAACTCGATCAGGTGGCCGGGTTTGCCGGTGCCCTCGATGTTGAAGAAGCCGGTCTTGTCGGAGACCCGCGATGCCTGCTGCATGTTGTGGGTCACGATGACGACGGTGTAGTTCTCCTTGAGTTCCTGGATCAGGTCCTCGATGGCGAGGGTGGAGATCGGATCCAGCGCCGAGCACGGCTCATCCATCAACAGCACCTCGGGCTGGATGGCGATCGCACGGGCGATGCAGAGCCGCTGCTGCTGGCCACCCGACAACCCGTTACCGGGGGACTCGAGCCGGTCCTTCACTTCCTCCCACAGGTTCGCCCCGCGCAGTGAACTCTCGACGATCTCGTCCTTCTGCGCTTTGGGCATCCGGCGGGCGTTCAGCTGGATGCCGGCCAGCACGTTGTCGCGGATGCTCATGGTGGGGAACGGGTTGGGCTGCTGGAAGACCATGCCAACCTGCTGGCGCACCCGGACCGGGTCTACGTTGGGCGCGTAGATGTCCTGCTCGTCCAGCATCACCTGACCCTCGACCCGTCCGCCGGGCGTCAGCTCCAGCATCCGGTCAAGCGTGCGCAGCACGGTCGACTTGCCGCAGCCCGAGGGCCCGATGAACGCGGTGACGGCCCGGGGTTCGATCACCATGTCGATCCCCTCCACGGCCATGAAATCGCCGTAGTAGATGTTGAGGTTCTTCAACTCCATGCGCTTGGCCATTTGCCTTGTTTCGCTTTCTTCCTTGCGAGAGCTCTCAGCGATTGATCTTCGGGGCGAATTTCTTCGCGACCAGCCGGCCGATGATGTTCAGGACCATGACGATCAGGACGAGGATCAGCGCGCCGGTCCAGGCCCGGTCGAAGAAGGCCTGCTGTGGGCGTCCCGGTCGAGTGTATTCGTAGTAGACAAAGACGGGCAGGGCAGTCATCGGGTTGACACCGTTGCCGCCGGTGGGCAGCGGGTTGGTGTTCATCGAGTTGGTGAACCCCATGGTCACCAGCAGCGGCGCGGTCTCGCCGATGATGCGGGCGATGGCCAGGATCACACCCGAGACGATGCCCGAGATCGAGGTCGGCAGCACCACCTTGACGATCGTGCGCCACCTGGTCACCCCGAGCGCGAAGGACGCCTCGCGCAGCGTGTTGGGAACCAGCCGGATGATCTCCTCGGAGTTGCGCACCACGTAGGGGATCATCAGCACGGTCAGCGAGATCGCCCCCGCCAGGCCCGACTTCGAGCCCGGGCCGAGCAGTGTCGAGAACAGTGCGTAGGCGAACAGGCCGGCGACGATCGAGGGGATGCCGGTCATCACATCGACCAGGAAGGTGATCAGCCGCTTCAACCAGCCGCCGCCGTACTCCACCAGGTAGATCGCGGTGAACAGGCCGATCGGTACCGAGATCAGGGTCGCGATGCCGGTGACGATCAGCGTGCCCATGATGGCGTGCGCGGCGCCGCCGCCCTCCCCGATCACATTGCGCTTGGTCTCGGTGAAGTACTGCCAGTCGAACCGCGGCAGGCCGCTGCTGACCACCTCGAACAGCAGGGACGCCAGCGGTACCAGCGCGACGATGAACGCGCCGAGGATGACGTACCGGGCCAGCCGGTCGACCGCCCGGCGCTGGCCCTCGACGCTGTACGACAGCGCGAAGATCGTGACCAGGAACAGCACCACTCCCAGCACCACCGCGCCGGCCAGGTTGAGGCTGCCGAACAGCGCGAGCAGCGCGGCCGCGACTCCGACCATGATGACCAGCAGCGAGATGTCGGTGAACTTCGGCAACTGCCCGGCAGTGAGGTCCTGGCTGCCGGCCCGCAGGTAGGCGGCCGCAGCGGAGGACGGCGTCCGGTCGGCGTCCGGCCGGGGGGCGTCGGTGACTCGCTGGCTCATTCGGAGTCCTCCTTGCCTGCCCGGGCGGCGTTGAACACCGGACGGAACTTGCCGCCGGTGATCGCGCGGCCGGCCATGTTCACCAGGAACGTGATGACGAACAACACCAGGCCGGTCGCGATCAGTTGCGGCACCGCGTGCCGGTCTGCCTCGGGGAAGGCCAGCGCGATGTTGGACGCGATGGTGTTCGGGTTCTGCGAGCTGAGCAGCTGGAATGTGATCGTCCGGCCGCCCGACAGCACCATCGCCACCGCCATCGTCTCGCCGAGGGCGCGACCAAGGCCGAGCATGGCGGCCGACACGATGCCGGACCGGCCGAACGGGATCACCACCTGGCGGATCATCTCCCACTTTGTGGCACCCAGCGCCATCGAGGCCTCCTCCTGCAGGCCGGGGGTGCGCAGGAAGACCTCACGCGACAGCGCGGTGATGATCGGCAGGATCATGATCGCCAGCACCAGCGCTGCGGTCAGCATGGTACGGCCGGTGCCCGAGACATCGCCGCCGAACAACGGGATGAACCCGAGGTAGGTGTTCAGCCACTGGTAGAGGGGCACCATCGCCGGGGCCATCACATTGATGCCCCACAGGCCGAAGACCACCGACGGCACCGCCGCCAGTAGGTCGATCACGAAGGCCACCGGGGTGGCGAGCCGCCTGGGCGCGTAGTGCGAGATGTAGAGCGCGATCCCGACCGCCACCGGCACCGCGAAGAGCAGCGCCAGGAAGGACGACCAGATGGTGCCGAACAGGTAGGGCGCGACGTACGACCAGGTGCTGCCGAACTGCATCTCCTCCGGATCGCCGATGAAGGCGGGAACGGCCTGGATGATCAGGAAGGCGGCCACGGCGGCCAGGATGGCGAGGATGAGCACACCGGACCCGATCGAGACGCCCTTGAAGATGCCGTCACCCAGGTGAGCGCGCGAGCTGGTCAGTGATTGGTCAGGCACATCAGGCCCGGTGTCCAGGGCCTCCGATTGCTGTGCTGACATACGGTTCTCCGCTTCAGTCAAGTTGCTTGGTTCCGGACCGATGCCCGCCCCGGGCCGTGGCTCGACCCGGGGCGCACCTGGTGGTGTTGTTGATCAGTGGTCAGCCTAGGGTCACTTGATCGCCGCAGCAGCCTGACGCACGTTCTCGGCCAGTTCCCCGGCGAGCGGGGCGTTGCCGGCCTGCGGAACGGCGGCCTGCTGGCCGTCCTCGGAGGCGACGTAGCTCAGGTACGCGCCGACCAGTTCGCCGGTGGCGGGGTCGGCGTACTGCTCGCAGGCGATTGAGTAGGCGACCAGGACGAACGGGTAGCCGGCCGCGGTGCGGTCGAGTTCGAGCGACCAGTCGTTGTCGGCGCGGCCCTCGACCTTCTCCGAGGCGCCGACGATCTGGGCGGCGGCCTCAGCGGTCGGGCCGACCAGGTCGGTGCGGCCGTCCAGCGAGTAGTTTGCGACCGTCATGGACTCCGGGATGCCGGAGGTGTCGGCGTAGCCGATGGTGCCGGTGCCGTTCTGGACGGCGGCGACCACGCCGGTGGTCTGGGCCGCAGCCTCACCGCCGAGACCCTCGGGCCACTCGCCGTCGGCCTCGTCGGTCCAGACTTCCGGGGCGACCTGGCCGAGCGTCTCGGTGAAGTTCTCGGTGGTGCCGGAGTTGTCCGAGCGGTGCACCGGGGTGATGCCCAGGTCGGGCAGGGTGGCGTCCGGGTTCAGTTCGGCGATGGCCGGGTCGTTCCAGTTGGTGATCTCGCCGCGGAAGATCCGAGCCACCAGTTCGGCGCTCAGGTTCAGTTCCTCGACGCCGTCGAGGTTGTAGATGATGGCGATCGGCGAGATGTAGACCGGCAGGTTGATCGCCTGGGTGCCTTCGGCGCAGTGCGAGAACGCGCCGGCCATCTCCTCGTCGTTCAAAGCCCGGTCGGAGCCGGCGAAGTCGGCGGCGCCGTCCATGAACGCGGTGCGGCCCGCGCCCGAGCCGTCGGGGGAGTAGTTGACAGTGACTTCCGGGTTCGCGGTCTGGAAGCCGGCCCGCCAGACCTCCTGGGCGGCGCGCATCGAGGAGGCGCCGATGCCCTGCAACGTGCCGCTGAGGCCGCCGGCTGCGGCGGTGGTGGCGTCAGTCGCGGTGGCGTCGCTCGAGCCTGAGCCACCGCCGCAAGCGGTGAGGGTCAGGGCGGCGACGGCTGCCAGGGCGGCGCCCGTGCGCAAAGTCTTCACTTCGTTTCCTCCAGGGATTGTGTCCTGTTTCGGGTGGACCCAATAGGATCCTTCGACACCGAACGTAGGGCAGGTCAGTGACACAACCACCAGTGCCAAGTGAACGGACGGTGAACAGATCGGGGACGTTGCGGGTCGGCTCGGCCATTCGTCCCCGCAAACCTCACAGCACAGGCGGAATGTGGTGCGTTTGCCGCTGCTGCCCCTGCTCACCCGGGTGGACGACGACCACCTCGGCGGGCTTCAGCGTTCGGACGGGCGCCACCCCCAGGAAGTCGAACATCGCGGGCAGCACCGGGCGGTGTCCGCAGATGACCATCGCGCCGGACGCGTCCTGCATCGCCGACCGCAGGTGGGCCATCGCCTGCACCACCCCGTTCGGGTCGGCCTCGGCCGCCTCTTCGCTCAGCGCCGGAATCGACCGCACCTCCAGACCGGCATGCTCGGCGTAGGGGATCAGCGTCCGCATGCACCTGGTCGAACTGGAGCTGGCCAGTTCGGTCACACCGAACGCCTCGAACAGCGCGACCAGTGCCTTCGCCTGCCGGCGACCGCGTTCGGTGAGCCGGCGATCAGCATCACGGCCCTGCCACTGCTTGCGGTTCATCGCCTTGGCGTGCCGAACCACCAGCAGCGGGGCGGCGTCCGGCTGGCGCAGGGCGGCCACGATGGTTGCTGCATCGTCGGGATAGGTCAGCCGGGCGATGGCGCGCTGCACCGGCCACCATTCGGCCGCGTCTGATTCACCCTCCAGTGGGCCTGGTTCGTCAGCGGCCGGCTCGGCAAGCCACCAGTGCACCGTCTTCGGCCGGCCCGCCACCTGGTAGCTGGTTGGCGGCAGGTTGCGCAGCAACCGGACGCGGTAGCCGGTCTCCTCGGCCACCTCGCGGGCCGCGGTGACGGCGAGGTACTCGTCAGTACCCACCTTGCCCTTGGGCAGACTCCAGTCGTCGTAGGCGGGACGATGCACCACGAGCACCTCGCGCTCGTCGTCCGGCCCTCTCAGCACGACCGCGCCGCTGGCGCTGATGATCCCGCCTGCCATGTCAATGCCTCCGCGTCGAGACCCGCTCGATCAAGTACTCCTGGATGTCGCGCAGCGGCTTGCCCTCGGCGTCGGTGGTGACCGGCGTCCAGTCCCGGTCGGTCAGTCGCCAGGTCACGGTCTGGTCGTCGAAGGCCAACTCGAACAACTCGTTTATCTGCGCGATGTGCCCTCTGTTCGTGATGGAGACTATCGCCTCGACCCGGCGGTCCAGGTTGCGGTGCATCAGGTCGGCGCTGCCGATTCCCACCACCGGCCGACCCCCGTTCTCGAACCAGAAGATCCGGGAATGCTCCAGGAACCGACCCAGGATGGAGTGCACCCGGATGTTCTCGCTGAGCCCCGGAACCCCCGGCCGGATCGCGCAGATGCCGCGCACCCACATGTCGACCGGCACCCCGGCCATCGAGGCGCGGTACAGGGAGTCGATGATCGCCTCGTCGACCACCGAGTTCACCTTGATCCGGATCCGCGCCGGCAGACCGGCCCGGTGGTTGGTGATCTCGCGTTCGATGTTGCTGATCAGGCCCCTGCGGATGCCCTCGGGCGCGACCAGCAGCCGGCGGTAGTTGGTCTCCTGGGTCATCCCGGACAGGTGGTTGAACAACCTGGCCACGTCGTCGGTGATTATCGGGTTGCAGGTCAGCAACCCCATGTCCTCGTACTGCCGGGCGGTCTTCGGGTTGTAGTTGCCGGTGCCGACGTGGGCGTAACGGCGCAGGCCGTCCGGTTCGTCCCGCACCACCAGCATCAGCTTGCAGTGGGTCTTCAGCCCGACCATGCCGTACACCACGTGGACGCCGTACTTCTCCAGCTTGCGCGCCCAGGCGATGTTGGCCTGCTCGTCGAAGCGGGCCTTGATCTCGACCAGCGCCAGCACCTGCTTGCCGGCCATCGCCGCCTCAATCAGGGCGTCCACGATCGGCGAGTCACCGCTGGTGCGGTACAGAGTCTGCTTGATGGCCAGCACCTGCGGGTCGGCGGCGGCCTGTTCGACCAGCCGCTGGACGCTGGTCGCGAAAGAGTCGTAGGGGTGCTGGACCAGCACGTCCTTCTTGCGCAGCGCGGTGAAGATGTCGGCCGGCTGGCTGGTCTCGATGCCGAGCGCCAGGTCCGGATGGGTCTTGGGCAGGAAGCCCGGGTAGCTGAGGTCCTCGCGGTCGATGCTGGTCAGGGCGAACAGGCCGGTCAGGTCGAGCGGTGGGGAGAGCCGGAAGACCTCCTTCGGCGAGATGTCCAGTTCGCTCATCAGCAGGCTGAGCATCTCCGGCTCGATGCTGTCCTCCACCTCCAGCCGCACCGGCGGACGCCCGACCTTGCGGCTGAGCAGTTCCTTCTCGAGGGCGAACAGGATGTTCTCGGCGTCGTCCTCCTCGATCTCGACGTCCTCGTTGCGGGTGACCCGGAAGACGGTGTGGGTGAGCACCTGCATGCCGCTGAAGATCTCGTCGAGGTGCTGGATGATCACCTCCTCCAGCGGGATGAACCGGCCCTCGCCGAGCGCGACGAACCGGGACAGGATGGCGGGCACCTTCACCCGGGCGAACTGGCGGCCACCGGTGGTGGGGTGGCGCAGCAGCACCGCCAGGTTCAGCGACAACCCGGAGATGTAGGGGAACGGGTGGCTGGGGTCGACCGCCAGCGGAGTCAGCACCGGGAAGATGCGCTCACTGAACAGTTGGTGCATGCGGTGCTGCTCGGTCTCGGTCAACTGGTGCCAGCGCAGGATGCGGATGCCCTCGGACTCCAGCGCCGGTCGCACGTCCTCGCTGAAGACCCGGGACTGGTCGGCCACCAACTCGGCGGTCCGGGTCAGGATGGCGTCGTGCAGCTCACGCGGCAGGATGCCGGCGTTGGAGGGCACCGCCACCCCGGCGTCGATGCGCCGCTGCAGGCCGGCGACCCGCACCATGAAGAACTCGTCCAGGTTGGACGAGAAGATCGCCAGGAACTTGGCGCGCTCCAGCAGCGGGACGCGCAAGGCGTCCTTGGCGAGGTCGAGTACGCGGTTGTTGAACGCCAACCAGCTCAACTCCCGATCGGAGTACCTGCCCTCGGGCAGCCGGGCGTCCGCGCCTGGGGCGGCGGCCGCCACGATCGGTGCGGCGGATTGGACGTCCATCAAAGCTCCTCGACTGGACCGTAGGCGACATCGATGTTGGTGACCTCGAAACCGGCGGTTCGGTACATGGCCACGACGCGCTCACTGGACGCCTCTACATACAGGTCGATGAGTGACGCCCCCCGGGAACGCATGTGAATGATACCGGCGTCCAGCAGTGCCCGGCCAGTGCCACGACGGGCCTGGCTTGGGTCGACGCCGAGCACGTAGACCTCACCGCGGGTCTTGCCGTCGACAGTGGTGAGTTTCGTCCAGTGGTAGCCCACCAGTTCGCCGGTGACGTCGCGGGCCACCAGCAGGTCGTCGGGGCGGAACCAGTCGGATGCCATCCGGGCCCGGAAGTCGTCGACGGTCAGGGCGCCCTGCTCGGGGTGGTTGGCGAAGGCTGCGGCGTTCACCTCGACCAGCCGCTCCAGGTCGGCGTCCCGGAAGTGGTCGATGCTGACCCCCGGCGGCGGCTCGGCCGGCTCGTCCTCGTCACGGTCGGTGGGGTCGAGCGTCATGACCAGCAGCCCACGAACCACTTCCAGGCCGAGCGAGTTGGCGAACGCCCGGGCAGGCGGCCGGTCGCCGAACGCCCACCAGGTTCTGGCGAGGCCTGACTTCATCACCTGCTGGGCCAGTTGCTGCCCGAAGCCCTTGCGACGCCGCTTGGGGGTGATGAACAACTGGACGCTGCCGTCACGGCGGTCGAGCTGGGCGTAGCCGATCAGCGCGTCATCGGCCTCCACCAGCCAGTGGATGACGTCGCCGCTGCCCTGGTCGGCGAGCGCCAGTTGCGCCGCCTCGTTCAGCGGGCTGACCCGATCGGCGGCCGCAACGCGCTCGGCCAGGGCGAGCACGGCTTCGCGTTGCTGTTCGGACAGGGCGGTGTGCTCGGTGATCATCGCACGACAATACCCACCAACCCGGCCGCGGAAGCGTTGCACGGCAGCCTTTGGGTCAGCGGTTCGCGCCGAACCGGTAACCGACGTTGCGGACGGTGCCGATCCAGGCGTCGTACTCTGGCCCGAGCTTGGCCCGCAGCCGCCTGATGTGGACGTCGACGGTGCGGGCGCCCCCGAAGTAGTCGTACCCCCACACCTCGCTGAGCAGTTGCTCGCGGGTGAGCACCCGGCCGGGATGGGCGACCAGGTACTTGAGCAGTTCGAACTCGGTGTAGGTGAGGTCGAGCGGCTGCCCGCCGACGGTGGCGAAGTAGGCGTCCTCATCGACCACCACCGGGCCGGCGCTGAGGGTCTTGGTCACCGGTTCGGCCTGCAGCAGCAACCTGATGCGGGCCTCGAACTCGGCCGGCTCGGCGTCGGCCAGCACGAAGTCGTCCATTCGCCAGTCGACCCCGACCACCGACAACCCGGCTGCCGGCACCAGCAGCAGCACCGGCAGGTCGGCGCCGGCGTGGATCACCAGGCAGGCAGTGCGGGCCGCGACCAGGTCGGTCCGGGCGTCCACCAGCACCAGGCTGACCTGGCTGGCGTGCTCGGCGACGGCGTCCCCGCCGGTGACGTGGATCAGCTTGTGGGACAGCAGTTCCATGGCAGGGGGTGGGCCGACCGGAGTGCCCCGCGGTGTGACGAACACGATCTGCGCCATGCTGTCCACCTTCTGCTGCCCGCGGATTACTGGTTCAGGATACCCATCGCCTGGGTTAACGCCCGGGACGGCGACCCCATTGATCGGAGTCGAGGATGATCGTCACCGGCCCGTCGTTCACCAACTCCACCTGCATGTGGGCGCCGAAGACCCCGGCGGACACCTCGGCACCGAGTTCGGCCAGGGCGGCGGCGTAGGCGTCCACCAGCGGTTCGCTGACCGGGCCGGGCGCGGCGGCGTTCCAGGACGGCCGGCGTCCCTTGCGGGTGTCGGCGTAGAGGGTGAACTGGCTGACCACCAGGATCGGCGCGGCCAGGTCGGAGGCGGACAGTTCGCCCTCGAAGATCCGCAACGACCAGGTCTTCTCGGCCATCCGCTGGGCGACCTGTTCGGTGTCGTCGTGGGTGATCCCGACCAGGGCGACCAGTCCGGGCCTGGTCAGTTGCCCGGTGACCTCGCCGTCGACGACGACCCGGCAGGAGCTGGCCCGCTGCAGCACGATTCGCATGGCACCACACCTTACGCACCTGCCCGCGGCATCCCGGTCGGTCGCGATCAGCCCCCGTGGCGGGACTGCCCGCGCTTTGAGGGCGTTGGGCGTGGACTATGCCGGCCCTGGGGTGGGTAATTGCTCGCCTTGAGGGCGCTGGGCGTGCACTATGCCGTCCCTGGGGGACTCAAGTGCGCGATGCGGCCGGCACTTGATGTGACGGCAGCCACAAGGCGCCCCGGCCAGGGCCGCCAGCGGATCCTCAGCCCAAACCGGGTCCAGAAGAGCCGGAGCTGCAGGTGCGGGTGGCCGTCGGAGGACGTGGTGCAGGACCAGGATTCCGGTTCTGGCACGCTGGAACGCCGTCTGCGGCGATTGAATCGATGTAACTCGGTTTGAGGGTGCCAAAACCGGAAATTCCGCCCAGGCAGTAGCGGTGGAGGAGTGAGAGCAGTGCCTGCCGCGGGCTCGATTGGAGTCGCGCGGAGGGAAGGGTTGCTTCTGGGGCCAGGCTGGAGTCAGGCCGATTACATCCGAGGGCAACGCTGCGGAAGAACGCGTAGCGACTATGCTGCACGACCTCCGCGTTGTGCGTGGAGGGTAGGGGCCCGAGCGGCCCGACTCCCCGGACACCCGGCCCACCCCGACCGCCCGCCCTCGGACACCCGGCACACGCGGCAATGCAGCGCGCACGGCCGTTTTCGGTGGCTCGGTTAGGCTTGACCGGTGGCCCAGTTCACCGTCTACGCGCTGGCCGGCGTGGCCGTCCAGATCGGCATCGCTGCGCTGGTCGTGCTGTGGCAGATCCTGGCCACCGTGTCGCGGACACCGCACGACACTGAACAAGCTGACAGGAGCAGACGTGCCATTCGAGATTCCCGCCGAGCTTGACACTGCGCTGACCCCGATGGCCTGGCTGATCGGGCGCTGGGAGGGCAACGGCCACGGCAACTGGCCGGGGGTCGGGGACTTCGAGTTCGGTCAGCAGATCGACTTCGCCACCAACCGGGGCCCCTTTCTACACTACCTCTCGCAGACCTGGACGCTGGACCCCGATGGGCAACCGGCGGCACCGCTGGCGATGGAGACCGGGTTCTGGCGTCCGGCCGGCGACGGCAAGCTCGAAGTGGTGATGACCAGCCCGGAGGGTTGGGTGGAGGTCTGGGTCGGCGCGCTGCAGGGCGCCCGGATCGAGCTGACCACCGATCTGGTGGCCCGCACCCAGACCGCAGCCCTGCCGTACACCGGTGGGCACCGGCTCTACGGCAACGTCGACGGCGAGCTGATGTGGGCCTTCGACCGGGCCACCGCCGATGTCGAGATGCAGTCCTACATGTGGGGGAGGCTGGTGCGGGCATGAGGGTTGATGTGACCGATGGCCTGGACGTCGGGATGGCGTGGCACTTCGGCGATCCGCTGGGTGAGCAGCGCGCCATGGAGGCCGGCTCGGCCGCGGTCGGGCTGACCAACCGCGAGGTCTTCACGCTGACTGGTGACCAGCGGCTGAGCTGGTTGCACACCCTGACCAGCCAGGCGCTCGACCAACTGCGGCCCGGCCAGGCGGCCGATGCGCTGCTGCTGTCGCCGAACGGGCACGTCGAGCACGGCTTCACGGTGGTCGACGACGGCCAGACCGCCTGGTGCTGGACCGAGCCCGGAGCCCGCCAGGCGCTGCTCGGCTTTCTGGAGTCGATGAAGTTCTGGACGCCGGTCGAACTTGCGGCCCGGGACGACGTGCACCTGTGGTGGCTCGGCTCCAGAGTGGCCGACCCTGATGGATCGGTGGTGGCCAGCCCGTCCAAGGTGGCGGGTGGCCGCGAGGTGCTGCTGGCTGGGGACGCCGGACCTGACGCAGCCCCGGCCGGGCAGTGGGCGCACGAGGCGCTCCGGATCGCCGCCGGGGTGCCGCGGGTCGGCATCGACACCGATGCCAGAACCCTGCCCAACGAGATCGGGCTGTTCGGCACCGCACTTGACAAGGGCTGCTACCGCGGCCAGGAAACCGTCGCCCGCGTGCACAACCTGGGCCGCCCGCCGCGGCGGTTGGTGCGGCTGCTGTTCGACGGTGACCTGCCGACGCCCGGCGCCGCCATCATCAATGACGACCGCGCGGTAGGGACGCTCAGCTCCGGCGCGCAGCACCACGAACTGGGCCCGATCGGCCTGGCGCTGGTCAAGCGTTCGGTGCCCGTGGATGCCACCCTGGACGTCGGCGGCATCGCCGCGTCCCAGGAAGTGCTGGTCGACCCCGAGGTGGGCGAGCACTTCCGTCCGAGGTTGTGACGGGAAGGCCGCGGCGTCCTGGCCGGTGGTAGGGATCTGCTATCGGTGACCTGGCGGCCGCAGCAATCCGGGCTCCTGTCAGCCTGCGGGGGAAGATCCTGCACCAGTGATTGTGAGCGGTGCGATGCCCTTGGTGGCCGGTGAAAGTTCCAACGTCCCCTCGCTCACCCTTGTCAGACGAATCGCCACTGCAGGACTGCGTTGAAGAACGCCCGGGTCGCGGTGGCGTCATCGGAGTACACGATCGCGCGCAATGCCGTGAGCATCCCCAACCGAACCCCTTCGGGTCAGCGCAGGCCACGAAGCGTCCGATGCGGGTTCGCCGGTGGCGCGGTGCCGGTGTGAGTGGAACCCCGGTCAGAGCCAGGCAGCTCAGCCCTGCGCGGCGGCCTTGGCGCGGGTCCGCGCCCTGGCCCGGTCGTGCGCGCTGAGCACGACCTTGCGCACCCTGATGATCGCGGGGGTGACCTCCAGGCACTCGTCCGCGGCACAGTACTCCAGGGACTGCTCGAGGCTCATCTTGCGCGGCGGGATCAGTCGTTCCAGTTCGTCGGCTGTTGAGGACCGCACGTTGGTCAGGTGTTTCTCCTTGGTCGGGTTGACGTCCATGTCGTCGGGACGGGCGTTCTCGCCGACCACCATCCCCTCATAGGTCTGGTCACCGGGGGAGACGAACAGCGTTCCCCGCTCCTGCAGGTTGAACAGCGCGTAGCTGGAAACCAGTCCTTGCCGGTCGGCCACCAGCGACCCGGTCGCGCGGTTACGCATCTCGCCGGCCCACGGCTGGTAACCCGCGAAGATGTGGTTCATGATCCCGGTGCCGCGGGTCGCGGTCAGGAACTCGGTGCGAAAACCGATCAGCCCGCGGGAGGGCAGGACGTACTCCATCCGCACCCAGCCGGTGCCGTGGTTGGTCAGCAATGCGAGTTGGCCCTTGCGGGTGCCGAGCAGTTCGGTGACGGTGCCCAGGTGTTCCTCAGGGACGTCGATGGTCAGCCGCTCGGTCGGCTCGTGCAGTACGCCGTCGATCTGCCGGGTGACCACCTCGGGTTTGCCGACCGTGAGCTCGAAACCCTCCCGTCGCATCATCTCGACCAGCACCGCCAGCTGCAGCTCGCCGCGGCCCTGCACCTCCCAGGTGTCGGGACGCTCGGTGGGCAGCACCCGGATCGACACGTTGCCGACCAGCTCCTGATCGAGCCGGTTCTTCACCAGCCGGGCGGTCAGGTGCTTGCCCGAGCGGCCCGCCAGCGGCGAGGTGTTGATGCCGATGGTCATCGAGATGCTCGGCTCGTCGACGTGTATCAGCGGCAGCGGCCGGGGGTCGTCGGGGTCGGCGAGGGTTTCACCGATGTTGATTTCGGGGATCCCGGCGACCACGATGATGTCGCCCGGGCCGGCCTGGTCGACCGGTACCCGGTCGAGCGCGCGGGTGATCAGCAGCTCGGACAGCTTGACGTTCTTGATCGAGCCGTCGCGCCGGCACCAGGCGACCTGCTGCCCCCGCCGGATGTTGCCGGCCACCACCCGGCACAGTGCCAGCCGTCCCAGGTAGGGCGACGAATCCAGGTTGGTGACGTGGGCCTGCAGCGGCGCGCCCTCGGTGTAGGTGGGGGCGGGGATGTGGCTGCGGATGGTCTCGAACAGCGACTCCAGGTCGGCCTGGTCGGGGAACTCCCCGTCGGCGGGCTGGTTGCGGGACGCCCGGCCGGCCTTGGCCGAGGCGTAGATGATCGGGAAGTCCAGCGCACCGGTCTGGTCGTCCTCCACCAGGTCGAGAAAGAGTTCGTAGGTCTCCTCGACCACGGCGTCGATCCGGGCGTCCGGTCGGTCGACCTTGTTGATCACCAGGATGATGGGCAGCTGCTTGGCCAGCGCCTTGCGCAGCACGAACCTGGTCTGCGGTAGCGGACCTTCCGAGGCGTCCACCAGCAGCACGACCCCGTCGACCATCTCGATGCCGCGCTCGACCTCGCCGCCGAAGTCGGCGTGGCCCGGCGTGTCGATGATGTTGACCAGCAGTTCCTCGCCGTCCGCCATGGTGTGCCGCACCGCGGTGTTCTTGGCCAGGATCGTGATGCCCTTCTCGCGCTCGAGATCCATCGAGTCCATCACCCGGTTGTCGATGTCGGCGCCCTCCCGGAAGGCTCCGGACTGCCAGAGCATGGCGTCCACCAGGGTGGTTTTGCCATGGTCGACGTGGGCGATGATCGCAACGTTTCGGATGTCGGATCGAATGGGCATCGGGCTCCCGGTGGTGTGGCGTTCTCGGCTGGCCCAGTGAGTGTACGCCGCGGTCAAAGCCCGGCGTGATGCCAGCACCGGGGGCGCCCGGCCAGGCTGCGCGCTGTTGGTCCTCCCCACCGGTTCCCGGCTCGGCTGCATGAGCTCCCCGGCGCTCCAGCCTCGGCTCCCCGGCTCGCACCCTGCGCCCCGGCCCCGCACGGCGCGCCGAAAACGCAACAGGCTCTAGGAGACTGCTGAACAAGTGCGTGTCTGTGCCCGGGTGGTGGGGCCGGGTGCGGGAGCCTTGGTCGTGTGCAGGGGCGATCGCGGGATCAGCGGGATCTGTTCGATGCGGAGTCGATGGCCGG